>JAITRC010000009.1 GCA_031288615.1 Tannerellaceae bacterium
CGTACATACATGTCCATTTGTCCGATGGTTTTGTGTGTCAATTTACTTGTCTTCAAGTCAATAATCACAAAGCATTTCAGCAGGTAGTTGTAGAAAACCAAATCGACATAAAAATGAGAGGTCTCGGTACTTATGCGCATTTGACGGGCAATAAAGGAAAACCCTTTGCCCAGCTCAAGCAGGAATTTTTGCAGATTGTTGATAAGTGCTGTTTCCAGCAACGATTCTTTTCCCGTTAAAAGTTCGGGTACATTCAGAAATTCGGCGACGTAAGGGTCTTTGATGAACTCTGCCGGATTATATTTGTACCTAGTGGGAGTTGCAGGCGAAATAGTTTGCTGTTGAGTGGACAGCAAACGACGGTAGTAACCTGTTTTGATATTGCGTTCAAGCAGGCGGGAGCTCCAGTTTTGCTCGCTGGCTTCGCGAATGTAATATTCCCTTTCCTGCTGATTGTCAAGACGCATAATCAAGCGGATATTTGTCCAACTCAAATTCCCTACGCAGTGCGTAGAGAATTGCTCAAAGTCGGGAAAGACAAGATAAAATTGTCGAATGTTCCACAGATTTGCCTCTGAAAAACCCTTTCCGAATGTACCCGACAGATAGCGAGACAGTTTTGTGATAAGATACTCACCGTAATTGGCGCGGTTTTGTCCTTGCTGTTCCTGCTCAACAATGCGCTTGCCTATGTGCCAGTAGGTATTAACCATCATAGTATTAACCGCATGATACGCCGTACTTTGCGCCTTTTGCAGCAGTTCGCCGATTTCGACGAAAAAAGTATTGTCGGTTGTAGTTATTTCCTTCATTGTCACCCACGAAAGGCTTGTTTCCAAAGTGTAAAGGTATATCTTCACTTACAAACCACCAAGTAGATTTTTCCTATATTTGTCGGGAAAGGGAAAGGGTATGCGAAGGACGGGAGTAGCACATGTGGGGGAGGTGTTGAAAGAGTTTCTGGCTGGGGAGGATTGCGGGAAGTTACGAGAGAAGTTACGGGAGACTGCGGTGCGGGAATCTTTGGAGAAGCTATTGGGAAGCAGGGCAGTTTATGTGCAGGGGATATACTTGCGGGAACGTAAGGTATATATGTCGGTGGCATCGTCGGCGTTGCGGAACGAATTGGTGATGGGGAAGGCATCGTTGATTGAGCGGGTGAACGCAACGATGGGCGAACAGGTGATTGATGAGATCATAGTGAGGTAGGGTAAGGGATGAGCAAGTATATAGCAGCTGTGTTCCTCTGCGGGATGATGGTGATGTCGGTCGACGGGAGGGAGAGATTCGTGACGGCATGGAGCGAAGGGGTAGGCTCTTTAGAAGTAAAAGGTAATGGTCAGGGAGGTGCTATCCCCTGGATAGAGGAAGGTGAAAATGTGGTGATTGAGTTTGACCTCATTGAAGGAATAGGAGAAATATCAGCAGGAGGATGGGAACGAATCACTTACCGGATCATCCATTGCGACGAAAACGGGCAACAATCCCAGCTGACGGAGAGAGAATATATACGGGGCTTTCAGGATTTGCCGGTGACGGAAATGGAGAGCGGGAGAGGAACGACAGTGTCGTATACGCATTACCGTTTATCGTTGCCCAACGAAGACGTAGCACCACGAGTGTCGGGGTATTACGCCGTACAGTTCTTTAAGGAAACCGGCGATTGGCTGGTCACAGCTTGTTTTTGTGTATGTGAAAGTAGGATAACCTTCAACGGCAGTATCACAGGGAATACGTTAACGGATACTTACTCCGGCAGTCAGCAGTTGGATTTCTCAATCGAAACAAAAGGACTTGGGCAGAGAGTGACGGAAAGGGATTTAACGGTAACGGTATACCGGAACGGGCGTCGCGACAATTTCGTGAAGGGAGTAAAACCCTTCACCATTGTCGGTAGCCGTCTGGATTATGTCAATCTTCCTGAATTGGTCTTTGAGGCGGGTAATGAGTTTCGTCGCTGTGAGTTTCTTACCCCACGAGAACGGGGGATGAGGGTAGAAGCTATCGGTGTCTATGAAGGACTGTACCACGTGACGATAGTGGAAGATAAAGCTCGTAAAGCTTATCTCTACGATAGGGATATGAACGGCGGTTTTCTGGTGAATTGTGTCCCTTGTCGCGACCCTTGTGTGGAAGCGGATTATTTCTTTGTCCATTTCCGGTTAAACTCACCGCAGTTGGCAGGAGGGGATGTGTATCTCTCCGGAGGTTTGAGCGGATATGCCTTTACGGAAGAGAACCGGATGCGTTATGATGCGGAGGGAGGGTGTTACGAGCAGTGTTTACTTCTCAAACAAGGACAGTATAATTATGAATACCTGTTCGTGCCCTGGGGAAGCAATCAAGGTGTGACAGCTCCTTTGGAAGGTGATTTTTACCAAACAGAAAACGAATATTCAATCTACGTCTACTACCGTCCACTTGGAGAGAAGTACGATCGGCTCGTAGGGGTTCATATTCAGAAGTAAGCAGTACATTTGCCGCCCAAAAACCTCCATGATGTCGACAACCATAGGTTTATGTAGCGATCACGCGGGATTCCTGATGAAGGAATGTGTCCGCATCCGTCTTGACCAGGAAAATATCCTCTATAAAGACTTCGGCACATACAGTCCCGACGCTTGTGACTACCCTGATTTTGCACACCCTTTGGCGGAAGCCGTTGAAAGCGGGGTGGTGCAGCTTGGTATTGCAGTCTGCGGCACCGGTAACGGGATAGCTATGACTCTCAACAAGCATCAAGGTATCCGGGCGGCATTGTGCTGGGAAACGGCAGTAGCGCATCTTTCACGGGCGCACAACGATGCCAACGTCCTGGTGCTACCGGGACGTTTTATTTCTGAAGAAATGGCCATAGCGGTGCTGTCCGTTTTCCTGACCACAGAGTTTGAGGGAGGCAGGCATAGTAGGCGGGTAGGCAAAATCGCCCTGTAGCCTGTGAAGCGGGTATTGATTGTCTGCGATATCTTTCCACCGGCCTTTGGTCCTCGTATGGGCTTTCTTTGCAAATACTTACCCTTTTATGGCTGGGAAGCCATAGTGGTGGCGGAAAATACCTCCGATGAATACACCGCCCCCTTTCCTTCCGGTTTCGTGGAAACGAGATGGGTCAATTTTTACCCCCAAAGCCCGAAGTGGTTAAGAAACATTACATGGGGGCTAACTTTTGTAGCGGATATGCTGGTGGGATACAAAGACAGGAGGATGTACCGCGAGGTAAAAAAAGTGTGCGAGACGCAACACTTTGACGCCCTGCTATGCAGCACCTTCCGCTCCTTTCCCTTGATGGCGGCGGTAAGGATAGCAAAGCACTACAATCTGCCGATGGTAGCCGACCTGAGGGATATCCTCGAACAATGTCCCCAAGACAAAGGGGAATATACCGAACATAAGCTGAAGTTGCCTCTCTTGCTCCGTCAAGCAGTGTTGAAGAGGTTTCGAGCGATACACCTATATCGGCGCAATAAAGCACTGAGGCAGGCGTCAGCGGTGACGACCGTCTCCCGTTGGCATGTGGAAACACTCTCCCGCTATAATCCCCGCACGGAACTTATCTACAACGGGTATGATCCGGAGCTGTTCCATCCCCAGGCGATAGCTTCCGACCACTTCCTAATCACTTACACCGGAAGGCTTCTGAGCACTACGGTGAATGACCCTTCGCTACTGATGCAAGCCTTGCGGCGACTGACAGAGGAGGGCTTCCTGACGCCGGAAAGATGCAAGGTACAGTGGTATATAGATGAGTCCTCCCGTCGGGTGGTGGAAGAGGAATCCTCTAAGGAAGGGGTAGAGGCTTATATGGATATTCACGGTTTTGTACCGGCGATGGAGGTTCCCCGCATCCTCAACGGTAGTTCCGTACTATTGCTACTAACCAACCTGTCGTCCGACAGAGGAACGCAAGGGATCATGACTACAAAGTTCTTCGAATATCTGGCCATCGGTAAACCGGTGCTTTGCGTCCGTAGCGATGAAGGTTGCCTATCCGCCGCTCTGGAGGAGTCCAAAGCCGGTGTGGCAGCAACGACGGTGGAAGAGGTCAGTGATTTCCTAAAACAGCAATACACCCTTTGGCAAGAGAAAGGACAAACTTCGGTAAGTGTGCCGCCTGATGTACTACAACGTTATTCGCGAAAAGAACAAGCAGGGAGATTTGCCCAGCTGCTGGAAGAGGTCAGCCTTTGATTTCGCTAATATCAATAAGCCTATTCAAGATGGCGTATGCCGTCAGGCCACTGATGGAATGAATCTTGAGTTTATCGGCAATATTGCGCCGGTGGGTATAGACGGTAAGTTCGGAGAGGAAAAGCGCTTGTGCAATCTGACGTGTGGTCATTCCTTTGGCGATGCAGGCGATGACTTCCTCTTCCCGCTGGGTGAGTGGCTGGTGGCTATCCTGTTCCTGTTCGGGTAGTTTTTCCTTCTCAAGGATGACTTTCTTGCAATACTTCTTCACCTTGTTCCGTATTTCCTCCTTGCCGTCATAGATGCTCAGAAAGGTATCGTATCCATAGAGAAGGTAAGGCTCGTGTATCTGATAAACGATTGCCAATACCGCAGGGTACCCCCATTCTTCTTTTAATGTTTTTACAGATTGGCGTCCTATTAACGAAGGATTGATAAATACCAGTGAGAGCTGTTCCTTTTGAAGGTTTTCGGGAAAGTCATCCCCATTTTCTACAAAAATAATGTGTAGGCTGGCGACGAATATTTCTTGTAACATCGTTGCCACTCCCACGCGCACGATGGGTGAAGGGTCTGCAATCAATATAGTTACCATCTCATTCTATTCCTAACACAGTCCGGTACACCTTTTTCTTTCGGCCGCGAAGGTAACTAATCCCCCGCACTCTCCTTTTTGTCTTACCTTGCGCGCATAATGGGAAAAGTACGGGATTGCTGCAACGCTTGGGGATACAACCGTTACTCCAAACAATGGCGGTATTGACTGGGAAGTACGGAACTCAGAGAAGTGGGCTTTGTTGGGAGCCAACGGCGCAGGGAAATTAAAGAACGCATCGGCGATTTGAAGGAACGGTTGTTCCTGACCCTTTCTTCCGGCGAACAACGGATGCTCCTGTTGGCACGCGCCTTTGTGAAAGACCCTGACCTACGTCACCCATTATCCCCAAGAACTGCCTCCCTGTATCCACAAAAGCCTCTGCCTGGGTTAATCGGATGTAGCCTATTTATGGGATATGTATTGTATGTGGAATATTGTATTTATCTTTGCTCGCATTAGAGAGAAATACGTGTTATAGAAAAAAACAGCAAGGCCATGAAAAGTGATAGGGGTACATTCGTTAGCATTGATAACTATAATGATGAGGTAATAGTATTGGATGACAGTACTTTTACTTTGCCTCAAAGCAATGAGGGTGACTTTATTATGCTCTCAGACGATACTCCTTTGCTCTCGGAAGCCGATACATTGGATGTGTCGTCGCCGGATTGGAATACGGGCATAGACAATGACGTACTGCTGATTATATGATCCCTCTCCGGTGTCCGCACTGTGATGTAGGGTTGAAGGTAGATGAGCAGAAATTACCTGCGGATATTCGTTTATTCAAGTGTCCGGCTTGCCGTAAAGAAATACCTGTATCCTTGCTGGAAAAGCAGGCTGACACCGATACCGTATTAGTGCGGGGAACCAGAAGAAAAACATTAGGTAGCCTCACGGTAATAGCCGGCGACAATACTGCCACACAAGTCCTCGCCCTAACAGAAGGCATCAACATGATAGGTCGAAAATCGGCAACCTCCCAAGCCTCTTTATCAATAGTTACCCAAGACCTGTCAATGAGCCGGGAGCATATCCGCATTGAGGTAACCAAAGACGAAAGGGGTGGCTATAAACACTTCCTGTCGGATAATAAGAGCCGCAACCGTACGTTCTATAATGGCAGCTACCTGGACGAAGGTGAAGTGGCGATCCTCAATCACAACGACGAAATCATCATCGGTCATACAACCCTTCGTTTCCACGGGTAAGCTCAGCCAAGATGAGGGTATACCGTTATGAACACAGTGACAGCAGATAAACCTTGCGCCTTCAGCGACCCAGGCCGTCGACTAAATAACGAGGATGCCATCTACCCCCAGCCCGAAACCCTCGCCCATCGTCAGCGCTTGTTTATCGTCTGCGACGGTGTCGGTGGCTCCCAAAAAGGCGAAGTCGCCAGTGCCTTAGCTTGTGAATCCATACAATCCTTTTTCGCCGCTTTCCTTGACGGGAACCCTACCCCAGACTTCGTCCAAAAAGCTATCCACTACGCACAAACCCGCTTCGACGAGTACATCGCATTACACCCCCAAGCACACGACATGGCCACCACCCTCACCCTCATTTATGTAGGCGATAGCTATGTGCTCACCGCTTTTATAGGTGACTCCCGCATCTACCAGTTCAGGAATGGTGCCATCCTCTTTCGCACACAAGACCATTCCCTTGTCAACTCCTACGTCAACCTCGGTATCATCTCCCCTCAAGAAGCTCGCAGCCATCCCCGCAAAAATGTCATCCTTAAAGCCCTTCAGGCTAGCCCACACCCCGTAGACGCCGAAATTAATATCCTCTACGACGTCAAACAAGGCGACTCTTTCTTCCTCTGTTCCGACGGCGTCCTTGAAGCACTTACCGATGAATCTTTATCCCAGCTTTTCTCCGAAAACCGTCCCGTCGATGCCATCAAAGATGACCTCGTCGAACTTTGCTCCCTCCGCTCCCACGATAATTACTCCTTTTATATCGTCCCCATCCCCCACCTCCCCGATCCTGCCTCCCTCAAACACGCTCTCCTCCTCTTCTTCAACTCACTCTTCTGAAAAATTAACAAGGGCAGACCTTCACAGGCCCGCCCTCGTCCTTCTGTCTATGGTAAGATGTATAAAGAGAAAGATCCTTTATCCACTCGCAAAGGTCTCCCTTCTTTTCGCTCCGCACAATACCTAATTTCCGGTATTTTTCCCCCTCTCCCCTACCTGCTTTCCGGTATTCTTTGCTCACGCCACTAATACCCCTTGCCTCGTCCCTCGCTCCTCCAAACGTCTCTCCAGCTTAGCCCTGAACTCATAATTTTTTAGTCCCCATCCGGAGAGCAAAAGACGATCCTCCGGCGATTGTGCCACAAACCTGTCGAACGCAACCCCCGTCGGCGTCCGCTCCATGAAATCTATTACCACATCCACGTACTCTTCCACCTCAAACCGACCGAAATCCCTTGCACCGGCCTCATACTCCGCCGCCATCCGCGTACCTTTAATTACTTGCAGTTGATGTAACTTCAGCGTGGCTAACGGCAACTCCGCCAACCGCTCCGCATGACTCATATAGTCCTCATATCCCTCTCCCGGCAGACCAAGTATCACGTGTGCCCCCACTAATATCCCGCGACTCGCTACACGACAAACCGCCGCCGCTCCTTCCTCCCACGTATGCCTTCTATTGATTCGACGCAACGTCTCATTTTTCGTACTCTCAATCCCAATCTCTACCAATACAAATACACGCTCCCTTAGCTCCGCTAAATACTCAATCACTTCCTCCCCCAAACAGTCCGGTCTCGTCCCAATCACCAGCCCAACCACATCTGAATGTGCCCCCAACGCACCTTCATACCTCGCCCTCAGCACATCTATTCCCCCATACGTTCCCGTACCGCTCTGAAAATAAACAAGGTACTTCATGTTCGCATATTTCCGCGCAAAAAAAGCTATCCCCTCTCCCACACTCTTACTCCCCGGACTGAAACTTCCCCCATCACAGTATGTACACCCTCCCCAGCCCTTCACCCCGTCTCTGTTCGGACAGCTAAACCCTACATCCACCGCTATCTTCTGTACCTTATATGGAAAATATCGCCCCAGAAACTCCCCGAAACTGTAATACCTCATAACACCGCCCTGAACCTCTCTATAAATTCCTCCGCCTCCTCCCGCCTTAGACTCAACGGCGGGAGTAACCTGATCGTATCCTCCCCGCTTACCCCCGTAAGTACCCGTTGCTCTTCCAATAGCCTTCGGCGAACCTCCTTCACGCCCCCCTCCAGGTCTATCCCTATCATCAATCCCTTTCCTCGCACCTCCTTCACCCCCATCTTCCTTATCTCCCCCATCAAATACCCCCCAATCTCCTCCGCATTGGCGATAAGTTCCTCCGCCTCAATCACATCAAGCACCGCCAGCGCCGCCGCACACGCCAAGTGATTCCCCCCAAACGTCGTTCCTAACATCCCCTTTCTCGCCGCAATCCCCCCGCTTATCAACACTCCCGCCACCGGGAACCCGTTCCCCATCCCTTTTCCCACCGTAATTATGTCCGGCTTTATCCCCGCCCATTCATGCGCGAAAAATCGACCGCTCCTCCCCCACCCCGCTTGAACCTCGTCCATAATTAAGCACGCATCGTATCGTGTAGCTAACTCTTCGAGCGACACAAGAAATTCATCCGTCGCTATTCGTATGCCGCCCACCCCCTGTATCGCCTCCACGATAATCGCCGTCACCCCGCCCTTCTTTAACTCCGCCTCTACTGCCGCCGCCTCATTAAACGGTACAAACACTACCTCCAAACCCTCATTCACCGGTGCCACTATCGACCGATTGTCCGTCACCGCCACCGCCGCCGACGTCCTCCCATGAAAACTCCCCTTAAAGGCAATTACCCTGCGCTTGCCATTGACAAACGAGGCCAACTTTAACGCATTCTCGTTTGCCTCCGCCCCACTATTGATCATAAATAACGTATAGTCCTCATACCCTGACACCTCCCCCACTCGCTCGGCCAATCTGCTCTGCAACCTATTGACCACCGAGTTTGAGTAAAACCCCAACTTCTCCAACTGTGCCTTCAGGGTACTTACGTAATACGGATGGCTATGCCCAATCGACACCACTGCATGTCCCGTATAGTAATCCAAGTACTCCACACCCTTAGCATCCCACACCTTTGCCCCCAACCCCTTCACAATTTCCACCGGTAATAACGAATACACGTCAAATAGCTTCATCGCTCCCTTTCTTTACATTGTATATATGGTAAACCCTTCCCCCACAAAGGTACACTAAAAAAGAGACTATCGGTGGAAGGGCAGCCTCTTAGATAGCCCGAAGGGAAAGAGGAGGAGGACAGGGTGTAGGTTTAGATACCGGACTGGGGGTCGCGTATCTCACCGGATTCGATAGCCAGGAGTTGATTAGCCCAAGAGGATGACCAATTGCGGAGAGCATCGACGTCAAGTGGTGCGGGGACGATGGATTCGGTGTGGTCAATAATCTTGCGGGCGAGTGAGCGGTAGATATCGGCCTGAGCGGAGTTAGGCTGTGCCTCAATGGTAGTTTTGCCGGCGAGTTCGGACTGGGTGACGGTGATGGATCGGGGGACGTATTCGACGACGTGGGTAGAGGTTTTGGTAGCGAAGTCATCAATGATGGAACGTTGGTAGGTGTTGTTGATTGAGTTGGCGATGATGCCGCCGAAAAGTGCACCGCCGGTGTTGGAATACTTTTGGATACCCTTCATGAGGTTATTGGCGGCGTAGATGGCCATGAAGTCGGAGGAGGAGACGGTAAAGACGTGTCGAGCGATACCTTCGCGGATGGGTACGGCGAAGCCGCCGCAGACTACGTCGCCAAGCACGTCGTAGATGACGATGTCAATGTTGAGTTCGTGGAAGATATTTTGCTGTTTGAGGAGTTCGACGGCAGTAATGATACCACGTCCGGCACAGCCGACGCCAGGAGCGGGGCCACCGGCTTCTACACAGTAGACGCCTTTAAAGCCTTGAAAGATAGCTTCGTGGGCATCGACCTTAGGTTTGGCACGGAGGAGGTCAAGGACGGTGGGTATGTACTTGCCATCGCGGAGAGTGTTGGTGGAATCGGATTTGGGGTCGCAACCGAACTGAAGGACGGTGTAGCCGGCATCGGCTAAGGCAGCGGAAATGTTGGAGGTGGTGGTCGATTTACCGATGCCACCTTTACCGTAGATAGCGATTTGCTTGAACTTGTGTGCCATATCTGTTTTGCGCGAAGGTATTTACCGATGCGCAAAGGAAGGGTAGAAAGATCAAGGGAGAAATACCACGAATGTGGTAAGTTGCACGAGAGCGGAGGAGCTACTTGCCTCTTCGGACGATAGCGATGAGGAAGCCCAGAGCGATGAAAGCGCCGGGGGCGAGAACAAAGATGAGTGCACCGTAGGTGTCAGGGAAGATGGTGAGGTTAAAGACTTTGCCGGTGCCCAAAAGTTCACGCGAAGCACCGAGTATGGTGAGGGCCAAGGAGAAGCCTAGACCCATGGAAAGGCCGTCGATAGCGGCGGGGAGGGGGGAGGATTTGGCGGCGAAGGCTTCGGCTCGGCCGAGAACGATGCAGTTGACGACGATGAGGGGGATGAAGATGCCAAGGGAGGCGTAGAGAGAGGGGAGGTAAGCTTGGATAGCCATTTGGAGGACGGAAACGATGGCGGCGATGATGACAATGTAGGCAGGGATGCGGATGGTGTCGGGGATAAGGCTTTTGGTAGCGGCGATGGCGGTGTTGGTACAGAGGAGGACGAAGGTGGTAGCAAGCCCCATGCCAAGTCCATTGGCGGCGGAGGAAGTGGTGCCCAAGGTGGGGCACATGCCAAGTAAGAGGACGAAGGTGGGGTTTTGGGAGAAAATGCCGTTAAGGAATAACTTTTTCATGATAGCGGATTAAAGGTTGGAGGAATTGAGGAAGGAGGTGTAGGCACGGTTGATGGCATGGAGGAAGGCGCGGGAGGTGATGGTGGAGGCGGTGATGGCATCGACGTCGCCACCATCTTTGGAGAGAGTAAGGTTACCGGCCTTGCGGCCGAGTATATTTTGGTTGGTGTTAGGGTTGCGGAACCAAGCGTCCATCTTGGAGCCGAGTCCGGGTGTTTCGTTGTGTTGGAGGACGGCATAGTTAATAATGGTGCCGTCGTTATCGAAGCCGACGAGGAGGGTAATGTTACCGGCGAAGCCGTTAGGAGAAGAGGATTGGACGGCGGCACCGGTGAGGGTGGAGTCTTGGAAGGCGGGGAAGACAGTAAGGGAGTCACCTTCAGAGGAAGAGATGCGGAAGGCATCGTGGAGGGGGTCGTTGTTGTGGGGAGGGCAGACGGTGTTAAGTGCGGCGGCCAGTGCGGCAGTATTGGCTTTGGCGATGGGGGCGGAGGTGAGGTGGTTGGCGGCAGCCAGAAGTGCGCCGGCGGCGGCGGCGATAAGTGTAAGAGAGAGGAGCATATTAGGGAGGGAGGAGCTGAGTTTTTTCATGATTTAGCGGAGTCCAAAGGGTTTAGGTTTAGTATAGGAGTTGATGAGAGGGGTGAAGGCGTTCATGATGAGGATGGCGAAGGCCATGCCTTCAGGGTAGGCACCGAAAAGGCGGATGATGGCGGTGAGAAGGCCGATGGCGAAGCCATAGAGGAGCATACCGGCGGGAGTCATCGGGGAGGTGACGTAATCGGTGGCCATGAAGATGGCACCCAGTAGGAGACCGCCGGAAAAGAGGTGAATGAGGGGGTGAGCGTAAGTGAGGGGGTCGATGGCATGGAAGATGGCAGTGAAGGCAAGCACGGTGGCAAGGGTGGAGATGGGGATGTGCCAAGAGATGGTTTTGCGAAGCAAAAGAAAAATACCACCGGCAAGGAGTGCGAGACCACCGACGAGGCCGAGTGAGCCGGCGGTGTGAGGAGGGAGGAGGTTAGCGGCCAAGGAAGGGGAAGGGAGGGCGGGTGTGCCGTAGGCAGAGAGGAGAGAGAGGATAGTTGGGGAGGAGATTGCGTCGGTGTAGGAGAGAGAGAGGGGGGAAGGGGCTGGGTATGAGGTCATTTGGGCGGGGAAGGAGATGAGCAAGAAGATACGGCCGACGAGAGCGGGGTTGAATATATTGTTACCGAGTCCACCGAAGGGCATTTTGGCGATGGCAATAGCGGCGATGGCACCGATGATAACGATCCAAGGGGGAAGGTTAGAGGGGAGATTGAAAGCGAGGAGTACGCCAGTGAGGATGGCGGAGCCATCAGAGATGGAGGTGGGGATGCGGAGGAGGAATTTTTGGATGAGCCACTCAACGACCACGCAAGCGGCGACGGAGAGGGTGGAGACAATGAGGAAGCCGAGTCCGTAGTAATAAAGGGCTACAAAGAAGGCAGGGATGAGGGCGAAAAGGACGTTAAGCATGTTTTTGCTTACGGAATCACCGCTGTGGATGTGAGGGGAAGGGGAGACGTAGAGCATAATGGTGTGATTAAGAGTTTAAACGCCGGCTGCCTTGCGGGTACGGATAGTAGTCATTACATTATTCTTGCCGAGGCGGATGTGATCTAATAAGGGACGTGCGGCGGGGCAAGTGTAGCTACAGGAGCCACATTCGATACAGTCCACGATGTGATTATCTTCGGCCTTATCCCATTGCATAAACTCGGTAAGCAGGGCTAAGCGGGTTGGATTAAGTCCCATAGGACAGGCGGTGAGGCATTTGGCACAACGTATACAATTATTGGCCGGAGGCCGGAGGGATTCTTTCTTTGTTAATAAGAGGATGCCAGAGGTACCTTTGGTGACGGGAACGTCGGAGTTGATTAAAGTCTTGCCCATCATGGGGCCACCTGCGATGATCTTGCCGGTATCAGCCGGAAGGCCACCTGCAGCATTAATCAAGGCGGAGATGGGGGTGCCGATACGGACTTTGAAATTGGAAGGCTTTGCCAAGGCTTTGCCTGTTACGGTGACGACCCTTTCAATAAGGGGTTTATTTTTCTGTACAGCTTCATAGACGGCAAAGGCCGTCCCGATATTTTGGACTACGGCTCCGACGGAAATGGGCAAAGCACCACTCTTGACTTGACGGCAGAGGAGGGCGTCAATCAACTGCTTCTCGCCACCTTGAGGGTATTGTACCTTGAGAGGTATCACTTCTATACCTTCAAAACGTTTTGCCAACCGGCTCAAGGTGTCAATGGCATCAGGCTTGTTTTTCTCAATGCCTATGATAGCCCGTTGCACCTTCACCGCTTGCATGAGCAGGGAAATGCCGATTAATATTTCTTCACTCTTAGATAACATCAATGCGTGGTCTGCCGTCAGGTAAGGTTCACACTCTACGGCATTAATGATCAATACCTCGGCACGGGTTGCAAGCGGCGAGAGAGACAGTTTTACGTGGGTAGGAAAGGTAGCCCCACCCATTCCCACGATGCCGGCGGTAGCGATTTTCCGGATGATCTGTTCGGGAGAGAGGGTACAGTTATGGATTACGGCTACACTGTGGTCTATATCCTCTTCCCATTCATCACCTTCCACCTCTATATATACAGCCGGCCGCTTGTACCCACTTGTATCAATCACCGTATCAATCTTCTCCACCGTTCCCGATACGGGCGAATGTACACCAGCCGAAATGAAACCTGCGGCTTCACCTAACAAAGTGCCTACTTTGACTTTCGCTCCTTTCTGCACAAGGGGGTTGGCCGGAGTTCCAATGTGTTGTCCCATAGGGATGATTACCCGCGCCGGTATATCCAAAGGGATTATTTCCTGTCCGGCAGATAGTTTATTCTCCGGCGGGTGAATGCCTCCTATTCGAAACGTCTTTGTCATAGTCACATTCTTTTTCCCCATCTATTCATTGCTGTCCGGCTTATGCACGTAAGGATTCTACAGGAAAGTTTATCTCTTTGATAATTCCCTGAGGACAAACTTTCACACATTTACGGCAGAGCTTACATTTCGTATGATCAATGCGGGCAAGGTTATTCTCTACTTTGATCGCCTCAAAATAACATTCCCTAACACATTTACCACAACCAATACAAGCCCGTTTACAAGCTTTCCGACAGACAATGCCTTTCTCTTCGTTACTACAAAGAATGACCACCCGCCGACTTTTTGGTCCTTTCTTCCGCAACTCAATGATACCCTTTGGGCAGGCTTTCACACAAGCGCCGCAAGCCGTACAGCGTTCTTCATTTACTTCGGCAAGCCCCGTCTCATCATTTATAAGAATAGCACCGAAGGAACAGGCATTCGCGCAATCGCCATAACCCAGACAGCCAAAAGTGCACCCTGTCTCGCCGCCATATAAGGCCGACGCTATAGTACATTGTGGCACTCCGTTATAGGTATTCACTTTAGCACGTACACTTCGTTCTCCTTCACATCGTACCACCGCCACCATCGGTTCCACTCCTCCACTCAATCCTGTGATCCCCAATATTTCGCCGATTTTTTCCATGACTGTTGCTCCCCCGACGGGGCATAACAGACCCTCCAATGTATCAACCTCCACACAAGCAGTGGCAAAACCTCCACAACCGGCATAACCGCATCCTCCACAATTTGCTCCCGGTAAGGCTTCCAGCACCAAATCCAAGCGGGGGTCTTTTTTTACCTCGAATTTTTTCGACACCACATACAGCAAGGCCGCGCCTGCTGCACCGATTATTCCCAACGATAGAGTGGCTGTCATAATCATAGCGGATGCTGTTTGTGTACCGTCAATTTGAATCGCTTTTCCATACTACCGCGCCATATATACAAACCACCAAAGTAAATCCCTAAAAACAAAAGACCTCCCAAGCCACTAACAACCTCTCCCCATCCTAAAACCAACCCTCCTGCCGTCACACCCACCATCCCCAGCATCGGCCCTATAAAAGCAAGAAATATCGCCCCCATTCCTTGCGAATCCCGTCCACTTAGCAAAACTGTTTCTCCCTCTATAAACTTTTCTCCTTCTTTAAAGCTCAACTCCAGCCTCTTTTCTTTCTCTCCTTCACCGCATATCGACCCCACAGCACACCCCTCACAAGCCGGTTCACAAGGCATGCGCACTGTCATTTTGTTACCAACTATCCGCTCCACTACGGCGTATCTCCGCATTTTCCCTTTCATTTTTCCACTACTTCTTACGTTGAAAGGCAGACAAACATACACAAAATCGAAGAACTCGCAAGAGTCTCAGGCGTCAGGTTCGGTTATAAGGTCATTTTCGACAGGTATCTCATCCTCACCGGATACCTCTTTCTCAGGGATTGTATCGCGGAAAATAGAAGGTGAAACGGCCTTGCCGTACTCTGTTGTCACGGTGACAGCGCCTTGCTGAGTAGCCATAGGGACACGGACTACGAGGCAATCACGTGCTGCGATGAGCACTTCGGCTTCAAGTTCGGGGGTGAAGGTGACGCCCGGCGGATCGCCTTGCGGGTTAGTATAAAAATGTGCACCGTAAAGGGTCACCTCAACGCTGTCGGCTGCCTGTAAATCGGAGACGTATGTGATAACCGGAGGAGGGAGTTCCACAATAAAAGGGAAATAAGCTATGAGGAGGCCATCGGTGGTGTATAGGTGTATAGTGTGTGTGATGTCGTCGGGGATTTCACTGGGGATGGTGACGATAAGGGAATTTGAGGTGACAAAAACAGGATTCAGCACTGCCTTTATCCCATTGAAACTGACGCCACATACTTTTTCCAACCCTTCTCCCACGAAGGCTATCGTACTCCCCTTCGGTGCTCTTAATAAGGGGACAGTATTAGAGGGGTCGGTGAACCGTATGTAACGGACAACGACCTTACTTTCCGGCTCTTCTTCCTTATTCTCACAAGCGAAGCAAGCGGCAATGACAAGGAGGGAAACAAAGAAAAGAGGTACCTTTTTTGTATACAACATCTTACCAAGATTAATAAGAAGGTTTGCAATTAAAAGCGGACATGAAGGGCAAGTGTGGCGGCACGGTAAGGGGGATAGCCAAAGATATTTGTTTCGGGGTCAAAACCACCGCCGGCGGTAAAGACGTATGGGTTTTGTACAGAGGCTTGTATTTTAAGGGCGCCGATGGAGAGAGGCCTAATGAGTTTGGCAGGGAAGGAGTATCCGATAGCGGCACTATGTATACGGATAAAGGCGTCGGATTTGAAACTATATACAACCGTATGCAAGCCGTCTGTTCCTCCAAAGGCGTCGTAAACAAGGTGATTGCGTGAGCTATTGGAGCCGGTGAGGGAGAGGGAGGCTTCGAAGCCCCGAAAAATTGCGGAGTTATGAAAGGCAAAGAGGGCACCGGAGAAGATAGAGGTATGGAGGGTGGAAGTCCAGCGGACATTGGGGAGGTCTATATTGACGGTTCGCAGGGAGAAGTCGTATCCCCTATCGTCAAGTTCGTCGTCATAGACACGGCGGTAGGTATCAAAAATCAGTGCAAGGCGGTCTTCGAAGAAAGCGAGGTCTATCCCTTCATTCTCGCCACACCCCCCAAAACCGGCACGGAGTTTTAAGGTAGAGAGATAGGGGTTTCCCCGCAAGAAAGGTTCGTCGGCAATTGACCAAGCTAAAGAAAGTCCCGGCATTAGCTCGGCGTTGTTACCAGAGAAAAGGGAGTTAGCGTCGGCACGCAGGGTTAGCGCAGCATGGTAGCGTCTATCGTATTCATAACGGAAGTTGCCATAGAGGGCCTGGCCATTACCATATACAAAAGACATTGCCTCGAAACCGGCAAGGAAGTCAATACGGTGATGCCCTTTGGTATGTGTATAAGTCAACCTATTCTTCCATCTCCAGTAGGATTGCCCATAATCAGGTTTACCATTAAAATAATTTCTATCGTCTTGAAACCCGTATTCACTCCGCAAGGAAAGACCTTTGAAGGGAGTAAGCTCGGCATAGAGTATCCCTGCGATGTATTCTTTATCGTAGTTTTGTCCTTGAGTAAGCGCGTTCCAAACGGGATGATCCCCTCCCCAACTTCCATCAAAGTTATATACCGGTATATCCGGCGGCGCAGTGAGGAGTGTGGCAAAGAGACTTTCGTTGACACTCGTCTTTTCTACCTGTGCAAAAGACAGGGAAGCACCGGCAGCAAGCCATTTAGTTACATTGGCATCCACCCGTACACGTGCATGGAAACGAGAGAAATTCGAACCAATCACTGTTCCTTTTTGCTCCATCCATCCGGAAGAGGCTGCCAACTTTAAGCGTTCCGTACCTCCTTGAAGACTGACCTGGTGCGTCTGCATCAACCCTTGACGGAATATTTCTTTCTGCCAATCCGTCCCTTCACCCAACAAGGAAGGGTCCAAAAACGCGGCCGGTACCTGCTGCCAATGCTCCCGAGCATAGGTTGCATATTCACGCAAGTTCATGTGAGGCATGATGCGTCCTGTTTCTTGCAACGATACACCTCCATCGTAGGTAATCGTTGTAACTCCTGCTTTCCCGCCACGCGTAGTGATGAGGATAACCCCTTCTTCCCCCTCCGTCCCGTAGAGGGCTATGTCTGTAGCTTCCTTGAGCACTTCTATATTTACAATATCCGACGATGCCAAGGCTTCAATATCGTCACTGCTCCAAGGTATCCCATCTACTACATACAGCGGGTCTCCCTGCGCACCGGCTACACTCACCGTCCCGATTGACCCAGGCGCCCAAGAGTTACGGAACACTTGTACCCCCGCCACCTTCGCCTGCAACATCTCATCCAAAGTGACTGTTACCGGTTCCCAAAGACGTTCCTCCTGTGTCATTTCCTCCGTACGAAGGCGTATGCGGTAGAGGGTTTGCCCGACTTTAAGAGGTACCGTTTGCCGGATGTACCCAGCCGATGAAACTAACACATTACTTCCAGGAGGCACCGTTAATAGAAACTCGCCCAAACGGTCTGTCGTTGTTTCGTTAGTGGTTCCTTCCTGTACAACGGTTGCCCCTACTACCGGCTGTCCGTCGGCAACCGATGTCACAACACCCCGCACTGTCATCCCCAGCTGTTGCTGGGCGACACCATTCCAGGCTACACACAAGCATAAACACCCTATCCACGTCTTCCCGCGCATACTCTATTATTTCCCCGCAAAATCCCTTTTACTTTACGGCGACAAAGATATACCTTTGCCGCGTAATTGGACGTAATAATCTACTCCTATGATTGATATCAAGCAATACGTAAAAGAGGCGGAAGCTAAGATGGAACAAGCAGCAACTCACTTAGATGAACTGCTGGGGCGTATCCGTGCGGGAAAGGCTAACCCTAAAATATTGGATGGGGTGAAAGTGTCTTATTACGGCAGTATTGTTCCTCTTACCAACGTGGCGTCCGTGAATACACCCGACGCCAAGACTATTCTTGTCACGCCCTGGGAAAAATCCCTCATCAAGGAAATAGAAAAGGCTATTCTCAATTCAGACGTAGGGATTACCCCTGATAATAATGGGGAGGTGATCCGACTGAATATCCCGCCACTGACCGAAGAGCGCCGCCGTCAACTTGTCAAGCAAGCTAAACAAGAGGCCGAGTCGGCAAAAATTGGTGTTCGCAACATTCGTCGTGAAATGATTGACCTCATCAAGAAATCTGTCAAAGAGGGTGTTCCTGAAGACCTTGGGAAGGATACTGAAGCTGATGTACAGAAAATACACGACAAGTATATCAAACGTCTCGACGAACTCACTGCGGCCAAAGAAAAGGAAATCATGACCGTCTGATGGAGCTGCAAGGCCTCGTCACTCGAAACACGGGTTCCCGATACGACGTACGTACCTGCGAAGGGAAAGTTTTTACGTGTACATTATCTAATGCCCACCGTCTCAAAAAGGTTAAGACGACTAATCCGGTGGCCATCGGTGATATTGTGACCTTGAGTTTTCTCAACGATGCTACCGCCCTTATTACAGCCATTGCCCCACGACGTAACTACATCATCCGCCGCTCCACCAATCTCTCGAAAGAAGCGCACATCCTTGCCGCCAATATTGATCGCGCCCTCCTGCTCGCTAATCTTAGCCATCCTCCTACAACCACAATTTTTATTGATCGCTTTCTCGCCACCGCTACGGCTTACAATATCCCTGTCATCCTCGCCTTTAATAAGTCCGATCGTTATACCGCCAACGAGCGTACTGAATCCCTGCGTCTTATTGAACTATATGGAAGTATCGGGTATCCGTCACGGCTTATTTCCACATATAACGGCGAAGGGATTGAGGAACTAAGCGCCGATCTGGTCAAAGGGCTGACCCTTCTTTCCGGACATTCCGGTGTAGGTAAAACATCCCTTATCAACTACCTCGTTCCTGATGCCAAATTACCCGTCGGGGAACTTTCCGAACGTCATCACCGAGGTACCCACACCACCACAGCCTCACTTGTCATACCTTATCTTCAAGACGCTTATCTCATTGACTCTCCGGGTATCAAGGGCTTTGCCACCATTGATATAGGCCACCAAGAGGTCACTCATTACTTTCCCGATCTCTTTCACATCGCGCAAGAATGCCGTTTTGATAATTGTACACACCGGCATGAGCCGGGATGCGCCGTGCTTGAGGCTCTTCATGACGGGCGGATTTATCCGTCACGTTACAAGTCCTACCTGAATATTTTTGAAGATGCATTACATCCCAGTCGCTACCGCCCTCCTTATTAAATGTAAGAAACTTCTTGTATTTGTATAAAATAGTACCTTTGGCGGTCGTTTTTTAGGTGATACATGTTGCGATATTATGGTAGAAGAAGGACAAAAGGAAAAACTCTTTTCTGAATTTTCCCCCGTTTCTACAACGGAGTGGATGGAGAAAATAACGGCTGACCTCAAAGGGGCACCGTTTGAAAAGAAATTGGTTTGGCGAACTAACGAAGGGTTTAATGTCAATCCTTTCTATCGTCGTGAAGACATTGAAGGCTTGAAGACTACTACTTCATTACCGGATGAATTTCCATTCGTCAGGGGAACAAAAAAAGAGAACAATTGGAACGTTCGACAAGATATCGTTGTGGTTGACTTTAAAGCTGCAAATGCCAAAGCGCTGGATATATTGCAAAAGGGCGTTACTGCTTTAGGGTTCCTCATAGAGGGTGTAGAGGTGACAAAAGAAAACATTGCTACCCTGCTTAACGGTATCTATCTGGATTGTGTGGAGCTTAACTTCACTGTTTGCAACAGCAAGGTAGCCGGATTACTTCAGACCTTGACCAATCACTTCAAAGACGAGTCCGTTGACTTATCGAAATGTTATGGATCCGTAAACTATAACCCTTTTAAAAGTCCGTTAGTACGGGGGATGGCCGTCGACGATTGGGTAAAGGAAACCATTGAAGTATTAACCGCTTCGCAAGAGCTTCCAAATTACCGTGTCCTTTCCGTCAATGCACACCTTTTCAATGATGCAGGATCATATATCACCCAAGAGTTGGGTTACGCGCTAGCTTGGGGTAATGAATTAATCGCCCACCTGTCCGACAAAGGGTTTCGACCCGATGAGGTTGCAGATAAAATCCGGTTTAGTTACGGGATAAGTTCCAACTATTTCATGGAGATTGCCAAGTTTCGGGCAGCACGTTGGCTGTGGGCGGAAATAACGGATGCCTACAAACCGGAAAGACAGTGCAGTAATAAAGCTTATGTCCACGCGCAAACGTCGGCATGGAACATGACATTATACGATGCACATGTCAACTTGCTCCGTTCTCAAACAGAAGCTATGTCGGCTGCTATCGCCGGAGTAGATAGTATCACCGTAATCCCCTTTGATTGTACTTACAAAACACCCGACGACTTCTCCGAACGGATAGCCCGTAATCAGCAGTTGCTCCTCCGCGAAGAGTGTCACTTCGATAAAGTAGTAGACCCTTCGGCCGGATCTTATTACATTGAAGTTTTGACACACTCCATTGCCGAACAGGCATGGAAACTTTTCTTGGACATTGAGGAGAAGGGTGGTTTTTATGCTACGCTGAAAACCGGCGAAGTGCAAACAGCTGTTAATTCTTCTGCCTCTGCACGTCGCAAGGCAATAGCTACCCGCCGAGAAACATTGCTCGGCACCAACCAGTTCCCCAACTTCACCGAGACGGCTGTTTCCAAGATTGAAGAGGAATGCGAGAAAGGTTACTCCCGCGATAACTGTCAATGTCCGGAAGGAGAATTTTTGCCGGCACTCAATTTTTTGCGTGGCTCCTCTGAATTTGAAGCTTTGCGTCTGGCGACAGAGCGAAGCGGTCGCACACCCAAGGCCTTTATGTTGACCATCGGTAATTTGGCGATGCGTTTGGCACGTTCGCAGTTTTCTTGCAATTTCTTTGCTTGTGCAGGTTACAAAGTGATTGACAATCTTGGTTTCACAACAGTCGAGGAGGGCATAGCGGCCGCTGTGAAGGCCAAAGCAGATATTGTAGTTATCTGTTCTTCCGACGACGAATATGCCGAGTTGGCACCGGCGGCATTCAAGGTATTGAACGGTCGTGCCGCTTTCGTGGTGGCAGGCGCACCGGCTTGTTCCGAAGATCTTAAAGCACAAGGTATCACCGACTTTGTGAATATTAAAAGTAACGTATTGGAGACATTGAAAGAATTTAATAAGAGGTTGCATTTATGAGACCTGATTTCAAACATATAGACATACACACGGCTGGTTTTACTTCGTTGAACGAGGCGGAGTGGGAACAAGCAAATCGTATACAAGCGGAATGGAAAACGCCTGAACAGATTCCCGTTAAGTCGGTATATACCCGAAAAGACCTCGAAGGAATGGAACACCTTGACTACGCGTCGGGGTTACCTCCTTACTTGCGCGGTCCTTACTCCGGTATGTATGCCATGCGCCCTTGGACCATCCGCCAATATGCAGGTTTCTCTACGGCCGAAGAGTCCAATGCTTTTTACCGTCGTAACCTCGCTTCAGGGCAGAAAGGTTTGTCCGTAGCTTTTGACCTCGCTACCCACAGAGGCTATGACGCCGACCACGATCGTGTTGTCGGAGACGTGGGGAAGGCCGGCGTTTCAATCTGTTCTTTGGAGAACATGAAAGTGCTCTTCGATGGTATTCCCCTTAACAAAATGTCCGTCTCCATGACGATGAACGGGGCTGTCCTCCCCGTCCTTGCTTTTTACATCAATGCGGGGTTGGAACAAGGCGCCAAATTGGAGGAAATGTCCGGCACGATACAGAATGATATCCTCAAAGAATTCATGGTGCGGAACACCTATATCTATCCACCGGAATTTTCCATGAAAATTATTGCGGATATCTTCGAGTATACCTCTCAGAAGATGCCGAAATTTAACTCTATCTCCATTTCCGGATACCACATGCAGGAGGCGGGAGCGACAGCCGACATTGAAATGGCTTATACGCTTTGTGACGGTATGGAATATCTCCGCGCCGGAATCAATGCCGGAATAGATGTAGATGCCTTTGCCCCACGTCTTTCCTTTTTCTGGGCTATCGGGATGAACCATTTCATGGAGATAGCCAAAATGAGAGCGGCGCGAATGCTCTGGGCAAAAATTGTAAAGAGTTTTGGGGCGAAGAATCCGAAATCTCTTGCTCTGCGAACGCACAGTCAAACGTCGGGTTGGTCTCTCACCGAACAAGACCCTTTTAACAACGTCGGCCGTACCTGTATTGAAGCAATGGCCGCCGCTCTGGGACATACACAGTCCCTTCACACCAACGCCTTGGATGAGGCAATCGCTCTCCCAACAGATTTTTCTGCGCGAATCGCCCGTAACACACAGATCTACATTCAGGAGGAAACGCAAGTCTGTCGGGAAATAGATCCATGGGCAGGCTCTTACTATGTAGAAACTCTGACCGACGAATTGGTACACAAAGGTTGGACGTTGATTCAGGAAATTGAGGGAATGGGGGGAATGGCAAAAGCCATTGAAACAGGCCTTCCGAAAATGCGCATTGAGGAAGCAGCCGCACGTACACAAGCACGAATAGACTCCGGTGCGCAGATAATTATCGGGGTAAACAAGTACAGGCTGGAAAAGGAGGATGCCATTGATATCCTCGAAATAGACAATACTGTCGTACGTGAAGAACAGGTGCATCGTCTCCACGGATTACGTACACAGCGCGACGAGGCTGCTGTTCATCGTGCATTAGACGATATCACCGAGTGTGCAAGGAGTAAGAAAGGAAATCTTCTGGACTTAGCCGTCAAGGCCGCAGGCCTGAGAGCTACGCTCGGCGAGATTTCTGACGCTTGCGAAGCAGTTGCAGGACGTTATAAAGCAATCATTAGAACTATATCAGGCGTGTATTCATCAGAGACAGGAAAAGATGCGGATTTCCTTCGAGCCACTGAACTGGCCACCGAATTTGCCCGCCGTGAAGGACGGCAACCAAGAATAATGATAGCCAAGATGGGACAGGATGGTCACGATCGAGGCGCTAAGGTGGTGGCCACCGGCTACGCGGACTGTGGTTTCGATGTAGACATGGGACCACTGTTCCAGACACCGGCCGAAGCCGCAAGGCAGGCAGTGGAAAATGACGTCCACGCCTTAGGCGTCTCCTCGTTGGCGGCAGGTCACAAGACACTCATTCCGCAAGTTATCAAAGAGTTGGCGGCGCTTGGAAGAGAAGACATTATCGTCATAGCCGGCGGTGTTATTCCCGCACAAGATTATGATTTCCTCTACAAGGCAGGCGTTGCCGCCATTTTTGGGCCTGGCACCTCAGTAGCCAAAGCCGCCGTCCGCATGTTGGAGATATTAATGAAGTAGCCGGTCGCCTCTCTAATCTCTCTCCGACTATTTCTTGTAACGATTCCCGTAACGGTTCATGAACTTATCCACACGTCCGGCAGAGTCCACAAGTTTAGACTTCCCTGTGTAGAACGGATGCGACGTGCTTGAAATTTCAACCTTCACCAAGGGATAGGAAGTACCGTCTATTTCGATGGTCTCCCTCGTCTGAATGGTGGAACGGCTGATAAATACATCCTCATTGGACATATCTTTGAAAGCTACAGGGCGATAGTTTTCAGGATGAATACCTTTCTTCATAATGCTCACTCTCTATATGTTAATTCTTCTCTGCGTTACCTTCAACAAAGACGGCACAAAAATAATCTTTTTCCGAACACATGTCCGAAAAAAGAATACCTTTGGGTGTTCTTAAATGGAGTAAGGTCTAAATCTAAAAAGCAATGGTAAGTTACAAGGAATTGGGTTTGGTGAATACCAAAGAGATGTTCAAGAAGGCGATGGCAGGTAAATATGCAGTGCCGGCTTTCAATTTCAACAACCTCGAGCAAATGCAGGCAATCATTCAGGCGGTTGCCGAAACAAATTCTCCCGTTATTCTGCAGGTGTCCAGTGGAGCACGTAAGTACGCCAATCAGACACTTCTTCGCTATCTCGCCGAAGGAGCAGTAGCTTATGCGAAGGAGCTGGGTTGCCAGCATCCACAGATCGTTCTTCACCTTGACCATGGTGATACATTTGAATTATGTAAAAGTTGTGTAGACATGGGTTTCTCATCTGTGATGATTGACGGGTCGCATCTCTCTTACGAAGAAAATGTAGCCTTGACAAAGAAAGTGGTGGAGTATGCGCACAAGTTTGACGTAACTGTCGAAGGGGAGCTTGGTGTCCTCGCCGGTGTCGAAGATGAGGTCAGCTCCGAGCATCACACTTATACGGAGCCTGACGATGTAGTTGATTTTGTCACAAAGACAGGTTGTGATTCCCTTGCCATATCTATCGGTACTTCGCATGGTGCCAATAAGTTTACACCTGCACAGTGTACTCGTGACGCAAAAGGCCAGCTCGTTCCTCCTCCCCTCCGTTTTGATATTCTTGAAGAAGTCGAACATCGTATACCCGGTTTCCCCATCGTACTGCACGGGGCATCCTCTGTTCCACAGGAAGAGGTAGCAACCATCAACAAATACGGTGGTGCTTTGAAGGATGCTATCGGTATCCCCGAAGAGCAACTTCGTAAAGCTGCCGCTTCAGCAGTATGTAAGATCAACATTGACTCCGACAGCCGCTTGGCCATGACGGCCGCCATCCGCGAAGTCTTCGTACAGAAGCCTGCTGAGTTTGACCCTCGTAAATACCTCGGCCCTGCACGGGACAATGCTAAGAAACTCTACAAGCACAAAATAGAAAGCGTGCTTGGTTCAGCCGGAAAAATTTAAAACACCCCTCCCTGTACAGACTGAGGATGGGAGTCTGACGCTTTTTGCTCCGGAAATAGGGGAACATTATCATTCCCTGCATGGGGCAGTTCAAGAATCGGAGCACATTTTCATCCGTTCAGGTTTTCGAATGTGGGAAGCCTCCGTCTCACGGATACTCGAAATAGGGTTAGGCACAGGATTAAACGCTTTCCTTACTCTTCGAGATTGCGAGTGGCGGGGGCTTCGCACGTATTATTATGCTGTCGAACGGTATCCGTTGGGTTCTTCTTTTGCCCTTTCACTCAACTATGCCACGCAAGTTTGGGCAGAAGGCGCTCCTCTTTTCGAGGCATTGCATACCGCGCCATGGGGGCAGCCTGTGGAAATTACGCCTCGTTTCACCTTGCATAAGATCATGGCTGATGCCACCTCTTGCGCTTTTCCGCCTTGTGATGTAATCTACTTTGACGCGTTTTCACCTGAACGGCAACCGGAGTTATGGGAACCGGATATTTTTCGTCGGTTGGCTGAGGTAGCTTCCAAAGGAGCGATCCTCGTTACCTATTGTGCCAAAGGTGAAGTACGGCGAAGGATACAAGCCGCCGGCTTTGACGTCCGACGTCTGCCCGGCCCTCCGGGTAAACGACATATCCTATTTGCAAAATATGCCAACGCGACCATTACTTTGTAGGAGACCTCGAAAACTCGACGTAATATAATGAATTATATTACTTTTACCCAACGCGAAATTATAACCTAATAAGTCCTTAATGAGAAAGTTTCATCTCTACTTACTGTTCTGGTTATGTCTGAACAGTGTGTTTATCGGTTGCAACAAAGAAAAAGAGGATATACTCGTTGATATTACTCTTACAACAGAGTTGGATCCGGTAGAAAAAGGTTCTTTCAGTGTAGAACAAAGAGACAGCCGTCCTGTCATATTGGGTAAACAGAAAGAAAATCCTTATTCGGTAAAGAACATGCAAATCGCATTAGATTCTCTCCTATCATATGCAACCGTAGTCGGAGACGGAGAATTGCGATCTGCCGATATATCTATCCAAGCATTGGAGAATGTATCAATCAGTACTACCGATTTATACGTGCGTTTTTTACCTCAGGATACAACAGGCTATGAGGCATTGCAGCAAGACACGACATTGGAATTATTTAACTATCCTCTTGACTATGAAATTGTCCAGACAGGTGATTATTTATTCGATCCCACTCTTGGTGATAATGAATATACATGGCGTTACGCAGTAGTGCCTCCTTCCTACCAACCTCCCCAAGGCGTTATTTATGAGGTTCTGGAAGAACTTTTTATTATCGAACACAGTGAAGGGTATAGCGAGGAAGTACTTTTAGAAACAGAGACGGCTACAAGAAGTGTGGGTATTTCTAAAGGGTTTATCGACTCCAATCTTCGTGAGGCGCTTATAGCAACCTCTTTTGTTCTTACCGGCAACGGCGACGAAATCCGGAAAAATGAAGTATCGAATACCAGAAGTACGATAACAACCTGTAAAAGAAAATGTATCCTATGGGGAACCGTTTGCTGGACAAGTTGTGACACTCAATATTATCCGGAAGGTTACATAAAAGTAAATACGCCTTCGGGTAACGTGGGTTTAAAGGGAGTGAAAGTACGAACATCCCGCTGGTTTCATAGTATCAGCATGCGGACGAATGCTTCTGGTTACTATTGCTCTTCGAGTGACTATTATGATGATATCTTGATAGGTAATTCCGCTCATTATGAAATTATTTTTGAGGGGTTAAGGGATAGTAGTTCGTGGACTCTGAGTAGAAGCTTATTTGGAGCTTTATGTTTGTGGACAAATTCTTACGGAGCCGGTTATCACACCCCAGCAGGCCATTCGGTAACCTTTCATACCAATAGTGATTCTTGGGGTAAGGCTGTATTGAGCAATGCGATTTACGATTACATCACCTACGCAAAATCGGAAGGAATCAGTCTGCTGCCAAAGTATATAGATATAGCTAACAAAGAATCAAACAATTTAGAGTCATCAGCCCCTCTTTTAACGCAGCATCTTAATCTTTCATTGGTATATGATTCTCCTTTATGGGGAACTGGTGCCGTTTTCTTGGGTTACGCAGCCTTAGGATGGGCTTTACCCGATTTAATACTTCGGTATACAAATAGTTTGGATAAATACAACGATATTACCGCAATTGTATGGCATGAATTGACTCATGTCAGTCAGTTAGAACGTATGAAAAAGGAAAAAGGATACTTCTGGGCTTCCGACTATTGGAGTCATATCGTGTTGCAGGAAGCGTCAAACGATATGAACAACGGTGTTACTTACGGTACTAAGGGAAATGCAAACTGGCAAATTATTGCACTCACTGAGGGTTGGGCTTATTACAGAGAATGGAGGATGGCAATTGATCACTTAGGATGGAGAGATGCTATGAATATCTCGTCAGATAATTCTGGTAGAGAAAGGTATTTCACAACTCTACAATTCCCTTACAGTTATGGAGCAATGTATGATAGCTTGGTCATTGCCGGATGTAGTTATCAAAACATAGAAAAATCACTCTGTACATATAATCTTATAGAGTTTAGAAATACACTCATCGCAAAATACCCAAGTAAAAAAGACAGAATAACCACTATTATTAAACAGTATGAATAGGTCTTTGTATTTATATTTCATACTTTGTTTGATAGGGTGTGATAGAGAAGTAGATACTACTTTTGAATATACTAAGGCGTTGATAAACGAAACGGGGAAGGTTCTTTTCTATAGTATCCGAACTACAGCCGGTAGTGATAGTACTTTTTCACATGGTTATGACAGTATCGGATTTTATTTTGTACATTATAATAAGATCATGATTCCTCCTATTGGCCCATATCACATAAGTGTTGAAGGGATCAGTATGCGTGAAGAACTATTATATAATCTGACTGACACTTCTTTTTTTCGATTCAATTTAAACAGAACTACCTGGAGTAAGAGGGATTCTATCTACCAGGATAATATTACATATACTGTATTCTCCGGTTCCAATAGAGGTATGCATTCGAAGTACTTTGAAACATTGAGATTCACAAATAATATTTCCGATCTCATGCAGAAAGATTATACGTTGCCGGAGAAGTTTCCGGAGTATTATACAAGGTAATGCATAGCCTCGTTATTGAGGGGGGGGGGCAATGAGGAAGCCAAATAACAGATATAGTATCCAGCAGGTTATGAAACAAGGGTTAATTACATTGTGTATTTTCGCATTTCTCTCCTGTACCCATAGGGAAAAATGGTCGGTTACTTTGCATAAATCATTGGTCAATGAAACAAATACAGATTTATATTATGAAGTACACACAGACAAAGGTGTTAACAGTATATTTGTGAATGCTTTTGATAGTGTAGATCTGATGTTTTATAAAGAAGACATTGTTGAGTCTTCAATATTGCTTTCTACTATTTTGCAAGATAGGATAAAGATAGAAAAAGAAAGCCTGTATAGTCTCACGGATACGAGTAAATATGTGTATAGTCTCACCTACGAAATTATTCCCAAGCAAGGGAAAACAGAAGAGGAAAAAATTTTTGCTCGACACCTTAGCTGGGAACTTGGGGATGGGTCTACCGACAAAAACACCGTGATCATTGTTAAATTAAATGCAACAGATTCTATCATTGATCTCATGCAGAAAGATTATACGTTGCCGGAGAAGTTTCCGGAGTATTATACAAGATAGTGCCTCTATTAACGAGGGTGGACAAGGAAGACTTGCTTAAAGTGGCGAACGATTCCTTCCTTGTGATACACCTCTGCATAAAAAATGTACATCCCATACGGCAACTGTTCTCCCCTTTCATTACAGCCATCCCATATTTCTTCGCCCTGTAAATTCCATAGGTTGGAAATGGGGAGGACAGCCCGTCGATGTCCTTCCGTATCATACACAAAAAGCTTGCATTTATATCCGGAACGATCTACTTGATAAGGGATTACATATACTTTTCTTGACTTGTCATATCTTAGCGGAGAGATAGCTACTGCTTGATTAAGTATCTCATTCGATGAGGGAGTATCAGAATTGGAAGGTAGGACAGGTACTTTTCCACCCATGGGGAAGGAGTTAGCTGAGCCGGGTGTCCCTCCTCTACTGTCGGACGAAATATACCACCATTCTCCTTCTCGTTCCCACGACTTTCCTGTTTCTGCTTGAGGGTACCAGACACTGTCTATCACATAGCCTTCCGAATCAAGGATTGACAAAGACTTCCCTGTATTCACCAGCTGGGCAGGAAAGTTTTCTATTCCCCTACCGACACCACCTTCGTCTACCGTGATATCTTTCCCCGACCTATATAGCACCATATATTCACCCGCACCTAAGATCCCTCCACCCAAGTCCACTTTTCTTCCGTCGTAAATGAAAAGGCAGCCTGTCAACGAAAAAGGTTCTTCCGACAGGTTACACAGCTCCACATACTCCGTCTCCTTTAGACCGGTCACTCCTTTCGGATTAGCCATCACCTCACTGATAATCAGCATCCCCACCTTCGGGGATACAGGCTCTTCTTTAGGCTCCTCTGGTGGGGAAATAGGCTCTTCAGGTTCTCTCGTGTGACGAAATTGTGCAATAGCCACATCATCCACATACTTATCCATGCCATGCTTTCCACTATACGTCATCCCAATCATAAAATAGCCGGTTTCATCCGGTAGCGTCAGATTGGCCGTTCCCTCCTGTACAAATTGGCTCTCTCCCTGCACCTTGCTATATAGCGTCATTAGTCCGTCTTCTGTCGCCTCCACTTTTATTTCCACTTCCCGAGGCCCTTCAAACAAACTTCTTCCTTCTATTAGCACTTCTGTTTTCCCCGTCTCTTTTCTCTGACAAAGGCTAACATTCTTTTTGGTATACCCTAAGCGAACATATACCGCCTCTTTTTTCTCTTCTGCCGAGAGGCTCCATAGGTATACACTTATATAATTTGCTGTCGTCCCCGCATATTCATTCGTCACCGTGAATGACCAGGTGTTTTCTCCCTGCGGTACACCATAGAGAGAGATCAGGGCATCTCCTTTCTCTGCCATCCACAACTGCAATCTCCCATTGTTTACCCGAAACTTTCCTGTATCTCCCTCCCACGGATAATTATCTCTTATCCACCCCCCTTCAAAGGTTTCTTGCATTTGTGCATAGCTCGCGGACAAAAGCAACAGTCCTTCTAATACTAAGATTGCTTTTCTCATAGTGGGGTAAGGCGGTGGTGCATAGCCGCAGCGGCTTGGCGACCGTCCCCCATAGCAAGAATAACCGTAGCTCCACCGCGAACAATATCTCCGCCCGCATACACCTGTGGTAGTGAGGAAAGAAGGGTATCTGATTGAACCGTAATAGTTCCTCGACGGCTTATCTCTAATCCATGAAAAGCTTTTGAGATAAGGGGATTAGGCGATACACCCACACTCACAATGACAACGTCGGCATCTATCGTCTCTATTGCACCCTCAATAGGGATAGGTGAACGGCGACCGGAAGTATCGGGATCACCCAGACGCATCCTTTGGATACGCACCTGACGAACCATACCCTGTTCATCGCCCAAATATTCCACCGGATTACAAAGCGTCAGGAATTCGACACCTTCCTCTTTGGCGTGGCGAATTTCTTCAAGGCGGGCGGGCATCTCTTCTTCGCTACGACGGTATATGATCATCGCCCGCTCTGCACCCAACCGCAGGGCGGTACGCACGGAATCCATCGCTGTATTCCCACCGCCCACAACAGCCACACATTTACCCATACGCACCGGCGTGTCGCTCTCCGGGTCAGCCGCATCCATCAGGTTGACCCGCGTCAGGTATTCGTTAGAGGACATGACCCCGACAAGATTCTCGCCGGGGATATTCATAAAGTTAGGCAATCCGGCACCTCCGGCCACGAAAATCCCTTGGTATCCTTCCGCAAGAAGCTCTTCGTAACCGAGTGTTTTCCCCACCACACAATTTGTCACAAAGTGTACACCAAGACGCCGCAATCCCTCTATTTCCACCTCAACGATACGGTTCGGCAGGCGGAACTCCGGAATGCCATATTTTAACACACCGCCTATTTCGTGCAACGCCTCATACACTGTCACCTCATACCCCCACTTAACCATATCTCCCGCAAAGGACAATCCTGCCGGCCCCGAACCGGCCACTGCCACCTTGATGCCGTTCGACGGCGCACGTTCCGGCAAAATCATTTGCCCGCTTTCCCGCTCATAGTCCGCCGCAAACCGTTCCAGATGACCTATAGCGACAGCCTCTTTTTTCATCTTCGTGTGTATACAGCGGCTTTCGCACTGCTTCTCCTGAGGGCAAACACGGCCACACACGGCCGGTAGAGCACTCGTCTCACGCAACGTACGTGCAGCATCAAGATAGCGTCCCTCCTCAATGTGCTTGATAAACACAGGTATTTGCACCCCTACGGGGCACCCCTCCACACAACCCGGCCTCGCACAACCCAAACAGCGTTGCGCTTCCCGTTGCGCCTGCTCCGCAGTGAGACCACTGTTAACCTCCTCAGTACGTACTCGGCGACGATAGTCGGCCGGTAATTCGGTCATGTGTACACGGGGTAATGCTGTACGCTCTTTATTAGTCATAGTCGGTGCGTAATCATAGATGACATAACCGGTCAGGGTATCATTTTCTCAATGGGCAAAACCAATATTCCTTCTGCTCCCAATTTCTTCAGCTGTCCGACAACAGTCCAAAACTCCTTATCGGTAATCACCGACTGTACGGAAAACCAATTCCCGTCAGCCAGTGGCGTCACCGTAGGGCTTTTCACCCCGGGCAAAAGGCGGGTAATCTCCGTCAATCTTTCTTTCGGTGCATTCAGCAACACATATTTTTTCCCTCGTGCACGTTGCACGGATTCGATGCGGAACAACAATTCATTCAAGACAATCTCCTTTTCCGGCGACAGGGTATGACTGGCCAGTAGCAACGCTTCACTCGAAAGGACTGTCTGCACCTCTTTCAGGCGGTTACTGACCAATGTGCTCCCCGAACTGACTATATCGAAGATTGCATCCGCCAAACCTATACCCGGCGCTATCTCCACCGAACCGCTGATTGTATGCAGATCTGCCTGTACACCCTGTGTTCGCAGGTATTCTGAAAGGATAATCGGATACGACGTAGCTATCTTTTTCCCTTCGAACCAGGACAGCCCTTGATAGTCCTCATCTTTGGGGATAGCTAAGGAGAGACGGCAACGGCTGAATCCAAGACGTTTGACCATGCGTGCTTTCCGTCCCTTTTCTACGTATTCATTTTCACCAACGATTCCGGCATCCGCGATACCGTCCGCCACCGATTGGGGAATATCATCATCTCTCAAGAAAAGCAGCTCCACCGGAAAACCATCCGCCGGTAATAATAGAATACGTTTCCCCTCGTTTACCTTTATGCCCGCTTCACGGAGCAGACACATTGTTTCTTCATACAAACGCCCCTTTGATTGTATAGCAACACGCAACATACTCTTCACCTTACAGTTTTAACACTTTTAATCTCATGAAACCTGTCAGGATTCATAGAGCCTCAAAGGTGGGAAGAATATTTCAATTATCTTTGCCCTCGTTACTAAGGTCAGGAGGGGACGAGGAGTCCCCTTTCTTAGTGTGTGCGGATTTGTATTTTTAAGAATACGGCATAGTAGACATGGCTAAAAGAGCGGAAACGGTTAGCATGGTTGAGACCTTGGCGGAGTTCAAGGATCTCAAAAATATTAACGAGGAAACCATGATTAAAGTCTTGGAGGAATCGTTCAGGAGCAGCATAGCCAAAATGTCCGGCACGGACGAAAATTACGACATCATAGTAAATCCCAAGAAGGGTGATGTTGAGATATGGAGGAATCGCGTGGTCGTGGAAGAGGGGGCATTGATCGATGCGAATTTGGAAATAACACTTGAAGAAGCCAAAAAAATTGACCCCGATTGTGAAGTAGGTGAAGAAGTCACCGACAAAGTCTTTTTTGAATCCTTTGGACGGCGTGCTATCCTGAGTCTACGCCAGACCTTAGCCATGAAGATTCTCGACCTGCAAAAGGATGCTTTGCTGGAGTCTTACCGTGAACGCCTTACGGGATTAGTTGTCGCCGACGTCTATCAGGCATGGAAGAGGGAGGTGCTCTTGTTGGATGATGAAGGGAATGAACTAATTCTTCCTAAGCAGGAACAGATCCCCGCCGACTTCTACCGTAAGGGGGATACCGTACGGGCTGTTGTCAAGGAGGTGGATTTGGTGAACAATATGCCGCGTATCATCCTCTCCCGTGCGGATAATAACTTCCTCAAACGACTCTTTGAGCTGGAAGTTCCCGAAATCAACGACGGATTGATCACCATTAAAGCGGTTGCCCGAATACCCGGTGAAAGGGCTAAAATAGCCGTTGAGTCTTACGACGATCGGATTGACCCCGTAGGGGCTTGCGTGGGAATGAAAGGTTCACGTATACACGGGGTGGTTCGTGAGTTGAAAAATGAAAATATTGACGTCATTATCTATACCGCTAACACCGCTCTTTTTATCCAGCGTGCATTAAGTCCGGCTAAGGTATCCTCTATCAAACTGTATGAGGAGGAGAGACGCGCCGAAGTCTACATGCGCCCCGAAGAAGTCTCTTTGGCCATAGGACGTTCCGGACAAAACATCAAGTTGGCTTGTATGTTGACAGGTCATACCATTGACGTTATCCGTGACATCGAAGGGGCCGAAGAAGAAGACATTTACCTTGATGAGTTCGCCGACGAAATTGATATTTGGGTCATTGACGCCCTCAAAGCCATTGGGTGTTATACCGCAAAGTCCGTCCTGAACAAAGATAGAGGTGAAGTGATAGAACTCTCCGACTTGGAAGAACAAACGGTAGACGAAGTCTTACGTATCCTGCGTAGCGAATTTGAAGGAGACGAAGAGCTTGTCCCGGAAAACTAACGAGGAGACGCAAGTAGAATAAAAGAGCGTGTATGCCGGTTAAGCTGAACAAGGTAGCGAAAGCCTTGAATACAGGAGTTGGTACTCTTGGAAATATATTACGTGAGATGGGGCTTAACATTGAGGATAATCCCAATGAACGGGTCCCCGATGGTTTCATCTCTCCTCTCATTGATGAGTGTGCTAAGACTCTTTCACAACGGGAGCGTGACGATCTCTTGGCTCAACTCCTGCCGCAACCCGTCAAACCCAAAGAACCTCTTCCTGTCCCCGAACCGCAAGTTGTGGAAGAACCGCAGGTCGTGGAAGAAACGCAGGTTGTGGAAGAAACGGAAATAAAAACCGTCATTCCCGAAGAAATCAAACTTAAGCTCACCATTATTGGGCGTACTGATAATATCGTCACCGAAGGCCGTCCGAAAAAAAACCCCAAAGCCAAAACCAACCCCAAGTCCAAAAAACCTCTCCCCGAAGCACCTCCCGAAGCACCTCCCGTCCCTATTGCCCCCGTCATCCCTCCCGAAGCACCTCCCGCCCCTATTGTTCCTGTCATCCCTCCCGTCGATGTTCCGCCGGTGCCTATTCCTGAACCCGTTGTTCAACTTGTTACTCAACCTGTTGAGGAAGATACATCCCCTCAAATTGAACCTGACCTCCCTCCTATTTCTTCGGAGCCAAGTCTCGTACCGGAGCCAAGTCCCATACCGGAGCCAAGTCCCGTACCGGAGTCAAGTCCGGTGGATATGCCAAACACTCCCTTCCGGTTGGAACGAAAATCGGATATCGAATTCAAGGTCGTAGACAAAATAAACCTTGACACTATCCCCCAGCAAAACCGGCCTCGACGCAAGGGGAAAGACGAGCCGGCGACGGCTACACCCGCAACAGCACCAGGTACTGCCACCGACGAAGCCAAAAAGAAAAGAAAGCGCATCAAAAAAGATCGCGTAGACATCAACAATACGCCCGGTACCAACGTCCGGCCTTCTTCCATACAGCAACGGCCGCAGACGCAACAAAGCGGTTCTCCCAAACGCAAGCTTAAAAAACCTGTCAAACCAGACGCTACCAGCGAAGACATCCAGCGGCAAGTAAAGGAAACCCTCGCACAGCTCACCGCCAAAGGTAAGAGCAAAGCCTCCAAGCATCGCCGCGATAAACGTGAAGCTGCTGCCATCCGTGACACCAGCCGGCAAGCACAGGAAGCGCAGGAAAGCCGGGTTCTCAAACTCACCGAGTTTGTCACCGCCAATGACCTCGCCAAGATGATGGATGCACCCGTCACGCAGGTTATCGCCACCTGTATGTCCATCGGCATCATGGTCTCCATCAACCAGCGTCTCGATGCGGAAACCATCAATATCGTGGCCGATGAATTTGGGTTCCGTACGGAGTACGTCAGTGCTGAGGTCGTCGAAGCTATCAAGTCCGACAATGAAGAAGAGGCTTCCGAAGACTATGTCGCCCGTCCTCCTATCGTAACCGTCATGGGGCATGTAGACCACGGTAAAACATCCCTCCTTGATAACATCCGTAGTGCTAACGTCATCGCCGGTGAAGCCGGAGGCATCACCCAGCATATCGGTGCTTACAACGTAAGCCTACCCAACGGACGGCACATCACTTTCCTTGACACGCCCGGTCACGAAGCCTTCACCGCCATGCGTGCTCGAGGTGCCAAGGCAACGGACATCGTCATCATCATCGTGGCGGCTGATGACAGTGTCATGCCGCAAACCGTTGAAGCCATCAATCATGCCTCCGCCGCGGGGGTACCCATCGTGTTTGCCATCAACAAGATCGATAAACCCGGAGCTAATCCCGAAAAGATCAAAGAGGAGCTGGCCAACATGAACTACCTCCTCGAAGAGTGGGGTGGCAAATACCAGAGTCAGGATGTTTCTGCCAAGAAGGGTACCGGTATCGAAGAGTTGCTCGAAAAGGTGCTCCTCGAAGCCGACCTACTCGAACTCAAGGCCAATCCTCAACGACGTGCCACCGGTACAATCATAGAATCCACTCTTGATAAAGGGCGGGGCTTCGTCGCTACGGTGCTGGTAAGCAATGGTACCCTTAAAGTAGGTGACATCGTATTGGCCGGTATACAGTATGGACGTATCAAGGCTATGTTCAACGAACGTAACCAGCGAGTCTCTGCTGCCGCACCTTCCGAGCCTGTACTTATACTTGGCTTGAACGGTGCACCCCAGGCCGGAGATACCTTCAATGTGCTTGAAACCGAACAGGAAGCTCGGGAAATAGCAAGCCGTCGAGAACAGCTTCAGCGTGAATTAGGGTTACGTACTCAAAAGATGCTTACGCTGGATGACATTGGGCGCCGTATTGCCATTGGTCGATTCCAAGAACTTAACGTCATTGTCAAGGGGGACGTCGACGGCTCTGTAGAAGCACTGTCCGACTCCCTTATCCGTCTTTCCACCGAAGAAATACAGGTCAACGTCATCCACAAAGCTGTCGGACAAATATCCGAGTCCGACGCGACCCTTGCGGCTACCTCCAATGCCATCATTATTGGTTTTCAGGTACGTCCTGCTCAGGCAGCCCGTCGAGTCGCTGAGAAAGAAGGCGTCGAAATCCGCCTTTATTCGGTCATTTACGATGCCATTGAGGAAGTCCGCTCCGCTATGGAGGGGATGCTCTCCCCTGAAATCAAGGAAGAGATCACCGCCAATGTGGAAGTGCAACAGGTATTCAAAATCACCAAAGTTGGCATGGTGGCCGGTTGTATGGTGAAGGAAGGCAAGCTCAAACGTACCAACAAAATACGCCTTATTCGTGATGGTATTGTTATCCACACCGGCCTGTTGGGTTCTCTCAAACGATTCAAGGATGACGCTCGGGAAGTGGGTGCCGGACAAGATTGCGGCCTCAACATCCAGAACTTTAATGACATTCAAGTCGGTGACGTGATTGAAGCCTATGAAGAAACAGAAGTCAAGAAAACACTTTAATTAACAAATCTGTGAATTTTTACTATTGATAAAAACTACAGAACTTAACAAATCTGTGAATTTTTACTATTGGCTGAGAAAACGAGAATGCACTTAGAGGACGAGTATAGGGGGCGGTGGAGACGATTGCAGGAGGGTATGGCGACAGTGGGGGCGGATGGATGTATCGTATCTTCTGTCGTCAATTGGCTTTACTTGACCGGAAAGGTGATGAGCGGGTTTGCTTACTTGCCGGCAGAAGGTGAGCCTTGGTTCTTCATCAAGCGACCGGTAAACGAACAGGGAGAGCGTGTCCGGTACATCCGCAAGCCGGAGGATATTCCGGCCTGGCTAAAAGAAGCAGGTGTTCCTTTGCCGGAGAAGTTGCTCCTTGAAGCCGATGAGTTACCGTATAGCGAATACGTCCGTCTCGAAGGAATATTTCACCCCAAAGCCACAGGTAATGCCACGGCGCTTTTCCGTTCCGTCCGCCGTATCAAGACGGACTATGAATTGGCGCTTTTCCGTCTTGGCGGAAAGGCTCACACGTTAGCCTATCAGGCAATACCCGACCTCTTCACTCCTGGCATGAAGGAAACGGAATTGCAATGGGAAATAGAGCGAGTGATGCGTCGGTGCGGTTGTATGGGGCTTATCCGTACGTTCGGTGCTTCGATGGAGATTTTCATGGGGAGTGTCTTGACGGGAGATAACGCAGAGACACCCTCTCCCTACGATTTTGCACTTGGTGGTGGAGGTGTTGACCTTTCTCTGCCCATAGGGGGCAACGGAACAACCATTGAGAAAGGGATGTCCGTCATGGTAGACATTGGTGGGACGGTGACGCCCTACATTACGGACATGACACGGGTGTTTTCTTACGGCCGTTTACCGGATAAAGCCTATCAAGCGCATCAGGTTGCCACTACTATACAAGAAGTTGTCTCCGAGTTGGCGGTGCCGGGCGCTGCTTGTTCGGAGTTATATGACGCCGCCCTTCGTATCGCCTCTAAGGAGGGATTGGAGGACTGCTTCATGGGGACAAAACAGAAAGCTCAGTTCATAGGGCACGGTATCGGTTTGCACCTGAACGAAAGTCCTATCCTTTCGCATCGCTCAAAAGACACCATAGAGAAAGGTATGGTATTTGCCCTTGAGCCAAAGTTCGTCCTGCCGGGCTTCGGCGCCGTGGGAATAGAAAACAGCTTCATCGTCCACGAACACGGCCTGGAAAAGATCACCACCGCCGAAGAACAGATTCTGCCCTTCCACAAATCTTGACTCACCTTGCGTACGCTACTCGGATTAGGGTCCAACCTCGGTAACCGCCGTGCCTTTCTGGTACGTGCTGCCGCAAGGCTAGCTGAGTGTAGCGGAGACCTCGTCATACTCTCCTCTTTTTACGAAACGGTGCCTTGGGGCTATGACTCGGAGAACCATTTTCTCAACGCCGCCCTACTCCTCGAAACCCCGCTCGCTCCCGAAGAGTTACTCAGTTCCATTCACCGTATCGAAAATGAACTAGGGCGACAACGCACCCACACTTCTTATACCGACCGTACCATTGACATTGACATCCTCCTTTACGACAATATCATCCTCCATACACCTACCCTCACCATACCGCATCCTCTGATGCACCTCCGGCAATTCACCCTCAAACCCCTTGTGGAGATTGCCCCCGACTATGTACATCCCGTGCTGCAACAAACTCTTCTGCAACTCTACGAAACATTATAGTCACTCTTATCCGTCTTATCCGAAAAATGCTTACCTTTGCCTCCGGTAAGTATTGGTTGTATCATCTAAAAAGAGTTCGCCTATTGCGCATCATTACTCCGTTTCACCAAAGATTAGAGAAGTAATGGGTACATACAAGCAAATGAACGATGAAAGTTTGATCGTTCTCTATGCGAAAGGCGATAATGACGCTTTTGATGTTTTGTTGGATCGTTTGAAAGGTGGTTTGTTCACCTATATCTCCTACCATGTCCGTAACCGCGATGTAGCGGAGGATATTTTTCAGGAGACTTTCGTGAAAGTAATCACCACCGTCCGGCAGGGAAAGTATACGGAAACAGGTAAGTTCAAAGCTTGGGTAACACGTATCGCCCACAATCTTATCATTGACTATTTCCGGCAGGAGCGTAGTGAAAATCACGTGTCCAATGACGAAACAGAGAGTGATCTCTTCAATAATGCCAAGCTTTGCGATGGAACCATTGAAGATGAATTGGTCTACACCCAAGTGATGACCGACGTGCGGAAACTAATCCGTTTCTTACCCGACAATCAACGGGAAGTGCTGGAGATGCGCTATTACCTGAATCTCTCTTTCAAGGAGATAGCCGAACAAACCGGTGTAAGTATCAATACCGCATTAGGGAGGATGCGGTATGCCATACTGAACATGAGGCGGATGGCCGCCGAACACAACGTAGAGTTATCCCTCTCTTAAGTAGCCTGTATGTAAGTAATATGAAAAAAACAATACTTTCCCTCACCCTCCTGCTCGGCAGTTTGGGGATAGCTTCGGCGGAAAAGTTTATTGACGTGGAGTTATCAGACCCTTCGGGGAAAAAGCACAAGCTGTCGGAGTATGTAGGGCATGGAAAGCCCGTCCTGCTGGACTTTTGGGCGTCGTGGTGTGGCCCTTGCCGTGAGGAGATGCCCACAATGATAGAACTGTATGCCAAACATAAGGGGAAGCTTGAAATTGTCGGCATATCCCTTGACAGGTCAATGGACGCCTGGCGAAGAGGTATCACCGATCTGCAGATCACCTGGCCGCAGCTCTCCGATTTGAAGTTCTGGCACAATGAAGCCGCCGTGCGTTATAAGGTACGTAGTATCCCGCACCTCATCCTCATCGGGGCAGATGGAACGATACTCGCTAACGGCATTTACGGTCAAAAGCTTCAGGAAAAGATCGCCGAGACGCTCAAACAGCCGGTATCGACTATGCAATGAAACCGCATTTGCCGGTCGTAATAGCTATTGTCTTGTGGGCGGTAGTTGGCTGTGAGGGGTTTGAAGAGAAGTATGCCCTCGGCACAGGCTACCGTTTGTCTTTCTCTGCCGATACACTGTCTTTCGACACACTATTCAGTGCTGTCGCCTCCCCCACCCGCACCTTAATGGTGTACAATCGTTACGATCGTGCACTTGATATTGCCTCCATCCGCCTTGAAAGAGCGGGGCAGACCGGTTTTCGTATCAACGTGGATGGGCGTAAGGGAACCTATTTCGAACACGTAAGCCTCCGTTCCGGCGATAGCCTTTACATCCTTGTCGAGGTAACTCTTCCTTCTAACGACTCCCCTTTACCGCAACTTACTACCGACCACCTCAGCTTCGTCCTCAATGGGCAGAGCCAGTCCGTCCGTCTTGAAGCCTATGGACAAGACGTCACGCTCCTCCGTGGCGGACATACTTTTCGTTCCGACACAACGCTACTTGCCGAACGCCCTTTCCTGATCCACGACAGCCTTGTCGTCGCCGCCGGTGCAACGCTTCGTCTCACCGCCGGAACTACATTCTATCTGCATGACCGTGCTAATCTCGTGATACGAGGAACGCTCATCGCTGAAGGCACCGGTGAAGACCCCATTACCTTACGCGGCGACCGCCTCGACTATGTCCTCACCCCCATCCTTCTTTACGACAGTGAGCCTGCTCAATGGGGAGGCATCACCTTTCATCCCACAAGTAGCAACAACGTCCTCTGTCATACCCTCATCCGTAACAGTTCTTCCGGACTTGCTTTCCTACCCTCCTCTCCCGAAGCATCAGACTTGATACTCTCCCACTGTCAGCTCACCAACACCGACGGTAATCTGCTGGACGCCGTCAATTGGAAAATGGAGATCTCCGATACGGAGTTAACCAATGCCGCCGGCACCGTCGTCCGTCTTGCCGGCGGTAATTATCAGTTCATCCATTGCACCATCGCCAATCATTTCCTTTTCGGCAGGAGCGATACCGCCTCTTATGCCTTATCCCTATCCAATCAACAGTCACCACTTGACGTCTCTTTCGACAATTGCCTCATCGATGGAAGGCATGGATCAGGCCTCGAACTTTCTTTTGAGGAGACCCATGGCATTCCTTTTGAGTATCGCTTCAATCATTGTGTCATCAAGGCTAACGCCGATAGTCTCTCTGCCCATCAATCCGACTGTATTTTTATCACCGAAAGCCCGCTTTACCGTAAAAGAGGGCGGACAGAAGACAAGTACACCTTCGACTTTCGTTTAGACACCCTTACCGCTCCGGGTGTCGGGAAGGCTGATCCCGACATTTCTGTCCATTATCCCGTAGACCGTTACGGTGTCAGCCGTCTTGATGGAGATAATGCCCCCACCATCGGCGCTTACGAGTTTGACAAAGAATAATCGCACGGCTGGAGTCAAAAGACTGCCACACCGTGCGACACACAAAAAACACTACAGGAAAATCCTTTAAATGGCCTGCTCTACACTCCAGACAAAAGCGCGTAGTCCTTGCGCTTCGGTAGCCACATCAAGTGCATGTAGCTCTTCAAGGAAAAGAGGGACTCGTTCGGCGTCAATCACAGCAAGGATAGCTGAGTTCAACGTAGGCCAGGCATGGCTACCGAAGTGCGGTTCACCGCTACGGCTACCCCGTCCTTGAACAACATCCCACCGCGTAAAACCCCGTATATAGTTGCGTTTCATGACATCAAGAATAGCTTCGTAGTATGCCTGATTGAACGTGATAAATACTGATTTCATAATCGCGTTTTAATTGTTATGTGCACGTAATTGTTTGGCCAACTTGCGGCGACGGCGCTTAATACCGTTGGCCGCAAAGACAGTATAAAGCGTAGGCACAATGATAAGTGTGATAAGTGTAGACACTGCCAGCCCCCATGCTACCGTCATACCCATCGGCCGCCACATCTCGGCACCTTCCCCCGTGCCTATAGCCATCGGCACCATACCCAAGATCGTCGTCAACGACGTCATCAATACCGGCCGTAGCCTTGACTTGCCCGCCGCCGTAGCCGCCTTGATTACCGTCATACCCCGTTCGCGGAAGAGGATAATATGGTCTACCAGCACGATCCCGTTCTTCACCACAATCCCGATTAGCATGATCAGCCCGATTAACGCCATCACACCCAGCGGTGTATGGGTCAACGACAATCCGAACAGAACCCCCGTGAAGGCAAATGGTATTGAAAACATAATGACGAAGGGGTCTACCAGCGATTCAAACTGCGAAGCCATCACTATAAACACCAGGATAATTATCAGCCCCATCAACAGCCCAAGGTCGCCGAAGGTGTCCTGTTGCTCTTCGTATGTCCCCCCTAACTGCCACGAGATTTCCGACGGTATATCCATCTCCCGCATCTCCTTATTGGCCGCACTCACTATATCACTCAGCACCGCCCCCGGTGCGGCCACCGCCGACACCGTAATTACCCTCTCCCTGTTCTTACGTTCAATCGTCGGCGGCACAAGGCGTTCCACCACCTTACCCACCTCACCGATACGTACTCCCTTACCTTCCGCATTGTACACAAGGATATTCTCTATATCCTCCACCGACTGCCTGAATTGCGGCGCAAAGCTGACGCGGATGTCGTATTCGTCCCCGTCTTCACGGTACAGCGACGCCGTCTGTCCGTTTATCCTATTACGTAGGAAGGTAGAGGCGGTAGATATATTCAGCCCGTTGAGTGCCAGTTTTTCCCTATCGAAATCCACCTGGTATTCGGGGATATAATCCTTTCGACTGATATTCACCTGCGAAATACCCTCATATGTCTTCAGCCGTTCGCTGATGTCCGCCGCCACACGGTCAGTCAGGTCGAAGTCAAAGCCGTAAATCTCCACATCTACCGCCGTTTCTCCTCCCATCATACTCATCCCGCCTCCGGCAAGTACTTCATACGTCTTGATTTCGCTATAATCATCCAAGTCTTCACGCATTCTCTGACAAATTTCCGTCAGCCCACGTACCTTCCCTTTCTTCTCCCCTACCTTGGGTCTGTTTTTCACATTATACAGCCGAATATCAAATTCTATGAAGTGTGTCCCGTTGTCCGACAGTTGCGCAAACGTATTGTCTGTGTCCGCCATCCCTTCGCTGAAGCTGATCATTTGTATTTCGGGATACTTCTTCACAAACTCGTCGTTAATCTTCATCGCCAGCTCCCGCGTAATCTCTTGACGCGTCCCGATTGGCAGTTCAATATTGATCCCTACCCGCGAATTATCGTTCGTCGGCAAGAACTCCGTCTTGATACCCGGTAGTAGCATCATACTTCCCACAAACAGTACGAGTGCCGACCCGAGTATTATCTTTCTATGTCTCACACACCAGTTCACCAGCCGCGAATAGGCCTCGTCCAGCCCATCGAAGGCGTTTTCTATCGGTGTAAGTATCTTCTCCTGCAGACGCCCCTTTCTCGGATTCAGCCGCATCATCTGCGAGCACAGCATCGGTGTCAACGTCAACGATGCCAATAAAGAGATTATTATCGTGATACTGATGATCCACCCTAATTGACGGAACATAATCCCTGCCATCCCACTAATCATCGTCAACGGTAGGAACACTGCCAATATCGTTAGCGTCGACGCCATTACCGCTACACCCACTTCATTCGTCCCATGTATCGCTGCTTGCTTGGGCGCGCTCCCCCGTTCTATATGCGTCGTGATGTTCTCCAACACCACAATCGCATCATCCACCACCATCCCGATAGCTATCGATAATGAGCTAAGCGAAATGATATTCAACGTATTCCCCGTCCCGTATAGGTACGCAAATGCCGCGATGAGCGAAATCGGTATCGTCAGTGCAATGATAAACGTCGCCCTCCAACGCTGTAAGAACACATACACCACAATCATCACGATTATCAACGCCAGCAACACCGTCTCCACCAGCGTATTCACCGTGTTCAGGATATTATCCGACGTATCCATCATGATTGACAGCTTCACATCGCTCGGAAGCGCCGCCTCTATTTCCGGCAGCCTTTTCTTTATCTCCTTTATTATATTTACACTATTCGCCCCCGATTGCTTTTGGATCACTATCAACCCGCCTCTTTCCCCATTGTTGTAGCTTTCCTGCGTGCGCTCTTCTACTGCATCCTCTACTGTCGCCACATCCTTCAGGTACACCGTCTTTCCGTTCCGCGACCCCACCACCAGGTCCAGCATCTCTTTTGCATCCTCAAATTCCCCCTGCACTCGAAGCGAATAGGTGTTACTCCCAATGTCTATACTTCCCCCCGGAGTATTCCGATTCTCCTGTGCAATGATACCTGATATCCCTTCTATCGTCAGCCGGTACGCTTCCAGCTTCTGCGGATCACAATATACCTGAACCTCCCTGATAGCGGTACCCGCTATTGACACTGCACCTACCCCCTTTATCCGTGCCAGCGTATTGGCCACCCTATCGTCCAATATCTTGTATAACCCCCTCGTACTCTCTTTTGCCGACACCGTCAGCATCATGATTGGGATATCCTCTGTGCTGAACTTGAAAATCACCGGATTCTGGACGTTATCCGGCAGTGCCGTTTCCACCATATCCAGTTTATCTCGAACGTCGTTCGTGGCTACATCAATATCCGTCCCGTATTCAAACTCCAGAGTGATTATCGAAATGTTCTCCCGCGATTGCGATACGACCTCCTTCAAGTCACTTACGCTGTTGAGCACATTTTCCAACGGCTTCGTCACGTTCATCTCAATGTCCGACGCGCTGGCTCCCTGGTACGCCGTCATCACCAAAATGATATTCGCATCTATCTTGGGCATCAAATCCACGCTCAACTTCGACAGCGAGAATAATCCCAATACTATCACCGCCACAAACACCAGCGCCGTTGTAATCGGCTTCCTTACCGATGCACTATATAAACTCATCCTTTCTTTGTGTTAAATTCCCGTTTTCGCACACTCCTCTTCTGCCCTTCCGGATTCATCTCCCGTTTTTCCACTTTATCCCACTACTCTACGTTGACCACTGCTACTTCAACACCGTCATTGAGTCGGTTTAAACCCGTAACCGCCACCTTATCCCCATCGTTCAATCCTTCCAAAATCTCATAATGGCCTCCTATCCGCCTCCCCAGTTTAACCTCCTTGTATTCCACCTTATTTCCCTTCAACACGTACACAAATCTTTCCCCGCTCCCCGGTTGCTTGATGATAGCCCTGTCAGGTACCACCACCCGTGACTTCGCTCCGAAAGCAAGCGTTACCCGACCAAACATACCCGGTCGTACTCGACCACCCTCATTCTTTAGCTTGATCTCCACCGGAAATGTGCGCGTCCCCTCATCAATCGTGGGGTAGATCAACCCCACCTTCCCATCGAATACCTCTTCCTCATAGACGTCAAACCGGAGTGAAACCCTCATCCCTTTCTTCACTTGCGTGAAATAACGCTCCGATACGTTTACCATCATCTTTACCGGACTAATCTCCTCAATGATATAGACCGGCAACGCGCCATTATACATGTCCCCAGAATCGTAGTTCCTCGCCGTCACTATCCCTTTGATTGGACTCAGCAGACGATTATTCGCCAACAGGTTCTTATACGTCGTCCGGCTCACCTCCAAAGCCGTATACTGTGCATCCCTCACCGACCGCGATACTCCTCCCACTTTGTACAACTCTTCTATCCTCAAAAACTCCTGCTCTACGTTTTCCAGCTGCACCTTTGCCTGCTTCAATGCCGTAGCATCTGTCTCCGCCAGCAATTGCCCTTCCTTCACCGCATCTCCTACTTCCACCAGCAGCTTCTCTATCCGCACCGGTGCCTGAGGTGCAATCTTATTCGTCACATTCGCCGTCACATTCGCCGTCAGTTCAACCTCCTGCTCAACCTCTTGCTTGCGTACCGTCTCCACTCGAATCTTCACTCGATTGTCTACCGCTTCCTCCGACGATTCAGCCTGCTTTTCCCCGCCACCGCAGCTCATCAACACCGCCAGCACCCACAAATACTTCGCCCCCATTAACCCTGCTCTACTCATCTCGCTCATCTTTATATTTGGTTTTGTTAACTCGTTCTTGATCATTATTCACGCTTGATTATTTGCCGTACTCTTCGTTTATCTCTTTATTTCTCCTACTATTCCCTTTGCCTTTTCCATTTCTGCCTCTGTCACCACAAAGTCATAGATGGCCTGGTTAAAGCCCAGCTTTGCCTGTGTCAATGCCAGCTCTGCATCGTTCAATTCCAACAGTGCACCCCCTCCCGTTTCATAACGTTTCCTGGCTATCATCCGCCCTTTCTCCGCCTGTTCCACCCCCCGACGCGCCGCCTGATATCGCTTCACGCACGTCTCCATATTGTCCTTATACTGCTTCACCGCCAGCTTCAGGTTTCGCGCTATGTTTTCCCGCTGTATTTCCAGTTGCTGCAGCGACACACGTGTCTGGTTAATCTTCTGCACTCTCCCTCCTCCCTGAAATAATGGGAAGCTAAGCGACAGTGCAACTGTCGAAAACGGGTTCCATAGGTACTCCTTGAACTTAAAGTCGTTGTTCATTGCACTCCAGTTATACGCTCCGCTTAACGATACCGTCGGCAGGAAATCTGCCTTCTGCATGGATAGCGTCCGTTTAAGCATCAATCCCTGCATAGCCAACTGTCGCAGTGAACTATTGTCCTCCAGCGATGTATCCACCGCCCACAAACATCCTTCAAACAATTTATTCTCATAATCAGTTAACTTTCCTTCACACACTACCTCCACTTCCAAATCCACCCCAATCAAAACCTTCAGCTGCCACTTCGACAACACTACCGCATTGCTCGCCTGCAATACGTTTGGCTCCACATTCCGTACGGCCACTTCCGCCCGTATCATATCATACTCCGCCACCACTCCTTGTTCATACTTGCGCACTATATCTTCGTAGTTCGCCTGCGCATGATCGTAGCTCTCTTTCAGCACTCTGTATGAATCCTCTGCCAGCATCACTCCATAAAAGGCGCGCTTCACCTGATTGACCAACTCTATCCTTGATGACCGTGCCTGCTCAACCGCCAACTCCACATCTGCCGCCGAAATTGACAGGCTCTTCCACAACGCCACATTTATCAACGGCATACCCCCCGTAAAGCCGAAGCTCCAGTTATTATCTCGACCGACACTGATCCCATCATTGCCCGAATCCTCCGCCACAGGCGTCGCTTCCATTATATTTTCCATCAACGTCCCTTGCTGATAGTCCGTCGACACTCCTTGAAAGGTTTTTTCTATCCCATTAAAGGTTGGCATCATCATGGCCGTCATGTCAAACGCCCCATCCATATACATCACCTGCTTTTTCAACGTCCTGCTGTAATCCGCACCGAAGTTCAGCTGGGGGAAAAGAGCCGCATACGCCCCCTTATGCCCGTAACGCTTCTTCTCTACCTCCTTATCCGCCACCTTCACTGTCGGGCTTTCGCTCATCCCCACCCGCAACGCATCTTCAAGCGTCAGCACAACGATCTCCGCATGATTCGCCCCCGCAAGATTGATGACGGGATGCATCATACCGATCGCTATGATCAATAGCACCTTCATCCTCACATTCACTTTGATTAACTCTTTTTTGATCATCCTTTACACTTTTACGCCAACTATTTTTTCGTATGGGATTACCTTTTCCTTTGAGACGCCGCAAAGGTACATTCCAAGAAGCTTTTTCCAAAAACCAAAATCGTTGGATTCAGGCTATTCCTCGACGAACAAGGTTTTTTCCCCGACCAATCTCGTAAGTAGAGAGGGGGAATCAAGCCTATTCCTTGTAGAAACGGAACACCTGTTGGTGAACACACAAGATGTAAATCCCCGAAGGAAGGTTGGAAACATGAATAGCATCGTCCGTTTTTTGCAGTAGGCGGATACGCCCCGTCATATCAAAAAGGTGAACAAGGACAGGCTCCTTCAATCCGCCGATATGAAGCACATCCTGTGCCGGAAGCGGATAAAGGAACAACTCTGAGTCGGAAGGCCCCGACAAGGCGGTAGAGCTTTTTCTGTAGAAGAAGATCGCATCCATGTCAATAGCCGTACGGGGTATTCCTGTGGAAACGAATGTAAGGATATTGACGTCGCCGGTAAAAGGCTGATCGTAGGTCAACCCTTGTTGATTAAGCAAGGATAGGGGCACTTCTATCTCATGCCACAAACCGTCACGTGGAAAATCGTAATCGGGAGAACGTCCCTCCACCGGTTCATTGCCGATAAGTAGACGAGCTTCCTGCCGTGAATCGGAGAAAGTGAAAAGGTAGAAAGTGGACGTCTTTCGACTACGTAAAGCAATATGGAACACAAAGTCGGAAGGTGCTCCCGCCATCGGGGTCATATCCACCTGTCCAAAAGCTTCCTTCAAATTATAAGCACCGCCCGACCAACCCGAAGATACTTCCGGTACAGCCAGATTTGTCCAGTTTTCCCGCGTACCATAGCTGTTGATCCCTATTGAGTGCCCTACTTCAAGACTATTCTCCCATATCTGAAGCTGTGAAGTAATGTTGTTGGGACGGAAATCTTTCGCTACTTTATCCTGTATCACCGCAAAAGGAGCCACAGCAAGAGAGATTACATAATAATCGTTCCCTTGCAACGAGGGGTAAGTAGCTGGTGCAGGTGGTGCGGTGATGACCGAAACCATACAAGTATCGGCAACGCCTCCACGAGCCACCTCGATTAACGCGACGCCCTCCTTCATTGCCCTGACTCTTCCGGTAGAGCTGACGGTGGCTACGGCAGCGTTTTCCGAACGCCATACGTTCGACCCTGTGCCCTTAAAGGCCGACAGATCAACTGTCAATATTTCTTCCATTCCCGAAGAAAGGATAAGGTCTGTCTTATCCAAGCGGATGGCAGAGGGTCTGTATACGGTAACCACGCATGTGGCGCTATTCTGGCCTATACGAGCGACGATAGTGGCCGTTCCTTCTTTCATCCCCCTCACTACGCCTTTATTATCTACCGTAGCGATGTCTGTCTGTCCACTTTCCCACATAATATCGCCGGTGTATGCGTGGGGAGGAGTAAGAACAGGTTTCAGGGTAATGGTTTGCCCCAAAGAAATCTCGGCAGTAGTCTTCTCCAAACCGATACTTGTGGAGTAGACCGGATGACGATAAAAGTATACAGCATCCATATTGAGGAGGTCGCCCTCTTTTCCTCCTGCGGAGAAAGCCATTACATCTGTTCTTCCATCTAAGATGGAACCGGTACGACTATCGAACAAACGATCAAAAACGGGGTGGTTCAGTGGAATATCTATATCGTGCCATTGACCATCACGGGCAAAATTGAAGAGGGGAAGCATGCCGCCTTCTCCCGCACGGTTACCAATAACAAAACGGATAGTATCGGCACAGTCGGTGAAGGTAAAGGTATAGGCACTCGCTGCCTGCGAACTCTTCAAGGCGATATGGAACGAGTAGTCCTGCCTATTCTGCATGGAAGTCCAGTCCGGGATATTGTGGTTGGAAGGCACGTTAAACGAACCTCCCGACCAGCCTTTATCGGTTACTTTTAGCTGTAGCCATTTGTCAAGGTGACCGTAACTATTCTCTCCACTTCCGCTTCCAGCATCAAAAGTTTCTCCCCAAATATAGAGTTCGTGATTATCCTTATCCGGACGCAAGTCTGCCACGTTGAAGGCTCCGGATATCGCTTCAAAAGCCCCTGCACCCATCACCAGTACAATGTAATTACTGCCATGCGAACTGTTGACAGTCTCAATACCTGTAACCGTTACTTCGCATGTCCTCGTAAAACCATTGCATGTAGCTGTGATTTGAGCCTTCCCTTCACCGATACCCGTTACAAAACCGTCATTCACTGCTGCTATCGACGGGTTAGACGATGTCCACTGAACAAACGAGACGGCGGCTTCGGCAGGGAAAGTCTCCACCGTAAGTCGGCGCACCGACTGTTTGGGGAGAGAGAGGGTTTGGTCGCTCAAGGCTATGTCTGTGAGTGTTATAGGACGTTTGTAGAAGAACAACGCATCCATATCCAATATCGTTCCCTGTGTACCTCCGGCAGAGAAAGCAACCACGTTCACCGTCGGAGTAGTGATCAAAGATTCGTAGAGTGCATTGAACTCCGGCAGGGATAAGGGGATATTTATCTCATGCCACGCTCCATCGCGCACAAAGTCGTAACGCGGGGCGATGCCATCTCCATCCGGACAGTTACCAATAACGATCTTAGCCTCGTCTTTCCCGTCGGAGAAAGTGAAGGTGTAGGCACTCTCGGCTTGTGTATTTTTCAGAGCGACATGGAAGAGATATTTGTCCCGTTCATTGTAAAGACGGGTCAAGTCAAGCCTTGTAAGTGATGTGAGGTAAGCACCTCCCGACCAGCCTTTATCTGATACCACCATGCGTACCCATTTATCGTTGTTACCGTAGCTATCCACGGTAGTACCCTCCTGACCGGTGAAAGTGGATGACCACACCTGCAATTCGTTACCGGTTTCGTTGGGACGAAAATCGTATATGACCTTGTCTTTGATTCGCGCAAGTGCATTTTCACCTAACTGCACCACGAAGTAGTTACTTCCTAAGAGGCTATTCACCGTTTCCGTAGCGGTCACCGTCACAAGGCAACTTGCGCTATAACTGCCATAAGAGGCAGTTATAGTTGTCGTTCCGACGTTAAAAGCCGACACCATTCCTCTATTCACGGTTGCTACGGCCGGATTGGACGATTGCCATGTAACCCAAGCAGCAGCACCTTCCGGAAGAAGCTTAAGATCCAGCTTTCGTACCGTATGCTGCGGCAAGTTCAATGTCGGGGTAGTGAAATACATCCCTATCATTTCCACACGCTCATAGAGGAACAAGGCATCCATGTCCAATACCGTTCCCTTCTCCCCACCAGCGGAAAAGGCCAGAAGACTGACGCCCGTACCCGACTCTATACCCCCGAAAGGTTTGTCGAAAATGGCATCAAATGCAGGGTCACTCAACGGAATATTAAACTCTTTCCACTTTCCGTCGCGTATGAAATTATACTTCGGAAAAACACCATCTGCATTGGCTTTCGGGCCAATAACAACGACAGCCTCTTCGGTACCGTCAGAGAAGGTAAAGGTGAAACCGGCGTTGGGTTGCGTACTCTTGAGCGCGACGTGGAAAGCATAGTTATCACGCTTAGTACGGACACTCTGCATATCTATCGTACCAAATGCCGGCGACACATGGAAAGCACCACCCGACCAGCCTTGATCACCCACCACCAAACTTACCCATGGATCCTGCACACCGTAGCTATTCGCTCCTGCACTAGGAGAGGCAGTAAAAGTGGACTCCCATATCATCAAGCTCATCGGCAGACTCGCTCCTTTCGGACGGAAATCGTAAACTATGCCGTTCGCGATCTCTTTTACAACGCTTTCTCCCAATGAATAGATGTAAAAGCCTTTACCCGACAAGCCGACAGTCGGCGGACAAGGTGTTACCGTCACGAAACAAGTATCACTAAGACCAGCCACCTGGGTGACGATACGTGCTGTCCCTGCCTTGAGGGCCGAAACAAAACCATTAGTCACCGTAGCGACATCTTTATTTAAAGACTTCCAGATTATCCGGGAGGAAGCACCTATCGGTACATTCGTTGTCAGCCGGAAGACTTGTTGTTCTTCCATAAGAAGCGTCTCTTCCGACAAAATAACACTCGTCACTTCTTCATCCTTTGCATAGAAGAAGGCTGCATCCATATCCAGTACCGTTCCCTTTACACTTCCTACCGAGAAGGCCAAAAGATTGACCTTTGCCCCGTCGAAATTCGACTCATATAAGCCTGCAAATCGGGGATGGGTCAGCGGAATTTCTATTTCGTGCCACTGTCCATCACGCACAAAGTTGTAAGACGGAGGAATACCTTCCTCATTGGCACCGCTACCAATTACGAAAGAGGCTGTATGATTTTCATCGGCGAAGTTCAACGTATAGGTTGTCTGCCGTGTACTTTTCAAGGCGATGTGGAAATAGTATTTGTCCCGTTCGGCGGCAACAGGTTTCAGGTTGATATCACCTGTTACTTTGAAAGCAGCCCCAGACCAGCCTTTATCAGCTACAGCCAAAGCGATCCAAGGCTCTTTCACTCCAAAACTATTTGCTGCTCCCACTAAGGTTGTTTTCCCGAAAGTGCTTTCCCATATCTGCAATCCGTTACGCCAATCTTTCACTATCGTCCGGTTAGCCTCCAACAATACATTATACGACGAAGTATCCAGAGATAACAAGTAATACTGATCCCCTTGTAAACTTTTTGTCTGTGGAAGCGATTCTACTGTGACCAGACAAGTCGCTTTTAACGAACCACATTGAGCAGTGATAGTTGTCGTCCCCGCACGAACCCCTGTGATAAAACCGTTGTTCACCGCCGCAATAGTCGAGTTCAATGATGACCATACCACCTCTCCCTGTGCGCCTTCCGGCAACAAGACCAAGTTCGGTTGGATCACCTCCTGTTCCTTCATGGTCACAGTCTGCGGCAACTCTATACTCGTCGCTGTTTTGCTTACTTTATAAAAGAAAAGGGCATCCATGTTCAGCACCGTCCCTGCGTCACCTCCTGCTGAGAAGGCCACAAGATTAACATTGCTCTGCGTTCCGCCAAAGGGTTCTTTGTATAAATTATCAAACTCCGGCAGACTTAGCGAAATATTTATCTCTTGCCAGAGGCCATCCCTTGCAAAATTATATTTCGGCACCAGACCTTTCTCATTTTTCCGGTTACCTACCGCTACCTGTGCCGTATCTCCTTTTCCATCCGTGAAGGAGAAAGTATACACCGATACCGGTTGCGTACTTTTCAAAGCAATGTGGAAATAGTAGGCCTCTCTTTCGGAGCGTACTTGAGTCATATCTATAGGTGCCGATACGGCAAAGGCTCCTCCCGACCAACCTTTATCACCTACCGTCAGTCCAATCCAAGGCTCTACTGCCCCGTAACTGTTTGTTTCATTTGAAGTAGCTACGGCGTTGAACGTATTCTCCCATATCTGTACATCACTGCTCGCACGCCAATCGCTCTTCACTTTGGCTCGTATGGAATTGAAGGTTGTTTCCCCCAAAGACAGTACTTGATAGTTACTACCATATAAACTCTTTCCCTTCTTACCTGAAGCGATTTTCACGTAACAAGTATCGGTGCGGCCGCCGCCATACACCACAACAGGTACCGCTCCGCTTGCGGCTTTGAGACCTGTCACGAAACCATCTCTTACTCCGACAAAAGTGGGATCAAGTGATTTCCATTCCAATTCTACGAAAGCCCCTTTCGGTTCAACTTCCACACCCAACAGTACTACATCTTGCTCTTCAATGGTTATCTGTTTTGTCGACAACTTCAGTCGTTCCAACGCAAGCTGAGGTTTGTAGAAGAAGGCTGCATCCATGTCTAATGTCGTCCCTTCTACTTTTCCGGCGGAAAAAGCCACAACCGACACTTGTTTCGAGGCCGAGCCAAATGGTGCGGCATACATCCCTGCAAACTCCGGCAGACTCATTGGAATGTCTATCTCGTGCCACTGCCCATCACGGACAAAGTCATATTTCGGCAAAATACGTTTCTCATTCGGACAGTTGCCTACTACAATGTCAGCTGTATTGACCCCGTCGGTAAATGTGAATGTATATGATGCTATTTTCTGTGTACTCTTCAAGGCAACGTGGAAAGAATAGGTGTTGCGAGCCTTGTAAATAGCTTGTAAATTCACTTCCTCCGTCACCGCAAAAGCACCACCCGACCATCCTTTGTCGGTTACTTTCAAACCAATCCAAGCTTCTTCCTTTCCGTAACTGTTCGTTCCTGTCTGTTCTGAGGCCCCGAAAGTACCTTCCCATACCTGTAACTCATTGCCGGAAGTGGCTCCCGGACGCCAATCCGACATGATGATCCTCTCAGTAGTCAATAGAGAATTGAAGGTGGTTGCACCCACTGACAACACGTAATAATGGCTTCCCCGCAAACTATTTCGTTTTGCCTTCGCCAAGACTTTCACCGTACACGTAACCTGCATTTTGTTGCACGTCGCCGTGAGGATTGTTTCTCCTTCTTTGAAACCTGATACCAGACCCTCATTCACCGTCGCCACAGAGGCATCTTGTGATGCCCATGATATTTGACTGTATGCATTGGGAGGATCGTAAGTCACCGGTATACGCACCACGGCACCTTCCTCCACAAGAATAACAGCCGGCAGACTGATCCCTGTCGCCACTTCTTCACCCCTGTAGAAGAATACTGCATCCATATCCAATGTAGTTCCTTCTATACCGCCCGCCGAGAAGGCTACTACATTCGCAACCTTTTGCGCACTACCAAAAGTTTCGTCGTATAAGCTTGCAAACTCCGGTAATGACAATGGGATATTCAATTCATGCCACTGTCCATCGCGTTTGAAATTGTACCTCGGCGGCGTCGAATTATCTCCCGGACGATCCCCTACAACAATTCGTGCCGTATCTTTTCCATCGGTAAAGGTAAATGTATATACCTGCTCCTGTTTTGTACTCTTCAATGCTACATGGAAGAAGTACTTGTCTCGCGCCGTACGTATATTGCGCAGATTTACCTCGTTGGCTACGGTAAAGGCTCCGCCCGACCACCCCTTATCGGCCACAATCAACTGTAACCAAGACTCCTCTATCCCATAACTATTCAAACCTGCTGCTTCCCCCGCCGTAAAGGTTTGCTCCCATATCATCAGTTTGTTGGCAGAGGTTTTATCAGGACGCCAATCTTTCTCTACTATCCTGTCCGTCTCAATGAGTGAACCAAGCATGTACTCACCCGACAACAATAGGTAATAATGGCTACCTTGCAAACTGTTCAACTTCGTGGCCGCTTCTACCGTCACTTGGCACGATCCTATTGCTCGCCCTTTATATATCGCCTCAATAGTGGTCTTACCGACGTTCATCCCCGACACAAAACCGTCGTTCACCGTAGCAATAGAAGGATCTGCCGACCGCCACCGCAAGGTATCGAACGCACCTTCCGGAACAAATGTTCCTTTCATCAGCACTACATCCTGTTCCTTTATCGTAACATCCGGCAATAGATAACCTGTTGGGACAAACGCTCCTTTGTAATAAAACACCGCATCCATCTCCAACACCGCCCCTTCATGACCACCCGCCGAAAAGGCCACAAGAGTTGATGCCGTTCCTCCATAAGGATTATCAAATAAGCGATCGAACTCCGGCAGAGAAAGCGGAATCTCTATCTCATGCCATAGCCCATCACGTTTGAAGTTATACCTTGGAAGTATACCCTCCTCCTCGCTACCGCCAATAGCAACTTGCACAGTATCTCTATCATCGGAAAAGGTAAAAGTATAGACCGTTTCCGGTTGCGTACTCTTTAAAGCTATATGGAAGTAGGCTCTCTCACGTGCTCTATACAATTCCTGAAAATCTACGACCTCATTTGTCACGAAGGCACCCCCTGACCAACCTTTGTCGGTCACCGTCATCCGTATCCATTGTCCTGGCTTTTCATAGCTGTCAATCCCGTTTGCCGCCTGAGCGGTAAACGTGCCTTCCCAAATATGCAAAGCGTTTCCTTCTCTTGTACCGGGGCGCCAGTCTTTTACACGTATCCGTTCCTGCTGTAAAAGAGAATTTAAGACGTCCGTACCTAACTGCATGACATAATAGTTGCTGCCTGCGAGGTTATTCAAACGTACCCTTGGCGTTACAGTAATTCGACACGTATCCGTAAGCCATTGTGTGTCCGCAGCAGCTTTACAGTAAACGACAACATCAGCCTGTCCTTGACCAATTGCCGATACAACACCGTCGCATACAGTAACAACGTCTGTATTCAATGACTTCCATTCGTATGTTACGTACGTTTCATTGGGAGATATTGTAGTCTTTAACTTTATTACGTCTTGCTCTAATAAAGTTATTGATTGTCTGTCTAACTGCAGACCGGAAAGCCTTGTCGGATTTTTATAGAAAAATACCGCATCCATATTGAGTGGAGTACCCCATGCCCCACCTGCGGAGAAAGCCACGACATTGTTCGCCGCTTTGTTCAGCTCTTTGTCAAAAAGACCGACAAACTTCGGATGAGCCAACGGTATATTCAATTCGTGCCACTTTCCGTCACGCACAAAGTTGTGCGAAGGCAAACTTCCATCTTCTGCTGGTCGGTCACCGATAATAACTCGCGCCGTATCTTCCCCATCCGCAAACGTAAAAGTGTACAATTCGTCCGTCTGGCTTCGCAATGCAACATGGAAATAGTAGTCTTGCCTTTCAGCATGAACAGCTCGTAAATCCAAGTTGCCCTGTACCACAAAAGCACCGCCTGACCAGCCTTTATTGCTTACCGACAATCCTATCCAAGGATCTTCGTGGCCATAACTGTTCGGACCTATAGCAGCCCCTGCAACGAATGTTTCTTCCCATATATACATTTTGTTCAGCGACTTCACACCCGGACGGAAATCCGCTGAAATACTTCTTTTTTTAGCCAACAACGTGTCGACAGCACTCGCCCCCAAGGACAACAAGTGGTAGTGATTGCCACGGAGGCTATGCATCAATTCTGCCGATTCTACCGTCACTCGGCAAGTATCCCTCACTCCATCCACAGAAACTTCAATCTCAGCTTCTCCCGACGACACTGCCCAAATGACCCCTTGCCGCGCTGTAGCCACATGGGGATTCAGCGAGCGCCAAACCGGCACTCCTTCCGCAGTTTCAGGTTTCACTACAGCAGATAAATGGGTCGCCTCACCCACCCGCATCGTCAAAGTGTTCTGTATCTCAATAGATTCCGCTAAAATCGCCCGCTTGTATAGGAACACCGCATCCATGTGTAGCTCATCACCTGTCACTCCTCCTGCCGAAAAGGCCATCAGGTTCGCCGGAAACGCTTCACTACCGAACAAAAACTCATACATGCCATCAAACTCCGGCAAACTCAGCGGTATATTCAATTCTTGCCATTGCCCATTACGTATGAAATTATACTTTGGCCTCGCGCCATCGGTATTTATTTCATCTCCTACCACAATCTGCGCTGTACGTATCCCGTCCGTAAATGTAAAAGTGTAAGTTGTCTGTCGCGTACTCTTTAAGGCGATGTGGAACAGGTAATCATTCCTCTCTTCTATTGCTTTTCGCCAATCTACGGGCGTCGACACAGTGAACGCGCCGCCTGACCAGCCTTTGTCGGTCACACCGAATCGTACCCAGGATTCTTCCTGCCCAAAGCTATTTGTATCCGTCGGTGTCAAGCCTACAAAAGTATTTTCCCATACCATCAGGTTATTCTCCTGTTGTACGCCGGGACGAAAATCTCGTGCTATAGCTCTGCGTTCATTCAGCTTATCGAAAGTAGAGTTGCCAAGTAAAAGCGGGTAATAATTGAGACCTCGCAACACATCAACCCTCTCTCTTGGCAAAACTGTCACATCAACCGTTGTATCAACTTTCCCTGTACTTATCCATATTTTAGCTGTCCCCGCACGTAGTCCGGATACCCAACCGTCGCGTACGATGAAAATGGATTCATCCAATGATTTCCATTGCAAAGGAGCGTATGAACTTTCCGGTAGCAAAACCACCGACATTTTTTTCACCTCCTGTTCCATCAGCGTCAGGGACTCAGGAACCAGATGTGCAGGCGGTACTCGTTTGTAGAAGAACATCGCATCCATTTCCAACACCGTTCCTTCCACCCCGCCTGCCGAGAACTCTACAAGATTTAACGGTTTATTCGGACCCGAGAGGGCTACTTCGTACAATAAGTCGAATTCCGGTAAACTCAACGGAATGTCTAATTCATGCCATTCCCCGTCACGTGCAAAGTCATATTTCGGATACCTCCCTGACGTCCCTTCCCCATTACCTATGACGATAGTCGCCTTGCCTCCTCCTGTTTCGTCGGTATCAGTGAAAGTAAATGTATAGGTTGATGTCGGCTGGAAACTCTTCAAAGCAATATGGAAAAACCAATTTCCCCGTTCTTGACGGATCTCCCTCAAGTCTACTCCATTCTCAACGACAAAAGCACCGCCCGACCAGCCTTTATTGGCTACTTCCAATCCTACCCATCTTTCATACTCATTGAAGCTATTCGCCCCCGATACCAGAAGCGTATGGAACGTTTCACTCCATAAATCCAACTTATTATTGTTAACACCCGGACGGAAGTCTTGTATCACATTATCTTTTACCTTCTCCAGCGTAACTGCATCCAAGAGTAGGAGATGATACTGGGTACCGAACAACGGATAGGTCTCCTCTTTCGGGAGCACCTTCACGGAAACCGTCTTCACAATCGTACCTACTTGCACCTCCAGCACCGTAACTCCCTCTTTCAGTGCAGAGACAAAGCCATCGCGCACGGTAGCTATCTCCTTGTTTCGCGACCGCCATACCGCCGTTCCATACGAACCCACAGGCAACATCTTCACCGAGAGTTTTTGTACTTCCTGCGCTTTCATTTCCAACTGTACAGGCGATACCTCTATATCCTCCGGTGCAACAAGCTCTTTGTAGAAGAACAACGCGTCCATCTCCAACACCGTTCCTTCTTCCCCTCCTGCTGAGAAGGCCACAACGTTCAATTTCTTGCCTACCTCTCCGAACAATTGGTCATACAACCCATTAAATTCCGGTAGATTAAGCGGGATATCCAATTCCTGCCATTCTCCGTTACGTTTGAAGTTATATTTCGGCAACAACCCATCTTCGTTGGCTTTATTACCTATCACTATTCGCGCCGTATCCGCCGAGCCATCCGTAAAAGTGAAGGTATACGCCGATATCGCTTGTCTACTCTTCAAAGCGACATGGAAACTATGAGCCGCCCGTGCAGCGGCGAGGTCTGTTAAATCTACCTTATTCCCTATTGTAAAGGCTGCTCCCGACCAACCTTTATTACCTACTTCCAATCGTATCCACGGATGCAATTGCCCGTAGCTATTCACTCCACCCGTCTCCGAAAGGCCATTAAACGTCCCGTCCCATATATCCAATGAATAATTGTTTGCCACATTCGGGCGCATGTCTTCTTTCAATACACCTCTTCCTTCCAGACCTCCCAACGTAGTCGCATCTATTGAGAAAACATAGTAACGGCTACCATTCAACCCCGCCGTTTTCCGCTTTGACAGTACCTCGACAGGAATCTGCATTGACGCATTATCGGCTTGCAACTCAATAAGGGTTGTACCTTCTCCGATGGCTGAGACGATACCATCATGTACAGTAGCGACAGACTCATTTTTCGATGACCATGTTATCTTTCCATACGCGCCTTCCGGTAATAATTTCGCCGTCACTGCCACTACCGTCTGTTCTTCTACACGTATTGATGTAGGTGTAACGGCTATTGCCTCCGGTTCCTCCATCGTTTTGTAGAAAAACACCGCATCCATGTCCAATGTTGCCCCTTGAACGCCACCTGCCGAGAAGGCCAGCAAGTCTATCGACTGACCTCCTGTACCGAAGGAACTAGTATACAATCCGTCAAATATTGGATCACTCAATGGAATATCCATTTCATGCCATCCGCCGTCACGAGGAAAGTCATACGTCCCCCCGTCGCCGATAATTATTTGTGCCGTGCTTCTTCCATCAGAAAAAGTAAGTGTATACGGAAGGCTATGTACACTTTTCAAGGCAATGTGGAAGAAATACTTACTTCGCACTGATTCTTTAACAATAGGGCTTAGATCAATTCCTTGCGGATCGCTTACCACTAAAGATCCATCCGACCAGCTTTTATCCGTCACCGCCAAACTGACCCAATTGACATCGAAATATCCGTAACTGTCAGCACCCACTCGCCCCGTAATCTCAAAGGAACCACCTTTCACATTCAAGCGACACCCTACCGATTTGTCCGGACGCCAATCCTTAATCACCATCCTGTCGGCCAGATTTGCAAAAGCCGCATCCCCCATTGACAATACGTAATAATGGCTGCCTTTCAGGCTACCGGCTATTTCCGGACGGTTCTGTATCCCTATGTAGCACGTATCTTTAAAATCACCACACTTCGCCTCTACACCTATGTACACCGAAGAAGTAGCCTTTGCTACCAACCAATTATTTTCTTCTACCGTCAGTAAATCGGTATTTAATGAACGCCATACTATCGGCTCTCCACTGAAAGCATCTGTCGGCAAGAAGTCTGTTCGCAACTTAAACGCCTCACCCACGTACACCCGTACCGTATCTTCACGGATACGGAATCCTTCCATCGGTATCGGACGTTTGTAGAAAAAGATCGCATCCATACCTAATTCGTTACCCGCTCCCGAAAGGATGAAGCCGAACAAATCAACGGGGATGGAAGCAGCTATCACTTCTTCAAAGAAATCGTCAAACAAAGAGGTATCCAGATGAATATCCATTTCATGCCATTGCCCATCACGAGCGAAGTCGTACACCGGCAGGAGACCACCCTCGCCCAACTGGTTCCCGACAACAAAACGTGCCGTATCTCCGTGCCCGTTTGCCAATTGGAATGTATAAGAGGAGAGAGGTTTCGTACTACGAAGCGCTATATGCAAACTATACTCGCTTCGTGCTCTGGCAATATGCCTCATATCTATACCGTTCCCCACCGGTTTCATGTGGAAGGCGCCACCTGACCAAGTCTCCCCCTGTTTGGTTCTCATCCACAACCATTTTTTTTCGAGGCCGTAACTGTTAACGCCCTGCTCTTCTGAGGGCAGGAAATCCATCTTTCCTACCCAGTTATTAAGATCACAGATACCCGTACCCGGACGAAGATCCCGTTCCAAACGATCGTCCAGATAGGTAGCAGTTGTCTCATCGACAAAGATTGTTTGGTAATGGGAGCCGTAACGGCTATTCACTTTTTCTTCTCCCGTCACATGCACTACACATCTTTTTTCCAAGTTCCCCAGCGTGGCCACAATTGTTGCATCACCTGCACTCAATCCTGACACAAAACCTCCGCTCACCACCGTAGCTATCTCAGGGTTCAAGGACTTCCACTTAACCTCATGTATTTTGATTGCAGGCGTTGTAGTCGCAGTTAGTTTAGCAGCCCCCTGCACTTTTATGCTCACTTCTTGACGGTCTAAAGAAAGGCTCAACGGCTGTTCGGCTACATCGTAGAAAAAGAGTGCATCCATGTCTAATGTAGTCCAAGGCTCTCCACCGGCAAGGAATGTCAATAAATTCAAGCCGGTTCTTTCTATATGTATAGCCTTTTTAAACATGTCGTCGAATTCCGGAAGACTGAGCGGAATCTCTATCTCATGCCATTTCCCGTCACGGACAAAATCATATTTCGGGGGTATTCCTCCTTCTCCTTTTTTATTACCTATCACAATGGAAGCCGATTTTTCTCCATCGCTGAAAGTAAAAGTATAGGCAGACCGCTCATCTTCACTTCTCAAAGCGATGTGAAAGAAGAATAAATTTCTGCGTGCTGCCGAGGTTAACGCTGTCAAGTCCACATCTGCCGTACTCGAAGGCAAGAAGAAAGCGCCACCCGACCAGCCTCTACTCCCCACCTGCAGTTTTATGTTGCCGCCATCTATTTTTCCATAGCTGTCCTTATCATTGTCCACATTTTCTCCCTCAATGAAAGAACTTTCCCATAGTTGGACGGAGAGAGCTTCGCGTAAGTCACGTTTGATTACACGGGAAGGGAATGTATCCATCGCTAACTGTCCAAGGGAGAGGACAGTGTAATCAATCCCCTCCAGGCTCTTTATCGTAGCACGCGGTAGTACCGTAACGGTACAGGTATCCGAGATAAACGGTTGAGAGGGTGTTGTCTGCGGTTTCTGGTACACCCTGACATAATCCACCAAGAATTCCTGCGGCCATATACCTTCGGCAGGTGTACCGCCCAAGTAACCCCCTACAGCCTGATTGAGGATAAGATAAAACTCTTCATCGAACGGCCATAATGTATAATTGGCATTCGTTGCCTTGCCAAAAGTGAAGAAAGGTGTAGGCATATCATCCAAATACCATTTTACAGTATCTTCATCCCACACCAATATGACTTTATGAGCCGCCACTGCAGCACTCGAATGCATATAATACGTCCCCGACGGGCCCGCTTCGCCGGAACCCCCTGCCATGTGTACGGTTCCTATGATTTCTGTGGGCTTGCGGCCTACGTGCTCCATGATGTCAATCTCGCCGCTGGCAGGCCACGCCCCATACACATTCTTTACGGGTAACATCCATATCGCCGGCCATGTACCGTATCCTAAAGGCAACTTGAACGCCACCTCCACTTTCCCGTATTTCCAGCCTTGTTTCGAGCGCAAACGTGCCGAAGTGTACTCGGAGCCAAAGAAAGACTCTTTCCTTGCAGTAATTACCAGATGACCATTGTGTGTCCGGACATTCTCCGGATTAGCCATGTAGTACTGTAATTCCCCATTCCCCCATCCACCTTCTCCCACACCTACATCATAACTCCATCGTTTCTTATCGGGAAGTGAGCCGTCGGCGTCATCAAACTCATCCGACCATACCAATACATATTCATCTTCGTTCACTGAGGAGGATTCATCTTCCTCAGGTTCATCCCCGTAGGAGACTACCAATTTGGTGGAGCCTTGCTTCAAACCGCTCACAAAACCTTCTTCAGTGACAGTGGCCGTTGTTTGATCCAACGTTTGCCAGCGTAACAACCCATAAACATCATTCGAAAGGGCCTCTACTTGCACAACTTCCCCTTCAGTCACCTCTATTCCCTCCGGCAACGTGATACTTGTGATCGGGCGATACGGGCGGTAGAAAAAGACGGCATCTATACACAAGTCTGTAAACACCGTAGGGCCTGGGCTACGAGTCGTCACAAAACCCGTTATACTCAATCCTCCTTCCGGCACAATGATAGGCCTGTCAAAGAATCCCTCAAATACCGGATGTGTTAACGGTATCTCCAGTTCGTACCATTTCCCGTCGGGGGGAAAGTCTCGTATGGGCGTCTCATTTTCAGCCATCAGGGAAGTTCCCACCCAAAACCGATTCCCGATAACGATACTGCGTTCTTCCCTGCCGTTCGAGAGGATAAGACGATAAACCGCGTCCTCCGTCTTCCTTCTCATCGCAACATGGAAAACATACTCATCGGGTTTTTTGGACAGTTCTGTCATATCTATCCTGGCGCCGTTACCCGGCAAATGAAAGGCACCGCCTCCCCAATTTGATTCTTCCGCTACTCGGAAATTCAGAAAAAGGGTTTCGCCGGAGCCTCCCCCTGCTCCATAGCTATTTGCAGGTTTTTCCGTACCATCTTTGAGGGTAAGTTTCCCGTCACCATCCAACCAAATTTGTATTTCCGGCGTACCCGCCACCCCGGGCACTCCCGTGCGCAGATCATTCACGGTACGGTTTTCAATGGTGGAGAAATTATACCTGTCCATGAAAATCACGTGGTAATTCGTACCGGACAGGCTGTATTGGAGAGGCCTCTCTCCCACCGTCACGCCGAATGTCGTTTTCAGTGAACTATTCGGTATGGACAACTCTACTTCCGCTTCACCTGCTTGATACGCCGTCAGCACACCGCCGTTACGCACAGATACTACCGGTTGTTGCCCGAACTTCGGCTCCGACGTGACCCTCCATATCCATTTGTCATCCGGTAGATAACCGGCGTATGGCTTGAAAGAGGGAACCGCCCGTATTACCTCCAACGGTAGCAATGTGGTATCCATAAAGGCAAATGTGACGGCTGTCGGTACTTTTCTCGGACAATAGAAGAAGATTGCATCCATTTCCATCTTACCGCCTGCCTCCCCCAGACGGAAGAAAGAAAGCAAGTCGAAACCCTTTGCATTGTCCATCACTTGCCCATATAGGCCTTCACCACCCTGCAACAACAATAATTCGGAAAGAGGTATTTCTACTTCATGCCAAACTCCGTCATGAGGAAAGTCACGAATAGGGAATAGATCTTCGTACCACGTATTTCCTATCACAAAATGACACGTACGTGTCCCATCGGTAAGTGAGAATTTGTAGGAAACGACCTTTTCTGTCGTTTTCAGGGCAATATGGAACACATAATCTTCCTTATGCGCAACCATTTCCCTCAGATCAATGGGCACGCCTTTACCTGTGGCGAATGCTCCGCCACCCCACCCTTTGTCTGTCAATGCGAGGCTGATATAGCTATCAGCCATATCATAGCTATTCCTTGCGCCCGTGGGAACTTCGGCAGCCTCCAGCGTCGATTCCCAGATATCCAGTGAAGAGACGCCTGCCGTACCTTCCACATCAGGCCCCCAGAAATCATCTAGTCGGGGAATGGTTGAGCTATGTATTGACTCCATCGTTCTCTCACCCGCCATAAAGACACGGTAATGGGTGCCTTCCAAGCTGGTCGCGCCCGGAGCTTTGACAAAAGAAGAAGGTTTTACCGTGACTTCGCAGCGTACCTTCACTTCAGGGTAACCCGGAAAATACACCGAAATAGATACTGTCCCTTCTTTAAGCGCCGAAACTATACCGCCTTGTATTAAGGCGACGGACGGATCGCTTGACTCCCAAATCATATCGCCGGGAGGGCAATAGGCTTCAATCGGCTCAAAATCAACGATCTCCAACAAACCCGTATGACCCACCTCCAGCGTCAATGTTTCACGGTTCAAGGTGATCGAAGTAGGAGTTGCTCCGCCCACAGTATAGAAAAGGGCAGCGTCAAAATCCAGTGTCTGCCCCTGGCCGAATTCGGCAAAGGTGGTAAAGGTGAGATACGGTGTACCGCTATCTGCTTCCAAGATATTCTGTTCATTCAGGAACAGTTTATCGAAGAGCGTATCCGTAAGGGGAATTCGCACGCTATGCCATTCTCCATCATGCGGGAAGTTACGATAAGGCTCTATCCCGTCGGGATTAGGGCAGTTCCCAATCACGAAGGGTGCGGTCTGTGTAGCTCCGTCATGCAACCGGAAGGTGTAGGAGGAGAGAGGGTTGGAACTTTTCAGGGCGATATGGAAACAGCTTATTGAACGGTAAGGTTCGATGCCAAAGGAGAAGTGGTGCCGTTCAAGCAGGGTGCTGACGATAGCACCGCCGCCCCACGTCCTCGTGTTCGGCATCTGTAGGCTCAGCCAAGGCATTTTTTTACCGAAGCTGTTCTTTTCCTCTGTTTCGCGGTCGCGAGGGGTAAAAGACTGGCCGTCCCATATCTCCACTATCCGCTGTATATCATCGGGTCTCAGGTCATCGACCAGTCTGTCGGGGCCGAAGGTGGAAGCGGTCTGGGCATCCATCAGTAGCAGTGCATAGTTGTATCCTTTATCCGCCGGTTGGATGGGAAATAAAGAAGGAAGTACGGTAACTTCTATGGTGCTCGATACCGGTGATGAGCTAAGATAACGAACCGTCACCACGCCCTTACCGGGCTGTTCGGCACAGAGGTACCCGTTTTCTACGGTCAACCATTCTTGGTTACTCTCCCATTCCAAGTCTTCCGGAAGCGGCTCTCCCAGAAAATCGGGCACCAGCCTAATCTTTATTCTGGCAATTTCACCCACACGGAAACTATTGGGAGGAAGTGTCGTACTCGGCTCGGCCGAAGCAAGAAGGCCATCGTGGAAAAAGAAAGCGGCATCAAAAGCCACAGCCGTAGAATCTATTCCTTCCACAGTGATGGAG
>JAITRC010000001.1 GCA_031288615.1 Tannerellaceae bacterium
GTAAGTCTGGAAATAGAGTTGTGTATCACAAGATACTCACTTTCTTGAACGAGTTAAAGGAGCACCCAAGAACAGGTACGGGGAAGCCGGAACTACTATCAGGTGATGAGAAAGGACAAGAGGATGGGATTGTCACGGTGAAGGTTGTGTCTGCGTTCGGGCACTATGGCGATAAATAAGTACCTTTGGGGGCATGGATAAGGCTAAAGGAAAAGGTATGGGCAAGAGAGTGTTTGGGTTGGTAGTGTTGGTAGTGTTGGGGGCGGTGGGGGGGGGGGTTAGGGGAGCCAGGCGGCGGGGTCTTTGCGCCAGACTTGGAGGGTCTGGACATCGGCGGGGGAGATGTATCCGGCGAGTAAGGCTTGGTCAATGACAGCGTCGTAGTGAGAGAGTGTGGCGAGCGGGACACGGGCCTCGTGGAAGAGCTTGGTGGCCAGTGGGAAGCCGTAGGTGAAAATGGCGACGACGGCAATGACCTCACATCCGAAAGCCCGTACGGCATCGACAGCCTTGAGGGCCGAATGGCCGGTGGAGACAAGGTCTTCGAGGACGATGACAGAAGAGCCGGCCTTAAGCTCTCCCTCGATGAGGTTTTCAAGGCCATGGTTCTTAGGGGCGTTGCGGATGTAGACAAAAGGGAGGGCAAGGAGGTCGGCGACGAGTGCACCTTGGGCAATAGCGCCCGTAGCGACAGCGGCGATGGCGTTGGTCTGTGGGTAGTTCTCGGAGATGAGTCGAGCGAGCTGGAGCTTGAAGAAGGTGCGTATAGGAGGATAAGAGAGGGTCTTGCGGTTGTCGCAGTAAATGGGGGACTTCCAACCGGAGGCCCAGGTGAAAGGGATGGTGGGCTGGAGCTTGACTGCTTTGATTTGCAGGAGCTTGCGAGCGATGATCTGATCAAGGTTATCCATAAGAGTATAATAATGTGTGCACAAAGGTAAGAAATAAGCGTCGTAACGACGGCATCCTAAGGATGCTTTTATGTCAGAGAAGTAGTCACGGAAGAGGGGGGGGGGAGGGGAGAAGCAAGTTGTTAAAGAAATACAAAGATGGGGGGGGGGGGTATATATGAAAAAATTTTCAGCGGGGAGGTGTTTCTAAAAAATACCACAAAGATGTGATTTTTATTCGGGGAGAAGTGATACCTTTGTAGCGGATTAAAAAAACAGGAGATATGGGAAGGATAGCAAAAATAGCGGGGAAGCTGGCAGCAGGGAAGCTGGCAGCGGGGAAGCTGGCGGCAGGGCTGGTGGCGGTGCTGGTGTCGGGGGCTGTGGAGGTGCTGGGACAGGGGGTGGAGATCAAGGGGAAGGTAGTGGATGAGTGGGGAGAGGGAGTGATAGGAGCGGCGATCGTGGTGTCGGGGACGCGTGAGGGGACGACGACGAATGTGGATGGGGAGTTTGTGCTGAAGACGAAGCGGGGGTATCCGGTGGAGCTGACGGTGCACTATGTGGGGTATAAGCCACAGGCGGTGTTGGTGAATGAGGGGAAGTTGGTGGAGGTGACGTTAAAGGAGAGCGTGCACAGTTTGGATGAGGTGGTGGTGACGGCGGGGGGTATCTTCCGAGCGCGGCGTGAGCAGGGGTATGCGACGGTGAAGATTACGGACAGTGAGCTGGGCGCAGGGAAGTCACCGACGCTGGGTGGGGGCTTGGCGGCGAAGATACCGGGGTTGCAGGTGAATGCGATCTCGAGTGGGGTGAACCCGAATTATAGGCTGGTGTTGCGGGGTAACCGCTCGATCACGGGGAATAACCAGGCGCTGATAGTGGTGGACAATGCGATTGTATCGAATGAGTTTCTGAACAACATCAACCCTTCGGACATCGACAATATACAGGTGCTGAACGGGGCGGCGGGTTCGGCGCTGTACGGATCGGAGGCATCGAACGGGGTGTTGCTGATAACGACGAAGCAGGGGGTGAAAGGGAAGCCACAGATCAAGGTGTCGAATACGACGTCGTTTGAGTCGGTGAGTTTTTTCCCGAAGTTGCAGACGCGATTCGGTCAGGGAGCGGATGTGGATAGTCAGGTGTTTGACAAGGTGGAGAATCAGCAGTTCGGTCCGGCGTTCGACGGGACCATACGGGAATTGGGTCGCCCGTTGGTGAACGGGGATCAGCAGTATGCGGTGTACTCACCGGCCAAAGAGGGCAGGAACTCGTTTTGGGAGACAGGGGTACAGAACCGGACGGACGTATCGGTGAGCTTTGGGAACGAGACGATCAGTTCGTTTGTATCGGCGCAGTATTTAGGGGGAACGGGGATCACGCCGGGGGATAAGTATAATAAGGTGTCGCTGCGACTGAACAACACACAGAAGCTGCCGCAGGGGATAGAGCTGTCGTACAACGTGGGTTACGTAGAGAACAACTACGACATCACGAATAACACGAACCGGATCTATAGTGAGCTGACACAGATCTCGGCGAATGTGCCGGTGCCGAACTATAAGGATTGGGAGCATGACAAATGGTCGGACGTGGAGGGTTGGTACAACCCGTGGTACCGAAATCCGTACTGGACGGCGGCGAACTACCGAGAGGACACGAAAGACACGTACCTGACGGGGAAGGTGGACGTGAAGTATCAGATAAAGCCGTGGCTGCATGCGTTGTATAGGGTGGCGATAGCGAATAGATACTATCAGACGCATCAGTATGGGGCGAAGGTGACGTACAGCGAGTATACGCGGACGGTGCATACGAAGGCCGACCTGCCGGGATATGTGTACGACCGGAATTACAATAAATACCGTACGAATCAGGACTTGCAGATAGGTGTAAATAAAGACGTGGGGGGGGGTATATCTGTTAACCTGACGCTGGGGGCGAGCCATATAGATAATTCCTCGAAGAGCCAGTTGGTGGCGGCGACGGGGCTGGTGGTACCAGGGTTGAACCATATCACGAACCGTTCAGGGGATGTGACAATCCCGACGGAGAAAGCGGGGGTGAGTACGACGATGGCGGCGATACCGAAGGATCCGAACGCGATCATCCGGAGCCGGAACTATGGGTTGTGGGGAGACTTGGTGTTAGGCTACAAGAACTACGTGTACCTGCACGTGACAGGCCGGAACGACTGGACGTCGCTGTTAGCGGCATCGAACAGGTCGTACTTTTATCCGTCGGCGGACGTGTCGTTGATCGTGACGGACGCGGTGGAGGATCTGAAGGACAATGATGTGCTGGACTATCTGAAGGTGCGAGGAGCGTGGTCACGGGTGGGGAACGTGAATATAGACCCGTACTCGCTAAGTCCGGTGTACAGCTCAGAGGTGGGGCTCTCAAGCGGGACGTTTTTTCGGGAGTCGAAGAAGTTGGTGTTGGAGCTGAAGCCGGAGATTACGTCGGGCTATGAGGCAGGGGCGGAGTTCAGGCTGTTTAAGAGCTTGGCGGAGGTGCAGTTGACGTGGTACCACACGAATACGACGGGTCAGGCGATAGAAGCGTCGATAGCGCCGAGTTCGGGGTATAGCGAGCTGTTGCTGAATGCGGGGGAAGTGACGAACGACGGGATAGAGACGACGGTGCGGTTTAACCCGTTGCGGACAAAGGATTGGACGTTGCATGTAGGGGGTAATTATACGTATAACCGGAACGTGCTGAAGAAGCTGTATCCGGGGTTGCCGCGGTTGGGGGTGAACGGGAGCACGGTGATCTATGCGGTGGAAGGGGAGGAGATAAACCAGATATTTGTGTCGGACTATGCGCGAGTGCCGGCGGTGGAAGCGGATGGGACGGTGAACCCATCGGAGCTGGTGGGGAAGGTGATCGTAGATCCATTGACAGGTTACCCGTCGAAAGCGACGGAGTCGAAATTGCTGGGGAACACGACTCCGAGACATCGTTTGGGATTGGACTTTTCGTTGCGATACAAGCAGTTCACGCTAAGCAGCGTGTTCGAATACCGAGGTGGGTACTACTACGCGGCGCATAACATCGGGTCGAGCTTAGACTTCAGCGGGGCGTCGGCCCGTACGGCGTACTATAACCGTGAACGGTTCGTGTTTCCGAACTCGGTGTACAAGGATACGGAAGGTCAGTATGTGGCGAACACGAACGTGACGATCTCGGACGGAGGAATGGGGTTTTGGACGAACGGGACGTACAACCGCGGGGGTGCATATAGTAACTATGTGTATGCTGGGGACTACTGGAAATGGCGGGAGGTGTCACTGACGTATGAGGTGCCGCGAAGCGTGGTGCGAAAGCTGACAGGGAATGCGGTGCAAGAGGTGTCGTTGAGTATACAAGGCCGGAACTTGGTGCTGTGGACACCGGCGTCGAATGAATACACGGACCCGGATTATAGTGCGAACGACGATAACGCGACAGGAGTAACGTCGCTGGATCAGACACCACCGACGCGTTACGTGGGTGGGACGATATCATTCACCTTTTAAAGACGAGAAAGCATGAAGACAAAGATAGGTTTAGGACTGGCGGTGTTGGTGTCCGCGCTAGCGGGGTGCGACTTGGAGATAAACGAGAACCCGAACGCGGCGACAGGGGCGGTAATCACACCGGACTTGACATTTCCGGATGTGGTGGCGAATACGACATACACGCAGGTGTACTACTTTGGATACGGTTCGTCGGCGTACTTGGTAGGGTACCAGGTGCCAGGGGGCGGGATAGGCGGATTCGGTGAAGTGTATACGTATAGTATCACGGCGTCGTTTGTGAAGGAATGCTGGACACGGACGTTCGACGACCTGCGGGACCTTCAGACGATCATCAGGAAATCGGAGTCGGAGCGGGAGTATGCGCTGTATGGAGGGGTGTCACGCATATGGAAGGCGTATAACTACCAGCTGCTGGTGGACGCATACGGGGATGTGCCGTATAAGGAGGGAGTAGCAGGGGGCGCAGGGGTGTTTGCGCCGGTGTATGATGACGATGCGTCGGTGTACAGGTATTTGGTGGAGGAGTTGGATGTAGCGATCGCTCAATTGCAAGCAAGTCGTACGGAAGCGGGGCTGGTGTCGCTGACAAGCGCGTCGGATCCGGTGTTCCATGGGGACGTGGAGAAGTGGATACAGTTTGCGAATAACCTGAAGCTGCGTCTGTTGGTGCGCGGGAGCGGGACGGAAATAGATGCGTTTGTAGAAGCAGCGTACGGTACATTCAGTGCAGAAGGCTTTTTGAAGGAGGATGTGGTGGTGAATCCGGGGTACAATGCGAATTCGGAAGAGAACCCGTACTGGGCGACGTACCATAGCTCGGTGTCAGGTGTGATCACCCAAGCAGGGCGGTTCTACCTGCCGTCGAAGTACGTGTTTGCATTCTATGACGGGACGAAATTGAGTGACCCGGTACGGGGCGCATTGGTATACAGGGGATATCCAGCGGTACCGGCATGGCAGCTGGGAGATGACTCGGCAGAGCGCCCGAACTCACCGACGTACCTGTGGCATGTGGGGACAGGGATAGGGACAGGTGCATCGGAAGCAAAAGGGATACTGAAGAGCCGGTCAGCAGGCGCGCCGATATTCACGGCGTCGGAGGTGTACTTTCTGCTGGCAGAAGCAGCACTGAAAGGGCACGAGTTGGACGGGGACGTGAAGACGAACTTCGAGGCAGGCATAGAGGCGTCGTACGGGTACCTGGAACTGGAAGGGACGTCAACGACATTGTCGGCAGGTGTAGACCCACGCGAAGAGACGGAAGCGTACATCGCGGCGAATGAAGAGAGCTACCTGGTGAATATAGACAGAGCCAGCACGCCAGAAGAGAAGCTGGAGGCGATCATCACACAGAAATACATTGCGCTGAATATACTGGGGTCGAACGAAGCATGGAACGAATTTAGGCGCACGACATACCCACGGATAAGTGGGACAGACGCGGTGACGACGTTCGTGTCGTCGCGGTCGTCGTCACCACGGGCAGATAAGTTGCCGGTGCGGCTGATATACCCGCAGGATGAACTGAACCTGAACCCGAATGCGCCTCGGATAGCAGATGCGTATAGTGCACGGCTGTTCTGGGACAAGGACTGAGGTGCGGTGAAGAGGTTGGTGCCGCGAAGCGGGAGAAGAGAAGGAAGAAGGGAGTAAATAAACTAAAGGATATGAAGACAAGAGATAGCTGGAAGCAGGTGTTGTTGTTGGGGGTGATAGTGCTGAGTGGGTGCCTGAGCGAGGAGCCACCGTTCAAAGACAATGGGAGCTCGGGGATAGTGGAGCTGAACCTGGCCGCACGCACCTCAGCGACAACGTATGCAATAAGGAAAGTGTCGTGGGGAGAAGAGGAGTCGATAGTGATACCGGTGGAGGTGAACTATACAGGAGCGGCGGGAGCACCGGCGGAGATAGAAGTGAAGCTGTCGTTGGCGAATGACGCGGTAGCGGAGTTTGTAGCAGCGCAGGGGTATACGTTATTGCCGGCGGCGTCATACGAAGTGCCGGAAGTGGTGTCGGTGCGTATAGCTAAAGGAGAGAAGAAGGCGGAATACAGGATAGAGGTGGAGAAGGGGTTGCTGGAGTCAGGGGTGCAGTATGCCATCGGGGTGAAGATAGTGAGCTCGAGCGGGGGGACGGTGAGCGGGAACTACTCGACGGGGGTGTATGTTATCGTGGAGTGAAGGGAGGGGGAGATTAATGATTTTCCATCAAGGCTTTCTTCCTACCCCTTTCAATTCTGCGTTCGACTTTTTTTATGTCTTCGGCCGGCTGTAACCTTTCGGGATGAATGCCCCTGCTTACCAGCATATTCCTTACGGCTTCGTTGTTATCTATATGTTCTTGCTCGATAGGCGTTTGTCCGTGCAAGTCTTTATCCTGTACATTGATAGAGGTCATTTCCGCTGCCAGTCCCTTGGCTTCAATGCCGATAGTGGGCAGAAAATCCGCCAAGGGGCGATTATCGGGAATATTCATTTTACGTTTCAACTCTGCGGTATTCAGCTTGAATAAGGCTTCGTCGCCTTTGGAGCGAATCACAGCAAAGCCTTTATTGTCAATACCCCGTTTGTAGAGAATCCCCGAGAGGGTTTTCTCTTTGCGCATCAATCTTTCTCTGGCTTCGAGGCGCAGTCCCTCTTCCGTATTGTCGCTACAAGTTCCACCTTGAGCCAGCCCTTTTTCTATTAGCTCAGCGCGGCGAGTTTGTACGGCGAAATAAGTTTGCGCGAATGATATCTCCGGCTTATAACTCTCTCCGTTCTGAGCTATCAAATAGCAAGCATAACGGGTAAGAAGCATATCACTTATCTCCTTTTCGGTGTTTTTTCCTATACGTATTAACTTGCTGATGTCGGCAAAATGATACCCTATTGTTTCTCCCGTATTTCCACATGATGATTTCGCTTTTTCAATGATTTTCAAGAAGTTACGCCATTGGCTATACCCTAACAATTTTTGCAGGTCCCGAGCACTCCAGCATTCCACACCGTCCAGGTTCATGGCAACTGCCTCAAACTGTTCAAACAAGGCTTTGACCTCTTCCGACCGCAACATATAGTTACTGTGTTTTTGTTATACTATCTACAAAGATAAGGAAAGAAGGGAAAACAATAAAATAGTGTGGTGTCAATACCATCCCGGTTTGGTTACAGAGACTGAGAAAGTAGCGTCAGGAGATACTTTGGGCATCACTATCTCAACTACCCATTTGGGGGCAACGCATGTCTCGTCCAAAGTAATGGTTAGGTCTATTTTGTACTCATTGGGGGCTGCCTCTTCCAAATGTGTGCTAAAAGTGTGTATCCCGTTTGTCGTTCCTCCACTTATCAGTAACAAGGTTTGCTTGGAGAAATCAATTTATGGTAAAAAGTAAATGATCGTTTTTGGCGAAGTAAATTCTTAGAGAGGTGGGCGTGATGGTATAATGGTGCGAAGCGTTTAAAGTTTCAAAAAACAACTCGCCGTCGGGAGATTCCAATATCTCAGTCATGAAATTGGCCTGTAGCTTAAAGGTGAGGGATTGGGGATCTATTTCATAAGTTCCTCCTATTAGATTCGGAGAAGATTTGCCAAGGAAGGTGCCGTCCTTACGAAAAGTTATGCGGTAATCATTTGGGTTTGAAGCAAGCGATTCGGGGACTCTGGAGGAATAATCAACGGCACTGACAAAGGCGACAAATTGCCAAGGAGCACTGATTAAATATTGGATGTCGGGATTGTCAAGGGGCATGATTTCCGGCTCATCGTTGAGCTCGGTGAATAATAGATAATCTTTCTCGTTATGATATAGTTTCAAAGAGGATTGTCCGACACTAAAAGATTGGATGGACTGTAGCTGCTGTACAAATAAGTCGCCATCGGGCTGTTCATTTATTTTTGATCCTCCCAATGCAGAGATTGAAAGTGTAGATGCGGCAGAATTGAAAGTGTAGCTTCCCTCCAATTCATTTACAGAGGACTTTGCGGAGAGCGTCCCATCGTTGTTGAAAGTTATCCAATAACTATTTTCAGAGAGCGATTCAGGGATTTTCACAAGGCCATCGGCACTGTTGACAAAGGCGACAAATTGCCATGACTCACCAAAGGGGAAGCCGGTATCAGGAAGTTGAGGTAGTTCCGGTTGCCGGCGGGCAGATTCGTCGGTAGGTAACTCTTTGTCTTCGGAGCAGGCAAGGGCGAAGCAGAGTGCAAAGGTGGCGAGGAACAAAAACTTTGTTGTTTTCATGGGGGGGGGGGTTAATATTGAACTTCTAAGAGCGAGCCAAGCACTACTTCGAAAGGGCTATTGATGGTGACACCATTCGGCGCATTGAGCGTTAACTTTGCATTATTCGTTACGGTTACGTTTTGAACAGTCAAGGAAGCACACCCTCCAACCGTCGTATTGGTTGTGACAGTTTGGTTGGTAAAAGAGGTAACACATGCGGCTTGGGCAGCGGCATAAGTATCCAATACACCATGTCCCATTTGGGAATTCCATGTCCCATTGGATATACCTGATACAGTTTGATAAGTATAATTTCCCGCTTTTCTTGCTGTTGACTCAATAATGTCAGTAACTTGTTGCTGTGTTAGATTTGAATTCAATGATAAGATCAATGCAGCAACGGCAGCAACTTCAGGGCAAGCACAGGACGTACCTCCAAAATAGCCTGTATATGCTTGGTAATTTGTTCCTGAATTAGGAAAGGTAGTACCATTAAGGGGTAGGTAACAAGATTCCGTATTTTTCCATGTATTGTAACCCGCTGTTCCGGGTATGTCAATAGTCCAGCATTCAAATGTTTCCGTCGATATATAACAAGAGTAAGCTCGATGAGAAGGAGCGATTATATCAACAATTTGATTATTTGAACTACTTAAAACAGATGTAGGGCTATAATCCGCTTGTGTATCGTATCTGTCGGAAGCTCCTACCGTCAGTACTCCCGACACATTTACATTTGAAGGAAATGCAACAAAACCATTATCCCCATAGACATGACATGCCGTATTACCTGCCGAAAACACAACCACACACCCTTTTCCATTTCTCCCTGTTAATGTAGCGTCTTCAATTGCATTCTTTATAACGGGATAGGCATTAGGATTAGGAGTGCCATACCCCCAACTGTTTGAAAGGATATGCGCTCCGTTTGCTTTGGCAAAAGTTAAGGCGTCCGCATATACTGAGGCTGGAACAGTTCCAAAAGGAATTCGGATAGGCATAATTTTACACTTTGGGGCAATACCGGCAACCCCTTCGCTGTTATGGGAGGCAGCAATAACACCAGCACAAGAATTTCCATGGTTATCGTCTCCTACGGGCGAAGGGTCATTTACATCTCCGGATGCAAAATTACTTCCATTTAATCGAACTTGCCTTGTGTTTGGTAAATCCGGATGATTGGACGTAACCCCCTCATCAATAACTGCTACAATGATATCACTACTTCCTTTTGTAATATCCCAAGCTTCAGGTGCGTTAATATCTGCCCCTGCTGTACCAGAATGACCATTAAATGTTTGTCCCGTATTATGTAGATAAAATTGGTTGACAAAATAAGGATCATTTTGGATAGTTTGATGTTTTTCTACTTTAGAGAGGAAATTCGGATGGCTATATTTAACAAGCCCACTTAATTGATACCTGTTAGCAATATCCAGGGCATCAATACCAAGAGGAACTGTAATTAGTTGATATAAATCCGTTGTCTTTTTTATAGTTACCTGATATTTTTCATGTGTTTTTCTTATGTCATCCGGCAAGGCATTGTCATTAAATCTTACAACAATTTCATCGGTGATACCCATTTCCATTCCATCGTCAGTTTTATATATGGGTTGAACCGATTTAATACCCTCTGTCTGTAATAAAGTCTGTTTCAATCTTTCTGACTGGGAACTATCTACAGTGAGAATGCAAATACTATCATTTTCGAAGTCAATTGTTGCTGTATGAATCAAAGCTTTGATATTGGCAGCATTATTTTTTGGGAAACCGATTATAAGCTTATTGCTCACCTCGTGTAGAGGTATTTTTTCATCATAGGCATAATAATACCGATTACTTTTGATTTGAGAAGAGGCTTGTAGCGATATTAAAATATAGGCTAACAATGTTAATAAGAAATTCAGATTTCTCATAGCTGTTCTATTGAATTGATAATTATTTGTTTGGGATCACGATAGCGCATCAGATGGAAGGCATCATGTACTGTATAAACTTTTTCACTCTCTTCTGCAAGCCTATAAGTAATTCTTATCTTCTCGTGGCGATAAGAACCATCTCCATTGAAAAATGCTATTGGGAATTCGTCAAATGAGGCAGGCATATTATAAGTTAAGAGGGTATCCGTTTTATTTTCGGGCATAATATAATATCCAAATGCTTTAGCTGTCGTTGCCCCTCGTTCAAGGAAACCGTCATAATCTACCACATAACCTTCCATTGTGTATTCGATCTGACTCTCCGGCGCATTAAGGTTAAATAATAGATAATCTTTTTCGTTATTGTATAATTTCAAAGAGGATTCCTCAACAACAAAAGATTCTACAGACTGTAATTTCTCAACAAATAGTTTTCCATCCAACAATTCGTTTCTTTTTGATCCTCCCAGTGCTGAGATTGAAATTGTTGATGTGGCAAGATTTATTTTGTAGCTACCATACAGATCATTTACAGAAGATTCTACACGTAGCTCCCCGTTTTTATAGAATACTATCCAATAACTATTTTCAGAAATTGATTCGGGAGTTTCAATGGTACCCTCTGTATCATTGACAAAGGCGACTAATTTCCATGACTCACCAATCAGATGTTTTACCGATGCAATTTCAATTGCTTCCTCAATGAGTTCGGGCTCCTTGATGGGTTCGGGTTCCGGCAGTTTTTGCAATTTTTCCGGTTGGGTAGTTTTGATGGTCAAATCTTCATTATCCGAACAGGCTAAGTTCATGCTTATTGCAAGGGTGGCGAGTAACAAAAACTTTGTTGTTTTCATGGCTTATACTGTTTGGGTTTTTTATTTGCTTGATTTTAGCTCGTTTACTTCTGCTTTAAGTTCTTTGACGCTTTGCAGGAGTATGCCGACCAGGCCGACGAAGTCTATGCACAGCTCACCGTTTTCGTCGGTTACTACCGCTTCAGGGAAAGCTGCTTGCAGGGTCTTGGGGTCTATGCCAATCTTTGGAGCGGCGGCTTGGGCGGCGTGCCTCTGTTCGGCGGCTATCCAAGCTGCGGAATCCTTGACACCCTCTCCGCTTTTAGGTGTGTAATGCGCTTTGTAGATCATTGTTTGGACACCATCCAGAGCAGATAAGGTTCCACGCAGTTCACCAATCTTTGTTCCCGCCGGAGGTAGGTTTACAAACCCTGGGGCTTGTATGATCTTTTTGGATATTAGAAAGTTGGTGCCGAAGAGCTCGTTGTAGAGGACAGTGTCACGGGAAAGATAATAATAATAATTAGAAAGGACAAAACCTCTAGTACCATGTAACCAAAGTTTATCTGTATCCCCTGTCCCTTCCTCTCCGAGGAACACGTAGCTACCATCTCCAAAACTCAAGCGTCCACCTCCCGAAAAAGTAGGGTTTACCTGAATTTCATTGCCATAGTCAACACTTGGTATAGTGCCGACCTGAAGGTTTCCGTCAGTTGTTACTTTTACTTGAGCGTTGACGGCTATGACATTTAGCAGGATTGCGGCTGCGGCACTTGATAATACTGATTTCATTTGAAATAGCGTTTTATGGTTACATAAACTAAAAGCTCGGTGCGAAGTAAGGCAATTTTGGTGAGTAAAGCAATTTGTTTCGGATTTAATTTTTATGAAATCAGGGGAGGATGGTGAGAGGAGGGGAGTAGGGTGGGAGAGGGGCGACTACTGCGGGGGCGTAAAGGGAGCGAAGGATGGAGGAGGGTGTAGCGAAGCGTCCGGCGTGGGTGGCGGGTGCGGAGTACTCAATGAGGTGGGTGCCTCGTAAGAGGAGAGGGAAGAAGAAGGTCTCCGACGCATCACGGGGGGCATGGTAAGCCCGTAAAGCAGGGAGGAAAGAAGAGCGGTCGGCCGAGGGGGCGAGGGAGGCGGGTCGGGGGTCTTCGAGGAGGACGTAACTCATGTCGCGGTCGGTACGGATGATGAGGCGTACAAGGAGCTGATCGCCGACATGGGGAAGGGTGTCGGGGAGGGTGAGCTGTCGCTCGATGCTAAAAAAGGCGGAGTCAGGTGGGGCGTCGTGGGAAGTGGGAAGGAGGGTGTGGGTGGGGGAAAGGAGGGTGAGGTGGGTGAGGAGGGAGGCGAGTGCGCGGAGGGTCATGGGGTGAGGCGGCCAGTCCTGGACACGCTTTTGGGCGAGGAGCCAATGGAGGAGCAGCCGGTGTTCGCCGGAGGCGGGTGCGAAGCGAAGAAAGAAGTCGGTGAGCAGGGTGTGGGTGGCGAGGGGTGTAGAGAAGAAGAAGTCGTTGGGTCGGGCGTTAGCCCAAAACATCCCTTGCGAGGGGGAGAGGGTGGCGGTGCGCCGGAAACGGCGGCGGAGGTTATCGGCGAGGCGTCGCTTGCCAAGGCGTTGGGCAAGGAGGGCGGCATGGGCTTGGGAGAGGAGAGGGAGGTGAAGCGCAGCGTCGAAGGTACGGTCGGAGAAATAGCGGTAGACGTGGGTGAAGGCGGGGTCAATGGGGACGTCGGAGAAGGTAAAGAGGCGTAGGTGGAGGAGGGCGGTCTGCTCGACGGAGGGGGTGAGCCGGCGGCGAAAATCGGGATTGAGGCTGTTATATTGCTCGGCGAGGTGTCGGTCGAGGTAAAGGAGGGCGTCGCGGTGGAGGGATAGCTCGGCGGGAGAAGGGGTGAGGGCGGTAAGCCGGTGGTACTGGGCGAGGGCGTCAAGGAGGGCGACGGTGATACGGGGGTCGGCCGGAAGGCCAGGGAACCAGGAGAAAGCACCGTCGGCGGTTCGGTAAGGGGCGAGGAGGGTGTCGTAAGAGTCGGCGTGTGCGGAGGCGGTGGAATCGTCGTAATGGGCGAGGATGGCGCGAGCAAAGTGTGCCGCGAAGCGGGAGAGGACATCGTCGTAAGCCGGTGCGGTCAAGGCGCGGAAGGCGTTGAGGACAAGGCGGGCGGGCGGGGCGGTATCGGGCAGGAAGGTGTCGGGAACCGTCTGTGCAGGCAGGACAGGGATGCGGCGCAGTTCACCGTCGGTGCCTTGTTCGGTTGTAGCGGAGAAGCGGAGAGTCAGGGTATCGGTGTGTGGGACGTCAATAGTCCAGCTGACGGTTTGCTCGCCGGCGGCAGAAAGAGGAACAGCTTGAGGTGGGAAGGTATCAACGGTAAGGGTAGCGGTGCCGGAAAGGGAGTCGTTGGTGCGGGAGAGGATGCGTGCGGAAAGGGTGGCACGGTCTCCCAGCCGGAAGAAACGGGGGAAAGACGGGAGGATCATAAGGGGACGGGCGGCGGTGAGTTCCTTCGTCAGAAAGGCGTGGCGGAGGGAGGGTGTATGTGCGAAGGCTTGGAGTATCCAGGTGGTATTGAGCTGGGGGAGAGGGATGGTGAGGGTGAGTGAGCCGGCACTATCTGGGGAGAGGCAGGGAGCGAAGAGGGCAGTCTCGGCGAAGTGGGTGCGGAGAGGGAAATCGTCGTCGGAGGGTGTAGGCGTAGCCGCGTCATCACCTTTGGTCACAGCAGTCCGCAAGAGGAGGGGCGAAACGGGTGTGGGTAGGGCGTCTTGCCAGTCAATGCGTCGAAAGGTAGGGTCGGGGTCGGTGGGTGTAGGGAGCGGCAGAGAAGCATGGCGGTAGGTAGGCCAGAAGACATCGGTGGGTCGGAAGGTGGGGCAGAGGGGGTGAAAAGGCCGGTCGGGGGAGAAAGTCCAGGAGTTGGGTAGGATGGGGTCAAGGGCTTTGTCGTAGACAGTGAGCAGGATTTCGGATTCGGCGGTAGGGAGGTCGAAGGTGACGGAGGGGGGATTGTCAGCGAGCCGTGCAGAGAAAGAGAGGGAGCGGTCGGGTCGTTTCCGGAGGATAGGCAGCTGTGCGGTGCGTAGCAGCCCGTTACGGATGTAGGAGAAGGAGGCGGTGAAGCCTTTGCCGAAGGCAGAAAGGAAAGGGATGTCAAAGGGATGGGCGTGGTGGAGGAGGGTGAGGCGCTGACGGGCGAGGAGTGAGCCGTTGGCGTCAAAGAGTTCATAGAGGACGGAAAGGGTGTCGGAGGAGAGAAAGAGGAAGCGGGCGGTATCGCCGATGGTGAGAGAGTCGGTGTGGAGAGGCACGAAGAGGGAGTCGGGTGGGGTAGGGGAGGGTGGTTCGGGGTTGGTATCGCCGACGAAGAAGGTGTAGCGGGAGGCCTGAGTTTCGCCGCGAGTGTCGGTGATGGAGGCGAAGAGTTCGTAGGTGGTGCGCCGAAAGGCGGGAAGGTCATCGGGTGGCGCGGGTCGGAAGGAGACGGCAAAGGTTCCGTCGTGGAGCAAGGCGGTCTGTCCGGCGGCCACCACCTCGCTTTGTGTGCCGATAGGCTTAAAAAAGAAGGGCGAGTATCGGCGGATACGCCAATCAACGTTTCCGCTACGAAGAGGGATGCCGGTAAAATCTGTGGCCAAGCCACGCAAGACAAGGTCTTGGCCGAAGGCAAGGCTATCACCGAGGGGTAGCCATTCGATGGTGAAGGCGGGACGTTTGAACTCCTCAATACGGATGGGAGAGGCGGTGATGTCGCCACCGAGCGAGGCGGTGAAGCGGACAGCGCCGAGAGAGACATCGGCAGGGATGTCAAAACGTCCGTTGAAAGCACCGAAAGCATTGGTGGTAAAGGCTTGCGAGGCGAAGGTACGGTTATTGGCGTCAAGACAGGAGAGGGTGAAGGTGCAGTCGGGAAGGGCAAGCTCATCGGGGATGTGGACAAGGCCTTTAAAGGCGAGGGACTGGCGTGGGCGATAGAGACTACGGTCGGTGAAGAGCGTGAGGTCGGGTGGGGGAGAGGTGTCAGGAACACCGTCGCTATACACATAGAAGGCGGCGGGAGGTGCGGCGGTGTCATTCGGAAGGAAAGGACGGAAAGCCAAAGGTCGGTGAGCATCGGCAGGGAGGCGGGCGAGGCCGAAGGAATCGGTGCGGAGGGTGTCAAGAGGCTGAAGGTCGTCCCTGCGTCCGCCGAGGAGCTGGATAGAAGCGTCAAGGGGTTGTCCGGAACGTCGGTCGACGGCAAGGATCTCCGTGTCACCGGAGGTTAAGCGACGCCCGACGGCGGTAAGCCGTGTCACGGCAAGCGGATGCACAGACCGAAGGTGGTGCTGCGAAGCAGCAATCACATACTCATAAGCGCCGACAGACGGAGTAGAGAGGCGGATCAGCGTATCACGGAAGGCATAAGGTGGAACGTCGGGGAGAGGGATGTCAGTGTGCTGCACATCGCTATTCCCTTGGCGGAGGGTGATACGGGCGGCGGGGATGTTCCGCCAGGAAAGGGTGATGTCAATGGAATCGTTGGGGTAGGCTGTACGGGGGATAGAAGAGCTGAGGGTAGGCCCTTCGAGCTGCGCTAGCTTGTCACGGAGGAGGATGGTGCGGCGGTAGCCGGGAAACAAGGCGATACCTTCCTTGCAAAGGAGGAACTGCAAGCGCCGGACAGAATCGGGGGCGTGAAGGCGTTCGGGGATACCTTCGAGGTACTCAATGCGGGCAAGACGTACCTCATTGGAACAGTCATAGCTTGCGTACCGACGGGCGAGGTCGGTGAGGTCGGCTTGGTAAGAAGAACGGGCGGTGTGGCGGCGAGGAGCAAGGGTGTAACGGTAGTGCAGATAATCCAACTCAAGGCGCAAGGAGGCTGCGGTATCGGCAGAAGTACGGCGAAAGGCAAGCCAGTGGGTGTAAAGGGCTTCGGAGGGACGGAGGTCGGCCGCTCTCCCAGCGAGGAAATCGTAAAGCGTGGGACGGAGCTTGTCGTCGGCACCGGCGGGGGTCATCAATGAGCCGAACCGGGTAGCGGGCGTCTGCTGTAGCAACTCCGGCGGCATGAGGGAGAGGTGCAGGTGGTCGTCAATCGTACGGGCGAACCGGTCGGCGCTCCAGGTGCGGATGTCGGCAGGGAGACTGTCGGTGGTGTTGGTACGGCGGTCAATGAGGCGTCGGTGACGGCTGTAATAGTTGTCGTACATCTCCGCGATGAGGGAGTGTAGAAGGGCCTTTGCCGCTGCATCCTTCATTACCTCCGCCTGTCTGTCGGCTTCTTCAATGAGGTTGGGCAGGCTGTCCTCATCCCGCTCAATCCCAGCCTTTACATGGGATATAAACTCCCGTATATCTTGCTGCGCCTGGCGCTTTTCCGTTGCCGGAAACCCCGTTACGTATGCGGCTATGAATACGACGGCAAGTATCCGGCTTCTGCTCATGTTCTATGTGGCTTCGCTTCGATGCCGTACCCAGCCTTGCGGTCTTCGGCCTTGAGTAGCAAGGTGGCGAAACAAGCCAATAGCCCGAAGGCGGCGAAAATGGCCATCGGGATGCTGTAATCGTAAGCTGTAGTGCCGTCGGGAAGGGTTTGAAGGGCAAACCGATCGATGACCCTCCCTATCAGCATGGGGACGGTGATGAGGCCGAAGTTCTGTATCAGGAAAATGAGGGAGAAGGCAGTACCTAACTGTTTCTGAGGGATGATCTTCGGTACCGAAGGCCATAGTGCCGACGGCACCAGCGAAAAGGCTACCCCCAGTAGGATCATCACGATGGTGGCAAACCACCATACCTCGCATATCGGCAAGGCGAATAAGACATGTACCCCCGTCATGATAGCCGCACCTACCAACATCAGGGTCGTACCCTTCCCCGCACGATCGTACAAGGTGCCGAAGAGCGGCGTAAGCAGTATCGTCCCGAAAGGCAAAAGTCCGGGAATAAGTCCGGCAATGTGGTCAGGTACATGGTACTTATAGATCATCAACTTTGTGGCAAACTTCAAGAACGGGAAAATCCCTGCATAGAACAGCAGGCAGAGGAAGGCAATCATCCAAAAGCCTTTGTTGGCGACGATCATCCGTATGTCACTCAACTTGAACCCTTCTTCCCCATCTTCTACCGTTAGTTTCACGGAAGCGTCCAACTTCCTGTCCATGATATGGTATACCAGGAACGTCACTAAGCCTATGCATAGCAAGGCAACCCCCAGCCATACCGGCGCCGACACTTCACCCATCCGTTTGGCCACCGGCAGGCTGAAACTTAACGCCAGGGCAGTACCCAAGCGTGCTACGGCAACCTGTAACCCCATGGCGAGGGCTAACTCGTATCCCGTAAACCATTTGACGATGACCTTACTGACTGTGATGCCGGCAATCTCTGCACCCATCCCAAAGGTGGCGAAGCCTAATCCCGCCACGGCGACCTGTGAATTTATTCCAGCGATAGTTCCCCCTCCGGAAAACCATTGTGACACGGCGTAAGCCTTCAGCAAAGCCCCTCCTACCATCAGGCAACAAGCCATGGTACCCGTGAACCGTATGCCGGCCTTGTCCAGAATGATCCCCCCCAGCAAAAGCATGAACAAGAATACGTTGAACCAACCGTAAGCGCCTGTGAAAATACCGTACTCCGTACTGCTCCAGCTGTAAGTGCGTATCAACAAGTCCTCCAACGGCGCCATGACATCTGTCACGAAGTAAGCACACATCATCGTTACCGATACAATCGCTAACGCACCCCACCGCGCCCCTTTCGAGGCCCTCAAACTCATCTCTGTCATCCTGCCGACCGGTTAAATTGCTTGTGCGAAGTAAAGGCTATAGGCTGTTGTTCAACCAGGACTCGAACCTGGAATTTCAGGACCAGAATCTGACGTGTTACCATTACACCATTGAACAGTCTCCCGCCTAGGGCGGCTACGTGGAAAATCACCTCCGTGAATCCGGCGCAAATGTAAAGGAGTTTTTCTATCTCGCCGCCCTACGGTTGTAAAATATTTCTACTTTTGCCCCCACTTGCAAAGCGTCAAGGCGAGATAGCTCAGCCGGTTAGAGCGCATGATTCATAATCATGAGGTCGGGGGTTCAATCCCCCCTCTCGCTACAGAGGGAAGGGGTGATACTAAGATGAAAAAGAAACTACAGGCTTGTTTTGTAGACGAGACGAATAAAGTCCTTACGCAACTGCTCAGGTACACTTTTGTCGGGGGTTTCGCCTTCGCCATTGACTTCGGACTGTTGTGGTTTTTCACGGAAATACTGGATTTTTACTACATCCTTTCAGCCTCTATTTCTTTTGTTGCCGGCTTATTCGTCAATTATTTTATCAGTACAAAATGGGTTTTTAATAAAGGGAAAGTCCTGAATAAAAAACTTGAGTTTATTTATTTTGGACTCATAGGAGCAGTTGGCCTGATATTAAACGATGTGTTAATTTGGGTATTAACCGACTTTGTAAGCGTAAATTACTTGGTATCGAAAATCATCACAGCTATCTTGATTTATTTGTGGAACTTTTTTGCCCGCAAATATTTTTTGTTTTGATAGGTAGCCGTTCAAACTATATCCTGTGAAAAATGATTAATTATGTGTGAATGAAAACGAAAATAGTCATTATTGGAGCAGGGCCTGCAGGTATTGTCGCCGGTTATGAATTACTGAAACAAGACAGTAAGTCGGATGTAATCATTCTGGAACAATCACAGGCCATTGGTGGTATTTCCCGGACGATATGCCACAATGGAAACCGTATGGACATCGGCGGTCATCGCTTCTTTTCAAAAGACGAGAAAGTAACGGAATGGTGGAACACCATCCTACCAATGTTGACGCGCCGCCGCGTTTCACGCATCTTTTACCGCAAGGCTTTTTTTGATTATCCCGTCAAGCTGAATGTGAATACCATTAAAAACATGGGGGTTGCGACTACCCTGTCGGCGGCATTCAGTTACCTATATTCTACCATGTTCAAGAAACCGGAAACCTCTTTGGAGAATTTCTACATCAACCGGTTCGGACGTAAATTGTACTCCATGTTTTTTGAATCGTATACGGAAAAAGTTTGGGGTAGACATCCCAGTAAAATTTCACCGGACTGGGGTGCACAGCGAGTAAAAGGACTGTCAATACGCGCTGTGTTGAAAGATATTTTTTACAAGGCTTTTCACAGAAAACAGGACAAGGATAAAGTTGAAACGTCACTCATTGAGTATTTTTCCTACCCCCAATACGGACCCGGACAATTGTGGGAAACCGCCGCAGAAGCATTTGAGAAAATGGGTGGCAAGCTGAATAAAGGTTGTCGGGTGACTTCCTTTGAAACGGAAAATGGAAAATTGACCGGAGTGGTCTATGAATCAAACGGTGCGAGTTTTACCGAGACGGCAGACATTATTATTTCTTCGATGCCGATTAAGGATTTGGTGGCGGGTATGCCGCAGGCACCTGAATACATCCGCCGCATTGCTTCGGGACTGCCTTACAGGGACTTTATTACAATTGGTTTATTGGTTCCCAAACTTGCACTAAAAAATCAAACAAAAATTATAACATCGGGTAATATCATTCCGGATTGCTGGATATATGTGCAAGATGACAATGTACGGTTGGGACGCGTACAGATATTTAACAATTGGTCACCCTACCTGGTAAAAGATCATGAACGCACGGTTTGGATCGGGCTGGAATACTTTTGCAATGAAGGTGATGCATTTTGGAATATGGATGAAAAAGAACGCATCCGGCTGGCTGTGAAGGAGCTGGTCGCTATTGGTCTAATTGCCGAAGATGAGCCTATACTGGACTCCCATTGCGAATATGTCCAAAAGGCTTATCCGGCTTATTTCGACACCTATGCCGAAATAGATACCCTGATAGAATACTTGAATACCTTTGAAAATCTATATTGCATCGGGCGTAATGGCCAGCATCGCTACAACAATATGGATCATTCCATGGAAACGGCATTCGAAGCGGTAAAGAATATTTTATCGGACGCCAAGGATAAATCGAATGTATGGAATGTAAATCAGGAAGAGGAATATCATGAAGAAAAATAAATACCTGCCGATCGTTGCGGCCATACTAATCCTTGTCTTTTCGGTAAATGACTATAGCTTATGGATAGATGAAATGCAAACTTATGGAATCGTCTTCGAAAGCGACTTTTTTAAAACACTCTCAACCATTTGGAATACAACAGGTTCAGTAGGAGGTATGCCGCTATTTTTTATTTTGGAATGGTTTTGGACACAACTTTTCGGGTACAGTGAAATCGCAATGCGCAGTATAAATATCCCCTTTGCCATTGTTTATTTTATCTTTTCGTACAAGATAATTCGTTATGTCAAAGAACCCACCTGGCTCTGCCTTTTATTCTTTTTCAATCCCTTATTTATCTATTATATGAATGAAGCGCGCCCGTATATCATGTTGCTCTGTATGGGAAGCGTGTTCTCTTACCTATTGTTCTGCTGCGATACAAATAGGTACAAAACACTGTTTTGGCTACACGTCTCATTTCTGATTGGATTGTTGACCCACATGATGTTCGGGTTTATTATCATTCTGTACATAACACATTGCATCACATCCATCCGTCAACGAAAGTTAATGCTTCAACAGCATTTGGTAATGGGAAGTGCTTTCCTGCTTCCCTATTTTGCCGTACTTTACCATTACGGGAATGTGATGATCGGGGCAGCCGAATTAGGTGGAACAGGTGAACTATCGGCCGGCGGATTGTCGAGCATCGCCCAAATAGTCTATTACCTCGCAGGATTTGGAGGGCTTGCACTCTCAAGAAATGACTTGCGAGCAATGATGCTTTCCCACTTATCCATTGAGCATGTTGTTTTCTCTATCCTATTGATAGCCGGTTACTTTACTCTTTTTCTGTATATCCTCAAAAACAAAGCCGGTAAAAACAACGCTATACAGACTCTGTTTCTTCCGGCGTTAATTACGTTAGGTGTTTTTTGTATCTCCAATATAATACTCGAAACGCGTTTTTGGGAACGCCATGTCATATACTTGCTACCGGTCATATTACTTTCCTTATGCACTATTTTAAAAGCGATGAGTGCGTCCGGGAAATGGCTCTACCGGATTGGCGCAGGCCTAATCGTGATTTCCCTGTTCGTTTCCAGTTTCAATACAATGTTCAACCAATATTACCGAAAAGAAAACTACAAAGCTGTAGCCGCTTGTATTAAGGATATGGGAGCCGGTACATTCCTCTTGCAGGGTGATGCACAGATTTATAGTTACTACGGCATAAATGTAGACGAAAAACAGGTGCTAATGATAAATAATATCAGTATTGAAGAATTAGATGCAATCGTTATGGCAAAATACCCCCCCCCCCCATGTATACCTTGTACTTTCAAGCAGGCAAGAATTTGACACCGGAGGATTATATCGTAGCTTAGATAAGGAAAACAAAGCGTCGTATAACTCGTTTCGGATATTGGAGTTTTCCAAATAAGCGGAGGATTGAAATCATACTTTTGATTACCTTTGGCACCCAATATGGAGTACAATAAAGTCGTAGAGGAAAGGTTACAGGAATGGCTACACTTGAGAAGATAAGAAGTAAGGCGGGTTTGCTGGTAGGCGTCGTCGGGTTGGCGTTGTTCGCGTTTATCATTGGAGACTTTCTAAATTCAGGGTCCTCGTTCCTGAGGCAGTCGCAGGAGAAAATTGCGGAGGTGGACGGGACGTCGCTGACGATACAGGATTACCAGAAACGCATCGACGAAATGGTAGAGATGTACAAGTTGCAGTCGGGCAACACGTCGCTACCGGAGGATATCATGACGCAAATACGTGAATCGGTCTACGAGACGATGGTGCGCGAGACCGTATTGGGTGAACAGTTGGACGAACTGGGTATACAAGTGACGCCGGAGGAATTGTTCGACATGGTGCAGGGGGACAATATGTCTCCGATCATCCTCCAGATGCCTATGTTTCAGGATGCGGAAGGGCGGTTCAACAAGGCCTCCCTACTGCAAATGCTGAAGGCGATAGATGAAGATTACATTGCAGGCGTACCGGCTGACCAGCAAGCGCAATTGCTGTCGCTACGCCGTTTCTGGCTTTTCTGGGAAAAGACGATCAAGCAACAACGCTTGGAAGAGAAATATACGAGCCTCATTTCCAAAGGTATAGTGGCCAATAAATTGGAAGGGCGCTATCAACTTGACGCTACTGCTACTACGGCAGATATTCTTTTCACGACGCAACCGTTTTCTACTATTCCAGATTCGATTATAAAAGTTAAGGAAGGTGAAATAGAAGAACTATACGAACAACGTAAAGAGAGGTATTGTCAGCATAAAGCGCAGGTGGTAGATTACATTGCGGTGGATATTGTACCCAGTGCGGACGATTATGAGGAAGTACGGAGTGAAATTGAAAGTTTGCGTGAAGAGTTTACGGCTTCGGAAGACGTGGCGGACTTGGTGAGTGAACATTCGGATGTACCCTTTGAGGATGTGTTCGCGGCTATGGAAACTTTTGATGAATCTATAAAATCGTTTCTGGCTACGGCGGAAAAAGGGCACGTTGGAGAGTTGTTGTTCGAGAACGATGCCTATAGGCTATTCAAACTCGTTGGGAGTAAGGTGGGGCCGGACTCCGTGAAGGTGAGTCACATCATGGTGAGCGGACAGACAGAAAGTGAAGTGACGGTGAGAGTGGACAGTATTTTGAATGAACTGCGTAAAGGTGCTGATTTCGGACACATGGCCGCCGATATTTCAGTAGACAAGCAGTCGGCTGAAAAAGAAGGTGATTTGGGCTGGTTTACAGAGGCAGGTGCTGTACGTGGTCTGAGCACTGAATTTAAGGATACCATCTTTGCCGCAGGCTTGAACGAAGTGAAGACGGTTAAATCCATCTACGGTACGCACTTGGTAAAGGTGACGGAGAAGACGGCTAATGTTATTAAATATAAAGTGGCGGACATCACGGTCTCTGTATCGCCAAGCTCCGAAACCTACAGCAATATCTACAATGCACTGAATCAGTATATTGCAAACAATAATAATGTAGAGAAATTCAAAGCCTCTGCACAGGATGCAGGGTATCGGCTACGGACAGAGGTACAGGTATCGGTGTCTGACCAGACGATAGACGCACTTAAAAATACCCGTCAGGTGGTGCGCTGGGTTTTTGAACACGGTAAGGGGGATGTCTCTGAGATTTTTGAATGTGACAACAAGTTTGTGGTAGCTGTGGTGGAGGGTTCTCTGTCTGAAGGTTACCGCCCGCTTGACGAAGAACTGTCTGCAACGCTGAAACAGGAGTTGGTTACGCAGAAAAAAGGCGAGCTGATTGTTAAAGAGCTGAAAGAGAAGGGTTTAAAGACGCTTGCCGAGTATGCGGAGGTGATGAATCACGGGCGAATTGACTCGGTAAAGTTCGTCGGATTTAATACCTCACGTATTATGGGTATGGGGGTGGTGCCGAAACTAAACGCCTACATCTCGCTGGCTGAAGAAGGACAAGTAAGCCCTCCCGTGGCGGGTAGTGACGGGGTGCATGTTTTTGAAGTGATACAGAAGCATGTACAGCCGCGTGACGGCGACCACGATGACATCCGGCAAGCGGAAATTATGACAGCTTCCAACGGCTATCGCTATCAGTACCAACTGGTGCAGTCGCTTCTTGATAAGGCGAAAGTGGAAGACTTGCGTATACGTTTCTATTAACGGATTACCTCCCACAACTGCCTTGTGGACAGACGACAGCTTTTCGACCAGATACGCGCCAAGCGTTCATTCCTCTGTGTGGGGTTAGATACCGATATAGCGAAAATTCCTGCCGGCCTTTTCGAGGGTGAAGATTCTCCTGTATTTGCCTTCAATAAGGCTATCGTGGATGCTACGGCCGACCTCTGTGTGGCGTACAAGCCTAACATGGCGTTTTACGAAAACAGGGGAAAAGAGGGGATTGCAGACTTTGAGAAGACTGTTGCCTATATCCGTACCCATTATCCAGAGCAGTTCATTATTGCGGATGCCAAGCGGGGAGACATTGGGAATACGTCGGCAATGTATGCGAAGTATTTCTTTGGAAGCGTCAAGGTAGATGCTGTGACGGTGGCTCCTTATATGGGTGAGGATAGTGTATCGCCTTTTTTAGGGTATCCGGGGTGCTGGACAGTTGTACTTGCATTGACTTCCAACAAAGGAGCAGAAGATTTCCAACTGACAACGGATACCGTAGGGGAACGGCTGTTTGAAAAAGTGTTGCGTCGTTCGCAGCGATGGGCGACAGCTGATGAGATGATGTATGTGGTGGGTGCTACGCAAGGTCGTTTGCTGGCTGATGTGCGCCGATTGGCGCCGGATCATTTTTTCCTTGTTCCCGGTATCGGTGCACAAGGAGGGAGCTTGGAGGAAGTAGCCCGTTACGGGATGAATGAATGGTGTGGCTTGCTTGTCAATTCTTCCCGTGCAATTCTCTACGCCGGTAATACGGCAGGTTTTCCTACTGCCGTCCGGCAGGCTGCTTTCAAGGTGCAGCAAGAAATGGCTGCTTGCCTAACGGCTAAAAACCTGCTCTGATTTTTGAGCCTTAATGAATATCCGTAAAAGGTTTACCTTTGGGGACGTTTCTAAAAGTGCAAACAGATTAAATTCAACAGAAAAATGATGGCAAAAAGTGCATTACAGGTTGCAAGGGCGGCCTACAACCCTAAAGTGCCTGCGGCACTGAAAGGGGCGGTGAAGGCAGTAGACGGTGCGGCTACCCACTCGGTAGCAGACAGGGAAGATATCAAGAAGCTGTTCCCCAATACATACGGAATGCCGATAGTGACCTTCCAAGCAGCCGACAAACCCGTAGCGGGCGCGGCTATTAAGGTGGGTGTCATCCTTTCGGGGGGACAGGCGCCAGGAGGACATAATGTGATCGCGGGTCTGTTTGACGGGATCAAGGCTATCCATGCCGATTCAAAGCTGTACGGTTTTCTGATGGGGCCGGGAGGGCTGGTAGACCACAAGTACAAGGAGTTGACGGTAGACATCATTGATGAGTACCGCAACACGGGTGGATTTGATATGATCGGCTCCGGTCGGACGAAGTTGGAACAGAAAGAACAGTTCGACAAAGGTTTGGAGATCATCAAAAAGCTGGGTATACAGGCTTTAGTGATTATCGGTGGAGATGACTCGAATACGAATGCCTGCGTCCTGGCCGAATACTACAAGGCGTCGGGTGCGGGAGTACAGGTGATCGGTTGCCCGAAAACAATAGACGGTGACTTGAAGAACGAGCAGATTGAAACGTCTTTTGGTTTCGATACCGCTTGCAAGGTGTATGCTGAAATGATCGGAAACATTGAACGGGACTGTAATTCGGCACGTAAATATTGGCACTTTATCAAGCTGATGGGGCGTTCAGCCTCCCACATAGCCTTGGAGTGCGCCTTGCAGACGCATCCCAATATATGTATCATCTCCGAAGAAGTAGAGGCAAAGAACCTGACGTTGGATGCGATTGTGACGAATATCGCCGAAATCGTCGCTGAGCGTGCCAAGGTGAGCGATAACTTCGGTACGGTACTTATTCCTGAAGGACTGATTGAGTTTGTTCCGGCTTTCAAACGCCTTATTGCTGAGCTAAATGACTACCTCGCCCATCACGACGCTGAGTTTAAAACTATTACCCGCGATGAACAGCGCGGCTATATCATTGGCAAACTTTCCGCTGCCAATGCGGAGCTATATGCCAGTTTACCGGAGGGTGTTGCTCGTCAGCTGACATTGGATCGTGACCCTCATGGTAATGTACAGGTATCGCTTATCGAGACGGAGAAACTACTTTCCGAAATGGTTGCCCGTAAATTAGAGGTGTGGAAAAAGGAGGGTAAGTATAAGGGAAAGTTCGCCGCGCAGCATCACTTCTTTGGGTACGAGGGACGTTGTGCCGCACCGTCTAACTATGACGCCGACTACTGTTACTCTTTGGGTTACACGGCTTCGTGCCTTATTGCTTCCGGCAAAACGGGCTATATGTCATCAGTGCGCAATACGACTGCTCCGGCGGCGCAATGGATAGCAGGCGGCATCCCTGTCACAATGATGATGAATATGGAACGTCGCCATGGAGAAATGAAACCGGTTATCCGTAAGGCGCTCGTTGAGCTGGACGGTAAACCGTTCAAGATTTTCGCCGCCCAACGTGACTTGTGGGCATTGACGACAAATTACATATATCCCGGCCCTATCCAATATTTTGGCCCCACTGAGGTCTGTGATCAATCCACACAGACACTCAAACTGGAGAAAGAATAAAGAGAGCGACTGCTGTCGCCACTGGAACGGATTTTCTATCTCATGAACAGCCTCTTTTATAGGGGCTGTTTTTTTAGGGGGGGGGGTGATAAAAAGAGAGCCGCCTATTCGAAGGCGACTCTCTTTAGAGCGGAAGACGGGACTCAAACCCGCGACCCTCAGCTTGGAAGGCTAATGCTCTATCAACTGAGCTACTTCCGCAAGAAAAGAAGTGGGCAGTGATGGATTCGAACCACCGAAGGCTACGCCAGCTGAGTTACAGTCAGCCCCATTTGGCCACTCTGGTAACTGCCCTGAAATGCGGGGACAAATATAGGCTTTTTCTCATACGACAAATCATTCCAGCTTTTCTTTTTTGCCCTCCCTAAATTGCGTACACCCCTTGTTAAGGAGATACCGTACCGGCAATGGTAGAAGTCTGATAAATGATGGGATTGAGGTGCGCACCGGCGCCAAGGAAAGCATCTATCATCCTCTTGGCGGCTACAAAAGAACTGATTTCGTTATTCAACACCTGCCGCTCCATAGTAGCTAAACCGGAAACAACGGCCGGATTGTGGTAAAACGCCTCGCGCAGGCTTTCATGGATACTTTCGTACATCCAATACTTAGCTTGTTCGTTGCGCTTATGGGAGAAGAATCCGTTGTCTTTCGTAAAGCAGGTGTAGGCATTCACCATATTCCATATCTCTTGGATACCCAGCTTGTAATGGGCGGAATAGGTAAGCACTTGCGGCACCCAACCCGATTCGGCAGGCGGAAAGAGGTGGAGCGCGTTGCGGAAATGCGAGGCGGCAATACGTGCCTTTTCGATATTATCACCGTCAGCTTTGTTGATGACGATACCATCGGCCATTTCCATAATACCCCGTTTGATACCTTGCAGCTCGTCACCCGTACCGGACAGCTGGATGAGGAGGAAAAAGTCGACCATTGAATGTACGGCGGTTTCACTTTGCCCTACACCCACGGTCTCTACAAAGACGGTATCGAAACCGGCGGCTTCGCAAAGGACGATCGTTTCCCTAGTCTTGCGCGCAACCCCGCCCAACGATCCCGCCGAAGGGGAGGGGCGTATAAACACAGCGCGCTGCCGGGCTAATTCTTCCATCCGAGTCTTGTCCCCCAGAATACTTCCTTTTGTCCGTTCACTACTGGGGTCTATAGCCAATACGGCTAATTTATGCCCCTGCTCCAGAAGGTGCATCCCGAAGACGTCAATTGATGTACTTTTCCCTGCCCCGGGTACACCGGTGATACCGATCCTTACCGAATTACCTGTATAAGGTAAACATTTTTCGATGATCTCCTGTGCCAGGATATGATGCTCGTGCAAAGCGCTCTCTACTAGGGTGACAGCCTGACTAAGTATAGTGATATTCCCTTTCAGGATACCTTCCACATACTCTGTCGGTGTATAGTTACGTCGATGCACACGCTCTCTGAGGTAGGGATTGACTTCTGGGACACCACTCACTCCCACACTCACTTTCAACCCCTTATACGCCTCTTCGTTCTCTATATGTTCCATCTCATCTTCATCCTCAACTCTCCGTTACAAACGTACAGACAATTTTATGTCTACACACTCGCAAAAGTCATCAAACAAGTTGTTCTATTCAAATTATATTCTTTCCTTTGCGGCCGCAGGTTTGAAAGGGTTCCTTGGCCGAGTGGTTAGGTGCCGGTCTGCAAAACCGTTTACGGCGGTTCGATTCCGCCAGGAACCTCTC
>JAITRC010000014.1 GCA_031288615.1 Tannerellaceae bacterium
AACAGCCCCTTTACTAATTTGGTGATGTAACGGGTATCATTCAGTTGTCTATTACTGAAATCGGCAGGAATCTCTTGGGATAGGAGATACTTCCGTTTTTTTCGATACTTTTCGTTTCCGAAAATCTGCTGTACATGAGCCTTATATTCCTCTTTTGTAAGAATTGTTACACTCTCTCCAAAGTTTAATGAAACTTTTTGGCCTCCTAACTTTTGAATAAATTCATAGCCCAGTATAGATCCTTTTAATTTATTTACTTCTGCTTCGCAAAGTACTTTATTACTTAGTGAATCATCATAATACCGTGCTTGAGGGATGATGTGGTCTATTTGATAGTCATGAGTAAACAATTTACAGACGCCGATCGGTTTTCCCGTATAAAGAGAACACTCTCCTTGTTCTTTCCAAAGTTTGTACCTCTCTAATTCCGATAAAGATGGTTGACGTTTCAACTCTTTTGTCAGCTTTTTTTTGATATCTAGGTTATTCTTTTCATTCTCAGCAATTTCTCTCGTGATACGTTCCCGCTTATTTGCCGGATTTTTCATCTCACGACCCAATTCCACATGAATCTCTGAGAAATCTCCGTATCGCTCCCAAATATCTTTTACTACACGTAAGGTTTCGGTAACAACCTGCTCTACCACCGGATTTCGCAAGGAATGCTGCTTGAATTTCCCCAGGTATACATCTATGTCAGATGGCTTACTCCATTTCTGTATCTCAGACGCTTCGGAGTGTCGATCATACACAGCATAACACGCTTCATCTACTCTCTTTCCTTCTCGAAGATGCGGAAGCAATTTTTTTATAGCTTTTTCCGAATAAGACCCGTAGTCTTTTTTGTAAGGCTTGATTTGTCTAAAATGTTCTACAAAATTTTCCGGCAAACCTTCATGTTTTTCCTTGAATTTCCGTAAAGCTTTTTTCAAATCAGCGGGGTCCTCTACCGAATAAAGAATATGCCACAGAGAAGTTTCCAATTCTTGCGTTAGAGTATCTTTGGATAAACCGCACTTTAACATTTGAGCACGTGTCTCGTTACAGGGATATTCTTTATCCTCCGAATATTTCCAGCGATAGGAGAAGGGTTGATCTTTTGTTCTCTTTAATTTGAAGTACTTACTAAATAAGGTATCCTGTTTTATTTCTTTTTGATCATTCAGCCAAGTAAAGAGTTGTTTATAAGCTTCTTCCGAGTCAATGAGTTGTTTTGTAACTTCTATATCACTCACTCGCTCGTATATTTTTAAGTTTCGGATGAATTGCCATAATCTGAACTCTTGAAATAGTGGATTCGATTTCGCAATACCTTTCAGCGATCTCTCTTCTTGTTTACCATTGGTGTAAAAAGCGCGCGTCTCATATTGACAATTCTGAATGAGAGACTTTTTACTCTTTAAAGGACGTTGATAAAAAAGAATATCCGTCACAAATAAACCGGTAAATAGTTTCTTTGAGGATAAAACATTGTATACATGAGCTTCGTTCTGAGGATATAATTCCCGTACACACTGTTCATACAGGTCTTTATCTGTTAATTCCGCATGAAACTCCTTCTGTTTCTCCAGGATACTAATTAACTCATTCTTGTAGTATTTACGTTCAATTGTCCGTATCAAGTCTCCCCGTACTTTTTGATCGGGAGTTTCTAACAGTTTGTCGTAGATATATCCACCAACCGTTTTTCCACTCTTTTCCAAGTCATTCTCTGTTTTCTTCTTTATCAACGTCCAGTCATCTTCTTTCGGTGCACGAAAACTACGTTTTGGTTCACCCTTCCTATACTCTGTGGTGACGATAAATTCCTTGACTAAACCTTCCCAATTGAATAAAGGTACTTTACTTTTGCGTCGATAGACATCTCCATTTTCCAACTCAATGTTATACCAAATATTCCCTTTCTTTTGAATACCTTCTTCCTCATCCCTTGTTACCTTGACCACACGTAAAGGTTTATACTCTTCTGTCTTACTCTCTATTATTTCCTCTTCTTCACCGCGCAGTTGATTATATCCCCGTTTTTGATTGAACTGCAAGAGTATCCATGCCAATTCTTCTTTGCTGACAGGTGCGCTCAAGGCTTTTTTACGTAAATAGTAAATCGTCCAATCATAAGGTATCCTGATTTCTATGCCGTTACTCCTGAAATCTTTTATCATTTCTTCAAAGGAATGTTGAAATAGGAAGACATGATTTCCATTATCATCCTTACGCCATGCCACCTTTGGTTCCTGATACCTTTCCTGTTCATCTATCTCACCAAGAACTTTTGCGAAGGTTTTATAGTCATTCCTATCCCAACTTATAGCTTTATCGTAGTGATCAGGTAGGAAATTCATCAGATGCAGTACGCGCAGCAATCGTTCGCGACGAAGTAAATGGCGTTCCCGTAACCGTCTTACTCCCCGGTATCGTGTCCGTTCACTTGTACGGGAAACAGATTCTCCCTTTCCAAACTTATCTAAATCATCTTGCGTCATGGGAATGATCCTGCTACCCAGACCGCAAAGACGTTCTGGCCAACTGTGACCATCTGTATCTATTGTATCAATTACCGCCCAACCGATACTGTTTGTTCCCAAGTCTAAACCTAAAACTTTTCCCATAGCTTTTCATTTAAATCTATATTGGCAAAGGTACCACTTTCACCCGTCTTCTTTACTATAGAGTGAAGAATATCGTGTCTGAAGTTTTTGTCTTGAAAAAAGAGCAGCGGATTCTGCAAGTATGGAAAAGAATCTTACCTTTGCCCGCGAAAGCAATTCACAATAAGGATTATTCCGTTGTGAAAACACTTGAGGTGGGCAGGGGTTACCCTGCTCGCCTTCTTTTTAGGGGAGGGGGTCGTAGCCGCCCGGAGTGAAGGGGTGGCAGCGGAGAAGGCGGCGGATGGCTAAAATGAGGCCGCGACAGATGCCGTAACGGTGAATAGCTTGGATGGCGTACTCGGAACAGGTAGGGGTGAAACGACACGAGGGTGGGAAGTGAGGGGAGATGCAATGACGGTAGAAGTGGATGGGTAGGAGGATAATGAAGGTTAAAAGGCGGCTGAGGGGATTGTTTCGAGTAGACGGCATGGCTCTATTGGTGGGATGATGGGGTTGTGACAGCTTGACTTTTCTTGTTGAGAGTACGAAGTGCGTGGGTCATGGCTTTTTGGATGGTGGGGAAGGTAGGGAGATCGGAGGCGATGTAGAGGAAAGCGATGTGAAAGCATGGGGTGCGAGGGAGGTTGTGTTTATTGAGCCGGTAGGCTTCGCGAAGGAGACGTTTGATGCGGTTACGGTCTACGGCGTGTTTAAAACGGCGTTTGGAGACACTCACGAGGATAGCCGTAGGGCATTGTTCATCATTGTCAAGGGGATGGTAGACCACCCGAAGGGGGTAAGCGAGGAAAGAGCGGCCTATGGCGAAAATCCGGTCAACGTGTCGCTTGGAGGAGAGTCGTTCGGGTTTAGGCAGTTGGGCGGTGTGATGCGGATTACTGTCGTCAGTCATCTGCGTTTTGTGCCGAGTAGCTTGATGAGATATTGTTCAAGGGCGGTAACCATAGAGCGAGCTTCAGGAGTAGGTGCTTGAAGGTCTACGCGTAGTCCCGCTTCGGTAATCGCTTTTGCGGTAGACGAACCAAAGCAACCGATATTGATTTGCCCTTGTTCAAAGTTAGGGCAGTTATCCTGAAGGGCAGTGAAGCCAGCTGGGGTGAAGATGAGCACCATGTGATACTCATTGATGTTCATATCGGGAGGGAAGCCGGCACTTACGGTATGAAAAAGAACAACCTTTTCATGTTCAATTTTTTTATTGTTAAGTAGAGTGAACAGCGTGTCATTGTGGATGTCGGAGACGGGAATGAAATAACGTTCTTTGGGATGTTTGGAGATGGGTACGAAGAGGCTTTCGGCCTTACTGTCCACACCGAAGAATATCTTGCGTTTGCGATAGGCCGTGTACTTCTGGAGGTAGAAAGCGATTCGTTCGGTAGCGCAGAAGTACTTCATATTCTCGGGAACGGAGAAGCGCATGCTTTTGCAGATACGGAAGTAATGGTCAATAGCGGTTTGGGAAGTGAGTACGACGGCGGTGTGCTCGGCCAGGTTAATACGCTGTTTACGGAAGTCTTTAACAGAAACAGGTTCAATTTTGATGAAGGGCAAAAAAGCAATCTCCACGCCGTACTTTTCTGCCAAGTCGTCGTAGGGAGATTTTCCTGTCACCGGCCTCTCTTGAGAGACGAGAATTTTCAGTGGTGAGGGGGAACCCACTTGCTTAGAAGTGGTGGATGTCGATATTTTTTTCTTTGCAGTTATTACCATAAAGGTCTCTCCTCCAATGAACTAAGTAGCCAAAAAACGCCTTTGTAAAGGAATAAGAGGGGCGTTACGTCTTGGGCGCAAAAGTACAAAATTAAGAGGAAGTACTTTGCCCCGTTGACGGAAAAAATCTGTGCTGTCCGGTAAAGGAGTACCAAACGGTAGATCACAAAGATGGTGGCAAAGAGGATCACAGGCCTTGGTAGTGGGCTAACGATACAATAAGCGGTGGTGAGGTAGAGGCTGATACTCCAGTATCCGGAGAGTAACTGGTAATGCTGTCGCCACTCGGCGAGTTCCGACTCACAGGCAAAGACCCATCCGAGGCAGACATAGAAGCCTTGCTTGAAAAGATAGAAGACATAGACGAAGACAAAAATGAGGAAGGTGACACCAATCAACTGGGAGGCGTCGCGGAAAGCGAAATATTCGGACTGTATGACGATTAAGGTGGCAAAGACTGCGGTGAGGAAGCAGGCCTGGATAGGGAAGAAAAGAGGGAAAAATTGATCACGGCGGAAGTAGTAAAGGAAGGCAAAGGCGATGAAAAGGGCAAAGATGACAAGGAGGGCAAGGTCGTATACCGATTGTTGGTGGCCTATGGGGATGGAAGGAAGGTCGTACACAGTCAGGGGGTTATTTGAGATTGTATACATAGGTGATGGCACCGGATTGGTTGTGGGTACTTTCAATGGAATTGAAGGTTGCACGACGGGCGGCTTCTATGGCACTACGCCGCATGGCCTCGTTATCAATGGTGGTACCCCGTCCTATTTCGGCGAAGATCACCCCTCCCTGCGGGTTTACGGTGATGTTGACCACAATCTTTCCTTCTTCCTGTACCACATATTCAGGGCGGGGAAGACCGTTTGCACCGAGCGTTCTCCCGCTGAGGCTGAATGACCCGTACTCGGCATTGTTTACATTGGCACCAGCACTATTTCCGGTACCAAAAGCACCAGAGATACGTCGTGCTATCGCCGCTTCCTTTTCCTTGCGGATTCGTTCAGCTTCCTTGCGTTTATTTTCTTCCTCTTGCCGGCGGGCTTCCTCCTTTTCCTTATTAGGGTCGTCAGGGATGGCGACACTCTCTTCCACGTTTTGGGTAACAAGAGGCTCGGGGGGCACGGGCTGTGGAGGGGCAGGTTCGGGTGATGTGGTGGAGTAATCGGTCTCTGAGGGAACGGGAGTCTCTTGTGGCTCAAAAGTACCGGCACCGGCGTCAATTGCCCCGAAGTGAATCAAGACACCCTCTTGCTTTTCGGGCACCTTACTTCTCAACACGGAGAGCCAGAGGAGCAGGAAAAGCAGGGCATGGAAGGCCAAGGCACCCACCCAACCGTAAAGCGAAGCGACATGCTGTTTGTTGTTCGCTACTTTCAAAGGGGTCTTGTCGGGAGCTGCCATTATTTTTTACTACGGGTAGCGAGCACCATTCTGAATTGGTTCTCGTTGGCGATATTCAGCACCTTGACAATTTCACGGTAAGGGACTGATTCATCGGCGTAGAGGGCGACATACATATCGGGTTCCTGCGCGTAGGTTTCTTGCAGGAAAGGGGTGATTTGCTCAAATTCGACAGTATGCTCGCGCTGATTACCAAAGGCGACATAGTAGTTAAGCTCTTTGTCGATGGTGATACGCGTGAGGGGCTTGGCTGCGTTCTTCTGTTTAGATTGGGGCAAGGTGACTTTGATGGCGTTGGGCACAACCATCGTGGAGGTGATCATGAAAAAGATGAGCAGCAGGAAAATAATATCGGTCATGGAGGCCATACTGAAGGCGTCCGTCACCTTTGTTTTACGCTTTAGCGCCATAGTTGTTCGCCGATTCGTTGAGCAAGTCCATAAACTCCATTGTCCGGGCTTCCATTTGATTGACCACATTATTCACCTGCGCCACAAGGTAGTTATAGGCAAAGAGTGCGACGATACCGACTATAAGTCCTCCGACTGTGGTTACGAGAGCTTCGTAAATACCTCCGGAGAGCAGCGCAATATCGACATCGGCACCAGCAGAGGCCATGTCATAAAACGCCCGAATCATACCTGTCACTGTCCCAAGGAAACCCACCATAGGTGCTCCTGCGGCTACTGTGGCTATGATAGGAAACCCTTTTTCCAGACGGGACACCTCAAGGTTGCCAAGATTTTCAATGGCCACCTGTACATCGTTTAAAGGATGTCCGAGTCGGGAAATACCTTTTTCTATCATACGGGAAGAAGGGGTATTGATCATCCGGCAGAGATTGATAGCCGAGTCTACCTTGCCGTCATGAATATAGTCGCGGATACGATTCATGAAGGTTATATCTTCCTTACCGGCCAAACGGATCACGACGCTCCGTTGAATGAAGATGTAGGTTGCCAGTAGCGACATGGCCAGAAGGACGAGCATGATCCACCCGCCTTTCACGGCCAGGTCGACTACATTCATCTCTGCGACACTGCTATCTGCGCCGACCAGGTTTGAAAGTTCGGGTAACTGTTCATTAACCTGTAAAAAAATTAAATTCATCACCATATACTATTTCAATTGTTGTTTATAAAGGGCAATGGTACGTTCCAGGCTGAGGTAAAGGGCATCGCAAATAAGTGCGTGTCCGATGGACACTTCCTTCAAAAAGGGGATATGCTGTTTGAAAGCTGCGAGGTTATGGAGGTTGAGGTCGTGTCCGGCGTTGACTCCTAGTCCGAGAGCATTGGCCAGAAGGGCTGCCTTGATAAAAGGCTCAAGGGCAAGGTCGGGGTCGGATGGGAAGGAGGAGGCGTAGGGTTCGGTGTATAGTTCAACGCGATCAGTACCTGTCTTAGCGGCCAGCTCCATGTTTGCAAGGTCGGTACCGACAAAAATGGAGGTACGGATATGGTGTTCTTTGAACACGTCAATCTTGTCGACCAGCTCATCGAAATGCGTTTGGACATCCCATCCGGCGTTGGAGGTAAGGGCTTCGGGCGGATCGGGTACGAGCGTTACCTGTGTAGGCCGCACGGATAAGACGAGGTCGATAAAGCGTTTGGAGGGGCACCCTTCGATATTGAACTCTCCCTTGATTAAGGGCTTAAGAGCTATGACATCGGCGTAACGGACATGCCGTTCATCGGGACGGGGATGTACCGTGATGCCGTCTGCCCCAAAGGCCTCACAGTCCATAGCCACCTGCAATAAATCAGGGACATTCCCTCCTCGTGCATTGCGAAGGGTTGCAATTTTATTTACGTTAACACTCAATTTCGTACTCATGGCAGGGGTGTATAGCGTACAAAGGCTTCAATAGCTTCATACGAAGCGAGGCCTAAATCTTTGTAGAGTTCGGCGGTAGCCCGATTACGGTCTTCGGCACGTTGCCAGAATAGCCGTCCATCCTCTCCCAAGTAAGGAGCACTTTCATTTTGCGACTGGTGCTTGAGGATGGCATTACGCTTGTGCCTCAATTCTTCGGGGCTAATAGGGACAGCCATTTCGATATGGTCCATTTCCCATTCGGCCCAAGCGCCGCGATACATCCATACCCTACAGGCTTGCATCCAGTCTTCTTCTTTTACTTGGTCGATGGCAGCCAGTACGGCGTCGAGGCAGACTTTGTGCGTGCCATGGGGATCGGCAAGGTCTCCGGCCACGAACATCTGGTCGGGCTTGATTCGCTCCAACAGCTCACGTACGATCTGTATATCTTGTTCCGAAAGCGGATTTTTCTTCACTGTCCCTGTTTCGTAGAAAGGAAGATCAAGGAAAACGATGTGATTGTCATCATGGATACCGGAGTAACGTGCACCATGCTTGGCTTCTTCCCGCCGGATGGTACCTTTGACGAAAAGCACCTCTCTGCTTTCGGGAGACCCGTCGTCAATCTTTCCGTGCGACAAGTGACGGATAATTTCCTGTGCCTTATTTTTGAGGGTGTCATCGCTTGGTGTATAAGCGGCACTTATATCATGGAGAAATTCACAGTAACGTATCACTTCTTCGTCCTGTACGGCAATATTACCGGATGTTTCGTAGGCTACGTAGACGTCGTGATGCTGGTCGCACAGACGCCGGAAAGTGCCACCCATAGAGATGACGTCGTCATCGGGATGAGGACTGAAGATAAGGATTTTCTTTGGGTAAGGGACTGCCCGTTCGGGGCGATTGGAGTCGTCGGCATCCGGTTTGCCTCCCGGCCACCCGGTGATAGTATGCTGTATATCATTAAAGATTCGGATATTGACATTGTATGCAGAGCCATAGAGGGCCAGCAATTCACCTAAACCGTGCTCGGTATATTCGGTATTGGTCAGTTTGAGGATTGGCTTTCCTGTCAAATGGCATAGCCAGACGATAGCACGCCGGATCAGCTTGTTATCCCACTCACAACTCGCCACCAGCCAAGGGCGGCTGATTCGCGTCAGCATGTGTCCCGCCGACAGGTCTATCACCACCTTGGCATCCGGGTGGTGTTGTAAGAAAGAGGATGAAAGCGTATCACTCTCTTTCCCTTCCACCGTTTGGGCGATGATATCGGCTTTGTCTTCCCCCCAGGCAATGAGGATCACTTCCCGTGCACTCATCATCGTAGATATCCCCATCGTGATGATTCCCGCAGGGACACTCTCCACAGAGGGGAAAATGCGTGCCGCTTCATTCCGTGCACTACCTTCCAGGAGCACCAGCCGTGTTCGGGTGTTGGCAGGAGTCCCTGCCCCGTTGAACATCACGTTGCTATTGCGCCCTACTCCCAGAATCATGCAGTCAATACCCCCTGCTTCCTGTATCCACTGTTCATAACGGCGACAGGAATCAAAGACATCTTCTTTGGGCATGAACCCGTCGGGAGCAATCACATTTTCATAGGGAATATCTATATGGTCGAAGAATTCTCTCTTTAGGTGGGACAGGTTACCTGTTCCTTGAACCGTTAACGGGTAGAACTCATACTCTAAAAAGACTTTCACGTGGGCAAAACTCAGCCCTTCTTCCTTATGTAACCGTATGAGTTCCTTATATATCGGAATAGGCGAACGTCCTCCCGACACCGCCAACACAAAACACCCACCTTCTGCCTGGCGCCTACCGATGTTTTTTGCTATCCGGCGGGCGGTATCTATAGCTCCCCACTTCGCCGTTTCATAGATTTTCGTCGGTATTTTTTCCAGCCGTGTCAGCGTCAAGCGCTCAAACGCGTTTTCCGGATTATAATACTTTTGGGGTATCCGGGTCAGTGTTATTTGTGAGCTAAGATCATGCCTCATAGTTACTTGTCCTGATAAACGAAACGGCGGATGTTACGCTTAGGCGTCTTTTCGAACTCCGTATCACGAAGCTCAAACCGGTGCACTTTACTGTATGAGGGCACCTGATTGTTCAGGCGGCGGATATTGTCTTCCATGATCCGATTCAACCCCACCGTAGTAAGACCTTCTTTTAGCGCACCTTCACGGTCGGGGTGAATCACGGCCGTCATTTTTGTACCAAGCGATACGATGATCGACTCGAGCACGTAGGGCATGCGGTTGAGGATAGCCTCCAGTTCTTCGGGGTAGATGTTTTGCCCGTTGGAACTCAGGATAAGGGACTTACACCTTCCGCGTATGTAAAGGAACCCATCCTTGTCTATCGTTCCGATATCACCCGTTCGCATCCATCCGTCTTCTACCAACACTGGGAGCGTGGCTTCCTCATTCTTGTAATACCCCAGCATTACATTATCGCCTCGAACAAGGATTTCACCGGCCTCATGCTGAGGGTCTGGTGATTCTATGGCTATCTCCATTCGGTCTACCACCCGACCCACCGACCCTACCTTGAAGCTATCCCACTGTTCATAGGTGATCAACGGGCCGCACTCCGTCATCCCGTAACCCACGGTGTAGCGAAATCCCACCTCATGCAGAAAGCTCTCCACGTCCCAGCCCAATGCGGCTCCGCCGATGACCATTTCTCCGAATCGTTCTCCGAACACCCGCTCCAACTTTTTCCCTACGCTAGCCAGCACCTTCTTCCTCAGAAAGGGAATCTGCAACAAGCCTTTGTATGGATACCGTTCCAGTACAGGGAATACGTTTGCACGTACCACCCGCTCTATGATGAGTGGAACGGCCAGTATCAGCGCCGGCTTCACTGCCGCAAAGGCTTCAATGACCAGCTGTGTATCGGAGGCGCGCGGCAGGAAATGCACGTGGCACCCCTTATTGACCGAGTTGAGCACTTCGAAGGCCAAACCATACGTATGTGCCAATGGCAGCATACAAAGCACTTCGTCTCCTGAGTGGATAAACGGAAGTTTGTCGTATGCGAACTGCGTATTGCTCCACAGGCTTCGGTAGGGCAGCATCACCCCTTTGGAGAATCCCGTTGTGCCGGAGGTGTAGTTCAATACCGCCAATTCATTCCGGCTCTCTCGGTGGAAATGTATATCGTTTGCTGTAAACCCTTGAGGAAACTTTGCTTGAAAGTGTTCATCTACTGTGGCGTGTAGCGAATCATCATCTAGCGAAACGACCAGCTTCACTTTCGGAATACTGTCGGACGACAGCATCTCCCAATTGTGTTTCCCTACGAACAGGGCACTTGTCTCCGAGTGGTTGATGATATAGTGGATATTCTCCACACTGAACTCGTTCAGGATTGGCACCGCCACCGCACCATAGCTCAGTATACCGAAAAAGGTGACAGCCCATGCTGTGGAATTGCTTCCCACTATAGCTATCCTGTCACCTTTTTGGATTCCTGCTTTTTCCAACAGAATATGCAACCGGGCTATTCTTTCCGCCAAGTCACGGTAGTAGATCGTGCTACCTTGGTAATCGCTGAATACCGGCAACTCCCAATGCGCCCGGATACTCTCTTCTATCAGGCCGAGAAAACGGCCTTCTCCTCTCTCTTCATGCATAGGCACCAATTAGTCGGTCACTTTTAGCCGCTCTCCGGCTGAACGGACGATATTCCGGTAGTAGGTCTCGTCATAGCCCGGAAATTCAGGATACACCGCTCGACCATATGGATTCCGAACAAAACCCCCGCCATTCTCTTTTTTTACATTACCATCGATATATTTTACAAGCAGGTATTCACCCAATTCCTTCCACCGGGCTGTAGCTTCTTTGGCTGTCGACACACTATACCACGTCAGAAACTCCACCGCTCGCAACGGGTCTTCCGCATGGAGCGCAACAGCTGCACCTTCAATAGCCGGTAGCGTCTGTTCATAGCCATCCTCAAGCTCTTCCTGCACCTTACGGATATCTTGTATCATGTAGCTATACTTGTGGTAGGCCATGTTTGCCACCCAGTTATGTATCCAAAAGGCCGATGTCCATGAAAACGTCAGCATATCTCCATTCCCTTGCCTGTAACATTCCGGTACCGTTTGCAAGCAACAATACATAGGTGTAAACACCGTCATATCGGCGTCGTCGGTGCCGAACCACAGGATCCCACCAATCTCGTCGGGTAGCCAGCTACGTAATTGGGGTACAATCACGAACCCCGACTGCTGTGTCGCGATAGCACGTTCATGTAGATACGTTACACTATCTACCGTGAAGTGCATCGGGCGCCACCGGTAGGGCACCTTATACGGCCCCATCCCTTCATCATGCACCATATCAAGCTCCGTATCCTCAAAATGGTCCCGCATTGCCGCCTGCACATCCCGCACACTCACCAGCCTGTCCGGCTTGATATACAAGGGCATCGGCTCTTTCGACGGGTCGCCTTTTATAAAGTCCACATAGCGATCCATTGTCTTGTCGTATTTCCGCAGGAATGACCACACTCTCGCTTCGCACGCACGAAGGCCGCTAAAGTCATACGGATTATACGCCTCCGCGAAGCTGAAGTCCTCATCTTTCCCCTCGAAGTACCCCTTCTCCCGGGCTAACGACACCACCTCCTCCTCATACCGGCAATTCTCCTTGTCCCCAAACGGTATCTTCCTGATTCGAGCCTGATTCGCATGTGCTGAAATGCAGTCGTCTGGGATTCGGATTGCCACCCACACCGCCCCTTTTCGACCCACTCCTTTCCCGATCATCTCCATCATCCACACCTCATGCTTGTCCGCAATCGAAAACGTCTCTCCTGAACTATAATAGCCGTACTCTCTTACAAGACTGGTCATCACTTCTATAGCTTCACGTGCCGTCCGGGATCGCTGCAACGCAATGTATATCAAGCTTCCGTAATCTATACCGCCTGTGCTATCTTCCAATTCCCTACGCCCGCCCCACGTACTTTCCGTGATCGCCACCTGGTGCTCATTCATATTCCCTATCACCCCGTATGTCTCCCGCACTTGCGGAATAAACCCCAGTGGCTTCCCCGTGTCCCATTCTTTGATTTCCAACAACGTGCCTTCTGGCCACTGTGCCGACGGCCATTGGTACAGCTCCCCGTATAATGTGTGCGAGTCCGCCGAATAACTGATCATCACCGAACCATCCACCGATGCCTTTTTTCCCACCAACAGCCCCGTACACGCTACACTTCCCACCGTATGCAACGCCAACACTGCCGCCATTCCTCCGCTCACCCTACCCACCATACACCCCTACTGTTTTGTTTTTGTGTGTCGACAAAGGTACAAATTCCCCCGATATGAGTACTTTTGCACCCTAATTACATTGTATGGCAATCAGGATTCATGGCGATTATTAAATCTATCAGAGGCTTCACTCCCCTTATTGGACGGGATACTTTCTTGGCTGACAATGCCGTCGTCATCGGAGATGTCGTCATTGGATCCGAGTGCAGTCTCTGGTTCGGTGCTGTCGTGCGGGGCGACGTCAATGCCATCCGCATTGGTGACGGTGTCAATATTCAGGATGGCGCCGTCCTGCATACTTTGTATGAAAAATCCGTCATTCAGATCGGTAATGAAGTCTCTATTGGACATAACGTCACCATCCACGGCGCAACCATCAAGCACGGTGCCCTTATTGGTATGGGCGCTGTCGTCCTTGATGGTGCTGTCATCGGTGAGGGGGCTATTGTCGCTGCCGGTGCCGTTGTCCTTGCCGGTACACTTGTCGAGGACGGATCTATTTATGCCGGAGTTCCTGCACGTTTTGTCAAGCAGGTGCACCCCCAGCAGGCGCAAGATATCAACCGGAAGATCGCTCGCAATTACCGGTTGTATGCGTCTTGGTACGAGGAAAACAACACAAAAATAAATGAATAACGAATGGTTTTTACGGCCCCGTACACATGAACAGATTAAAGGGAGCAAGATTGCCGAAGACTTGGACCTGCACCTTGTAGTTGCCAACCTCTTAGTGCAGCGGGGCATTGCCTCGACTCAGGAGGCCAGGGCCTTCATGTGGCCTTCTTTGGATCAGCTCTATGACCCCTTTGTCATGGACAATATGCTGGACGCCGTCAACCGGCTTAACCAAGCTTTGGAGCGACGTGAGAAAATCCTTATTTATGGGGATTACGATGCCGATGGCATCACCGCCGTTGCGCTCGTTTACAAGTGCTTACGACGATACACCTCCGCCCTCGATTATTATATCCCCGACCGCTACGACGAAGGCTCCGGTTTCTCTTTTCAAGGCGCTCAGTATGCCATAGACAACAACTATTCCCTTGTCATCGCGCTCGACTGCGGTGTGAAGTCGATTGAGCAGATTGCCTTCGCCAAAGAGCACGGTGTAGATGTCATTGTCTGCGATCACCACCGCCCTGACAACACCATCCCCCCTGCCGTGGCTATCCTCGACACCAAATGCCCCGGCTCCTCCTATCCCTTTGACCACCTCTGCGGTTGCGGTGTCGCTTTTAAGTTTATGCAAGGATTCTTGCAACATAACGGTTTACCTCTTTCCGCTATTGAAGACCTTCTTGACCTTGTCGCTGTCAGTATTGCTGCAGACATTGTCCCTATCATCGGCGAAAACCGTATCCTCGCCCACCGTGGCTTGCAACAGATCAACCACACACCAAGCCCTGGCATCAAAGGCATCATGGATATTTGTGGACTCAGGGATAAGAAAAATGTCTCCGCCGGTGACTTGATTTTCAAAATCGGGCCTCTCCTGAATGCCTCCGGACGCATGGAGAACGGCAAAGAATCCGTCGCTCTACTACTCCTTTCCGACAGGGATGAGGTCATCGAAAAAAGCAAGGAGCTCAACCGTTATAATGATGAACGCCGCGAGGTGGACCGGCAGACCACCGAAGAGGCGCATGCCGCCATCCTTGCTCAAGGACTTGACAAGCACAAGGCCATCATTGTCTTCAACCCCAATTTTCATAAGGGCGTCATTGGTATCGTCGCCTCACGCTTGTCCGAATTCTACCATCGACCTGCCATTGTTCTTACTCAGTCCGCTGAGTTTGTCACCGGGTCGGCCAGGTCTCACGACTTTTTCGACGTCTATCGCGTGGTCGAGGAGTGTCGTGATTTGGTTGAAAACTTCGGCGGACATCCTTATGCCGTCGGCTTATCTCTACGTCCGGAGAATTTGCCCGCTTTCACACAGCGTTTCTTAGCCATTGTCAATGCTCAGGATTTTGTCATTGCACCTCGGATCTCTATTGATGCACCCTTACCTTTGTGCCAGGTCACCCCCAAGTTGCTTGCTGACCTCAAGCGACTCAGTCCTTTTGGCCAGGAGAACCAAGTCCCGATTTTTTACACCCTCAACGTCCGTGATGTCGGTAAGTGTCGCCTTGTGGGCAAGGACAATGAGCATTTACGCTTTGATGTCATTGATGACACCTCCGATACACCCGTCAATGCTATCGCCTTCAACATGGCCCAATATTTTGAGCTTGTCGCTTCCAAGGAGCCTTTCCATATCTGCTACACCGTCGAAGAGTTCGGCTTCCGTTCCTCCGGCATCCAGCTCCTAATCAAGGACATCCGCACCTCCGACCCCTTCGTGACGCCCCCCTGAAAAGCTCATACAGACCACTGCTACATTGTGGCCTGTATGAACATAAACAGGTTACTTATTGCTTGTCACCATTCTTATCAAAGAAACCCTTGAACTTAAACGTACCATCTTCTTCAATAGTACCCTTCACATAAAGGTCACCTTCTGTAGGCTTGATAGACCATGCACCGTCCGCTACAGCGTAGGTACCCTTGTAGCTGGAACTTGGTTTAACATTGCTTGAGAAAGATACAGTACCGTCTTCAGATATTACGTATGTATTTACGTAATCTACTTCATCCTCAGTATAGATACACTTCCAGGTACCAACAAGTTCCGCAGGTACTACTGCAGCTGCAGGCTTTTCCTCATCCTTGTCACAAGCTGCGAACAGCGTGCAGACTAACATAAGACTTAAAAACTTTAATACTTTCATTTTTGTTTGTTTGTTTGTTATACACTTAACCACTTTTCCTCGTCATGCCGGATCCGAGACATACCCCATACACCTGTTTGTAGCACCCAGTTGCAAAAGGCTGTCCCGAATCCTTTGACCTTCTCACGAGGGGGAGAAGGACGTGCAAAGGTAGGAAAGAAATGGAACAAACAAGAAAATTCAAAAAAAACCACCCTTTTTTACCCCCCCCCAACCTTATCTCCCTCTCTATCACATACTTAATGTGTCGTTACGACGCCGCCTACCAGCCTGCGTTTTGCTGAGTGGCAAGCGTGGGGTTACGCACGATGTCATCCACAGGTATTGGCCACAAGAATCGCTTGTCCGTATACGGTATGAACGCCCTGCTGCTGGTGAACCACTCCTCTTGCAAGGGTGCACCGACACCGAAAGCTCCTTTATTCTTTGCATTCTTATACTCAATCTTGGCAGGGATCCCTCCCGATGGAGAAAGGTCATCATTCGCCAACCTATGGATATCTTCCCATCGACGGCCTTCCCCGTGAAACTCTATCCGGCGTTCCCAAAGGATTGCATCCAGCCATTCCTGATCGGTAGAGAAGGATGATCCCGTATACGCCTGCGTTCCGGGATCGGACAGTGAACGGTTGCGCACCGCATTCAGCAACTCAAGAGACAGTGCTTTGTCTCCTGTCCGAAGGGCGGCTTCTGCATAATTCAGCAAGACTTCCGCGTAACGGATGATGGGTGCATAGTCGGCGCGCGTCAGCGCCTCTTTATACTTGTCGCAAAAATAGTACTGATCCGATTCACTGTAGTACAGCAGGCCGCGACGCTTATCGTCCTCAAGCCAGTACGGGCTGTTGTACACCGTCGGTGACGACGTGACTATAGCACGACCTCCCTCACGGGCAGACATCATCGCTGCCATGGCACCGTTGACACTACCTTCATCATCAGAACTGTTTTCAATCGAGAAGATAGATTCAGTGTTATTTAGGTAGGAGGTAAATGGTATGTCAGGCGTGGCGGCCAACTGATAACCTCCGACGGGGGAAACGAAAGGTGCTTCTCCCGGTGCCAATTTACCCGCTTCTTCTATCACTTTTTCCCAGTTCCGCTGATGGAGGTACACCCGTGTCTTCAGGGCTATCACACTCCCTTTGGAGACCCGAGTGATCCCGTTGACATCGTGCAGGCCATCACTCCCGAACAGACCCTCTGCCTCATCAAGGTCCTTGAGTATCTGTGCATAGGTCTCCGATACCGTAGAACGACCTACCTGTAGCGCAGACTTAATCTCGTCAGGGGTATTGATGGCCGTGATGTAGAGCGGCAACCCGTAATCATTGTTCCCCGGTACATTGACCGGTAGCGTGAAATGTACCGTCAACCCATGGTACGTGAGTGCGCGCAGAAAAAGCAACTCCCCTTTGTAGGCATCGCCTTCTTCCTGACTCAGTACACCTTCAGACGTCGCGGTTTCAATTCCCCGGATGACGGTATTCACACGGTTGATACATTCGAACGAGGTTTCCCAGTAATACTGGTTGTTGGACGTCGATGTGTTGTAGGTGGCCGAGTAGGTGATGTCGTAGAAGATAGCGGTTAGGTTCATATCTTCCCCACGCATCTCCCCCTGTAGGATAGACGATGCTCCAAATGGATAGCCCCGCGAGTATGAACCGTTGTAACGCCCGCACTGCGCCGCATCATACGCCCCTACCACGGACAGTTCGCAGTGTTCTGGGGTATCGAATGCCGTCAGTTCGGAAAATTTATCCACCGGCGCAAGATCTAACACCTCTCCTTCACAACCCGGCAACAACACCACACACACGATCGCCGACAACAGGAATAGGTACTTCATTATTTGATTCCTCATAATTGTAGTCTTTAATTGTTTAGTCTTTAGAAGCTGATATTTGCACCCACCGTGATTGTCCGCTGTTGGGGCATCCCATCAAAGTCCGCCCCACGACGCGTCGAGGTCTCCGGGTCTAATCCTGTGTACTTCGTCACCGTAAAGACGTTTTGAGCCTGTACGTACACCCGGAGCTTGCTAATGTCCACCTTCGACAGCAACCACTTCGGTACCGTGTACCCTATCGACACATTCGCAAGCTTCAGAAATGCGCCGTCTTCCACAAAGTGCGAATCCGTCAATCCGTCGTTGAACAGCGCAACGTCATCCCCATACCCGATACGAGGCGTCTGACCATCCCCCGGATTCTCCTTACTCTGCCAACGTCCCAATACCTCCTTGCCGTTATTGCTGAAGTCCATGTTCAGCAGCGACGACTGACGCGTCACGTTCATGATCTTGTTCCCCCCAGAAAAACGGAAGAACACATTCACGTCTATCCCCTTGTACGTCACCGTATTGTTGAATCCTCCGTACCACGTCGGCAACGATGAGCCTAACACCTTTCGGTCCTCCGTAGCCGACAGCGATGACAACTTCGATACATCCTCCGGATTCTCCGGATCATACTCCGCATAATCATACTCCCCGAACGTATCGAACTGAACCAACGACCCGTCAGACTTACGCCATATCGGGTTCCCGTTCACCGGATTCACCCCGTAATAATCAAACCCGTATATCGCATGGATCGATTCTCCCTCGCGCACAATCGTATAGTCCTCAATGATATCCTCCCCATTCACCAGCGACAACACCTTGTTCCTGATCAATGAAAAATTCAAGTCTGACTGCCACGTCACTGCGCCCGCTACCGGTGTCCCCGAAACATTAAATTCAAGACCCCAGTTGTGCACCTTCCCTACATTGTCGTAGTACCGGTTGTACGGAATACCCAGCGTCGGTGCCGTCGGCACCGCCATCACCAAGTCTTTGGTATTCTTTTGGAAGTATGCGAACTCAAATCCCAAGCGGCCCCCGAACAACGACCCGTCTACACCAAGGTCAAGCGTCTCCGTGCTTTCCCACTTCAGCTTGTTGTTCCCCATATTGCTCCACGCTATGCCGGTCTCATACCCGTAACGCTTCGCCGAATACGTTCCCAGATACGGAAAGTTCGAGCCGCTCACATCTCCGCTCACATCCGCATCCCGCAAGTCCGAGTTCCCGATCGTCGCATAGCTTGCACGAAGACGTAGGTCGCTGAACCACGATGACAATCCCGCATCCTCCCAGAATGACTCCCGAGATACCCGCCACGCTACAGACCCTCCGTAAAACGCGCCCCAACGTGTATCCTTCGGCAAACGAGACAAACCGTCCCACCGGTAGGATGCACCCACGTAATACTTGCTGTCGTAGTTATAGTTCCCCCGCAATAGGTACGAAGCCAGCCCGTTCGACGTCTTGCCGCCACCTACCCACTTATCCCCGAAACTCCCCGAGATGATGTGTTCCGTGAAGAACGCGTCCGACAGCTGCTTCACTTCCGCTGTCACCCATTCATAGTCCGTGTACGTATATTCCTGCACTCCCGTCAATCCCACGCTGTGCTTATCATTGAACACCCGGCTGAAATTCAGTACGTTCTGCCAGTTCCATGTGTAATACGTCGTATTCACCTCATCCAATAGGCCCCCGTAACCGTAACCGTCTCCCGATTCGCTGTCCCACACCATATAGTCATTCAGCCCCGTCCAGTCCATGCCCCCCTGGCTACGTAGCGTCAGACCTTCCAAAAACTTCACCTCCCCAAATCCGCTACTGATAATCCGCGTCGAACGAGAACGGTTCACGTTGTTATCCGTCGCCCAAACGATGTTCTGTATACCATTATCTATATACGTCTGGTTAGAACCTCTGCCCAGTGCCTTCCGGTTAGTCGCATCAATGTTGTACCCCGTCTTATCCGCTGCATTGAACACCGCTACGTTTGGCAACATCCGCACCCCTGCAAATCCCACGCTCCCCAGCGAGTTCTCTTCATTCATCACCCCATGCAACGTCGTCCGCGACGCTTGGGCATTGATCCCTACCTCCAGCCACTTGTTCGCCTTCTGCGTCAGGTTCGCCTTCACCGTGTAACGCTCCTGACTACTCCCCCGTACAATCCCCTCCATATCCGTATATCCCAGCGAAGCATAGTACTGACCCTTGTCCGTGCCCCCGGATGCTCCTACCGTATGGCTCTGCTGAGAGGCACGCTGGAACAGATAATCGTTCCAATTCGTCTCCGTGCCGTCGTACACCGCCCAGCCTGCTTCTCCCCAATTCTCAACCTTCTCATTCGCAATCTCCACGAACTCCTTGGCGTTCAGTAGATCATGCAGGTTCGACGCCGTTGACGACCCGAAAAATCCGTCATACGTCACCTTCGCCGAGCCTTTAGACCCTTGCTTGGTCGTAATCAGCACCACCCCATTCGCTGCCCGAGAACCGTACACCGCCGTCGCTGCTCCGTCTTTCAGTATCTCTATCGACTGGATGTCGTTCCCGTTGATGTCGCTCATTGGGTTGTAACGCCCGTACAGCTGTTGCTTTTGACCCGACGTCACCGGCACCCCGTCTATAATCACCAGCGGATCTCCGCTCGATGAAATCGTACTCGCCCCACGTATCGTGAATTTCGGCGATACGCCCACCATACCGCTTGAGGTCGTCACCTGTACTCCCGCCGCTCGACCCGCCAGCTGGCTCTCGAACGATGGGGCTGACAACGTCCCTATCTCCTCACCACCTATCCGTGCAATGGAGCTTGTGACATCCTTTTTTCGCTGTGTGCCATAACCTACTACGATGACCTCGTCCAGGACACGCGCATCCAACTGCAGCACTACATTCAGCACCCCCTGCACTGACACCTCCTGCGAGGACATCCCCACATACGAAATCACCATAGTTCTCGCAGAACTTGGTACTTCCAATTGAGAAAAACTACTACATTTGTCCCTTGATTCTTGGATTAACTAACAAATAAAGACATGAAAAAAGTAGTATTCGTGTGGTTATGCTTGATACTGAGCGTAGCTGTTACGGTTGCTCAGAAAACACGGGTGACAGGGACAGTCCTGTCGGGTGAAGATGGGGAGCCGGTGATTGGTGCCTCAGTAGTGGTCAAGGGTACGACACTGGGAACCGTAACGAATGTGGACGGAAAGTTCGAATTGGAAGTACCAAGTTCTGCGAGAACTTAGGTAATCCCCTTCCCCCCCCCCCCCTCCCCTCCGTTACTACTTCCAATCTACTTCTCTGACATAAATGCACCGTTACGGTGCCGTCGTGAATTTTCACCCCTCCCTCCCCTCTACCTTCGCCCGCGAACTCGTCAAACTTGAGCTTGCTAAATTTAAACCCCTTAACAAATCTGTTAATTTGTGCAACTCCATTTCTCCCAACAATTATACCTACCTTTGCGCCGCAATCAATTTATGCAAACATGAAACCTCTGCATTCAGGCCTCGCCTTAGCGCTCTTCGCGGCATGCTTCGCCTGCGCCAACGACGGCCTTAAGAATAACCGTATCGCCTTCGACGACATCCGACTCCACGAAACTTACCACCTCCTCCAAGACTCCGCCAACCCCGCCTGCCTCATTGAGCACGCCTTTATCTTCCCCATCACCTGGCCCGACACCGCACGCCTGGCCGACATCCAAAACTTCTTCGTCACCGCCTTCTACGGAATGAATTACGATGGCTTTTCACCTCATGATGCCTCCCTGCACTACCTCAACGCCTACCTCGACAAGTACCGCCAGCTCGAAGCCGATTTTATTGATGACAAGGAAATCGCCGAAGAACTCCCCCTACAGGCTTGGTTCTCTTATTTCGAGTACCGCCGCGATTCCATCCTTTATAATCAGAACAACCTCCTCTCTTTTGCCGTCTATATGTCTTCTTATGCCGGGGGTGCACACGGCTATGCCACCACTTCTTTCTACTCCCTCTCTCTCAACTCTTCCGAACATATCACCGAATTCAATCTCTTTGTCAAGGGTTACGAATATGAAATGGCCGACTTGATCATCAAAGAGCTTTGCCTTCAGTACGGTGTCGACGACCCCTTACGCTTAGAAGAATTGGGCTTCTTCAATGTCAAGGAGATTTTCCCCAACGGTAATTTCTTCCTCAATGACTCCGGCATCACTTATGCCTTCAATGCCTACGAAATTGCCGCTTACGTACTCGGCACCATCGAAGTCCATATCCCCTACGCCGACTTCAATCACCTCCTCCTCCCAAACTCCTTTTGACACACATGGAACTTATCCTCTCTCTCTTCCCTGCTCTTGATCTCCGGCAGCGCACTTGCTTAGCCGAGCTCCAAAATCTTTACCTCTTCTGGAATGCCCGTATCAATGTCATCTCTCGCAAGGATATTGACAACCTTTACCTGCATCACGTCCTACATTCCCTCGGCATTGCCATGTTCTTGCGCTTCCGGCCCGGTTCCGCTGTCTTAGATGTTGGCACCGGCGGTGGCTTCCCCGGTATCCCTTTAGCCATCCTTTTCCCTGAGGTGCGCTTCCTCCTCATCGACGGTACACGTAAGAAGATCGACGTCTGCCGCGCCATCGTGCAGGCGCTCGGACTCACCAACGTCGTTTGCCGACAGCAGCGGGCGGAGCAGGAAACGGGGCTCTTTGATTTCGTGGTCAGTCGAGCCGCGCTGCCGCTCACCCTCCTAGCCTCCATTGTCAGAAAGAACATCCGCACCGAACAGTTCAATGCCTTGCCCAACGGACTCATCTGCCTCAAAGGCGGTGACTTGACCGATGAACTTCGCCCTTTTCATAAATTGGCGCTCGCCACCGACCTCTCCGACTACTTCCCTCACCCCTGGTTCCATGCAAAAAAAGTACTTTATCTGCCCCTTTCCGCTCATAATAAATCTATCAAATCATGCTGACGGTAAAAATATTTACGGTGAACTTCTTTCATGAGAACACCTACATCCTTTATGACGACACCAAAAATGCCGTCGTCATCGATTGCGGTTGCTACACCTACGAGGAGGAAAAAGAGTTCTCCAACTTCGTCGACGAAATGGGCTTGAAGCTCCAGTACAACCTCTGCACTCACCTCCACCTTGACCATGTCTTGGGCAACGACTTCATCCTCAACACCTATGGGCTCTACCCTCACGCGCACCGCGCCGAAGTGGAGAAAGTACCCTCCCCTTCCGAGCAGGCGCGCACCCTCAATATCAATTTGCGTCCACTCGAAGTCAAGGTCGAGCCTGACCTCGTCGGCGGTTCCGAGATCACCTTCGGTGAAACCACCCTTCGATGTATCCTCGTCCCCGGACACTCTCCCGGCAGCTTAACCTTCTACAATGAACAGTACCGATACCTCGTCTCCGGTGACGCCCTCTTCTCCGGTGGCATCGGACGAACCGACCTCTGGGCTGGTAACGAAGAACTTCTCATTGCCGCCATCAAAAGCAAGCTCTTCTGCCTACCCGATGAAACCATTGTCTACCCCGGACACGGTACGCAGACCACCATCTTTGGCGAAAAAAACTACAATCCTTACCTTTAACCTCATGCCCAGCTTCCCGCTCACTTCAGCCTTATGCTTCTGCTCGTTTGCGCTTCCGTCTTTGGCGCAGCAGGGCGGTGAGGCTTTCGCCTTCCTCCGATACCCCACCTCCGCTCACGTCAATGCCTTGGGCGGTGAGGCCGTCTCGCTCGTCGACGGAGATGCCGCTGCCGTCCTACATAATCCCGGACTCTTAGGTAGCGAAATGTCCGGTACTCTCCACCTCTCTTACCTGAGTTATCTGGCTGATATTCACTTCGGTAGTGCCTTGTATACACGTGCCCTCGGTACTCGCGGCGCCTGGGCACTCGCCATCTCCTACCTCAATTATGGCGCTGTCGATGAAGCCCTCCCTAACGGCTCCTTGACAGGTGCACGCCTTGATGCTCAAGACCTTGCCTTTCAGGCCACCTATGGCTATGACCTCTCCTACTGCTGGAGGGGTGGACTTGCCTTGAAGTTCCTCTACTCCACCTTTGCCGGATACACCGCCTCCGGACTTGCCGCCGATGCCGGACTAAGCTACTTCAATGAAGAGAACAACCTCGCCTTCGGCGTCGCCGCCAAGAACATCGGCGCACAGCTGGCCACTTATGAGGGAAATACCCACCAGCCTCTTCCTTTCGACCTCCAACTGGGGCTCAGTTACCGCCTGGCTCACGCCCCTATCCGCTTGACCCTCACCGCTGTCTCGCTGCACCAAACCTCCCTTACTTTCCTTAAACACCTCATCTTCGGCGTCGATCTCATCCCTTCCGACAACCTCTTCCTTGCCGTCGGCTTCAACCCAAAACGACACTCTGACCTCCAGGTCCTCAATGCCAATCTGCTTGGCGGCTTCTCCGCTGGCGCTGGCATCCGTATCCGCCGCTTCGCCCTCTCACTATCACTAGCCAACTACCACCCTTCCGCCACCTCCTTCATGGTCTCCCTCTCTACAAACGCAGTCCTGCCTGCACCGCGGCGGTGAACCCACCCGCCTCCATCGCATTCAGACCCCGTATCGTCACCCCGCCCGCCGAGGTCACCTTGTCTATCTCCACCTCAGGGTGGCCCCCCTTGGCCTTCAGCAGGCTGACTGCTCCAAACACTGTCCCCATCACCAACTCCTGCGCCAGCGCCGGCGTGAACCCAAGCGCCACACCGCCTTCGGTGGCCGCCCGGATGTACCGCAGCGCAAACGCTATGCCTGCAGAGGTCAGCAACGTCCCCGACTCCATCAACGACTCTGGGATCACGTACACCCCACCCAGCTCACTGAACAGACGGCACAGGTGTTCACCTCCTTCCAGGCTAGCTCTACGCAGCCCGCTTTGCCCGCCAACGCTCAGCAGTGTCACGCTTTGTGAGACCGACAGTGCCGTGTTCGGCATCAACCGGTACAGGGGGATCACCCTTCCCTTCTCTCCCATAAACCCCGACAGCTCCTCAATCGTGACACCTGCCGCTACGGACACCAACAGATGCTCCTCTGTCAACCATGGCCTGATCTCCTGGATCACCCCCTTCACCAGACCCGGCTTCACCGCAACGATGATCAGCTTGCTCCCGACCACCGCCTCCCCATTGTCCCGCGTCACGCGCACCCCTTCAGGCAGTAGCCCTCGTAGGCGCTCAACCGATTCGCCTGACCGTACCGTACACGTCACCTCTTCCACTTCAGTCAGTGTCCCTCTCAAGAGCCCTTGCGCGATGGCTGTCCCGATGTTCCCCGTGCCGATGATTGCTGTCTTCATATACCTCTATGCTTGTCTTGTCCCGCAAAGATAGCCTTTACTACCGACCCCCAAAGACTGCCGTCCCTATGCGCACCATCGTCGACCCTTCCAACAACGCCTCACCATAGTCTTGGCTCATCCCCATCGACAGCTCCCGGAAGTACGGCCTCTCCACAAACTCCCTCCGTATCCCCTCAAAGAGCCTCCGCAGCTGACCAAACTCCTGACGGATGCGCTCCCTATCCTCCGTCAACGACGCCATACACATCAGCCCCGCTATCCGCACCCATGGATTGTCTTCGGGGCGAAACCCCGACACCACCGCCCGACACTCCTCCTCACTCATACCATGCTTCGTCGCTTCCCGTGCCAGGTGTAGCTGAAGCAACACCTGGATCACCCGCCCCTGTTTCGCCGCCTGACGGCTCACCTCCTCAAGCAGGTGCTGCGAGTCTATGCTGTGTATCGTGTGCACATACGGGGCTATCACCTTCACCTTGTTCGTCTGTAGGCTCCCGATGAAGTGCCACTCTATGTCCCTCGGTAGCTGGCGATGCTTCTCCTCAAGCTCTTGGGCGCGATTCTCTCCGAACACCCGCTGACCCGCCGCATACGCTTCCCGCACCGACGACACCGGCTGATACTTCGACACCGCTATCAGCTTCACTCCCGATGGCAGCTCTGACCGTAGACGCTGCAGGTTATCCGCGATCGACAGCATACGGGTAAATGTCCACCAACCCTGTCTCCGTCACACTCGCTATCGTGTAGTCCGACAGCGTCCCCTGCATCCCCGCCTCAAATACAGACACCGCCTCCTTGAAGTCCGACGCCTGAGACAGCATCCGCCCGATGGTCTTCTTCTCCGCCCCACTCTTCTCGTCCACCGTCACAAAGCACACCTTCACCAGGTAGTAACGGTCCCCGCCCTCGTTGAAGAAGATCTCCGACAGACGTGACCGCTTGATGTCCGTCACGATAAACTCTCCTGACACGAACGGCTTTATCTCTTCGATGATCCGTGCCTCCGCCTCCGTGAACGACAGCGCGTCCACCAGATACGGCTCCGTCACCTTCTTCAGCATCCCGTTCTCCATCATCTTGTCGAACGATACCTTACACTCAAACCAGTTGTTCATCTTACTGCTTCCTTACTCTTCTATACCTTCTCTTGTGACCCCCCGCAGGGCGTGCAGGCGCTGTCGCGTCATAGAGCCTAAAGTCAAGCTGACGACGACTCAGGTTCGCCGAGGCCACCTGTATCGTCAATGGATCACTCAAGCGGTACACCTGATGCTTTCGACGACCTACCAGGCAGTAGTTCTTGTCGTCGAACTCATAGTAGTCGTCACCCAAGTCTCGTATCGGCACCAGACCCTCGCACTTGTTCTCGTTCAGCTCCACGTACAGGCCCCACTCCGTCACCCCAGAGATAATCCCTTCGAACGTCTCCCCCACCTTATCCTGCATATACTCCACCTGCTTGTACTTGATTGAGGCGCGTTCAGCGTTCGTGGCTTGTATCTCCATCGCTGTCGCATGCTCACACAACGCCTCATACTCCTTCGCCGATGGACTGCCCCCGCCAGACTGATACCGCGTCAGCAACCGGTGCACCAGCATGTCGGGATACCGACGTATCGGCGAAGTGAAGTGCGTGTAATGGCTGAACGCCAGACCGTAGTGACCCGCGTTCTGGGTCGTGTACCGCGCCTTTTGCATCGCCCGCACCGCCAGCGTCTCAATCAGGTTCTCTTCCCGCTTACCGCGCACCGACTCCAGCAGACCATTGATCGCCTTCGATAGATCCTTTGCCGTCCCCTGTGTATTAAGCTTGTACCCTAACCGGGATACGAACGCAGCGAAGTTCGTGATCTTCTCGGCGTCCGGTGGCTCGTGGATTCGGTACACGAACGTCGGCGGCTTACGACCTCCCACCCCTGCAAACTCCTCCGCCACCCTTCGGTTCGCCAATAGCATGAACTCCTCCACCAGCTTGTTCGACTCTTTCGCTTCTTCGAAGTACACCCGCAGCGGTTCGCCCTCTTCACCTATCTCAAACTTCACCTCATAATGATCAAAGTTGATTGCTCCCGCCGCAAACCGGTTCGCCCGCAGCTTCAACGCCAGTGCATTCAGTCCCACCAGCTCCTTGCTATACGCTCCTTCACCTCGCTCTATCACCTCCTGCGCCTCTCCGTAGGTGAACCGCCGATCGCTTCGTATCACCGTCCGCACCAACCGAGACCCCTTCACCCACGCCTCTCCATCCATCTCAAAGATGACCGAAAAGCACAGCTTGTCCTCCTCCGGACGCAACGAACAGATATAGTTGCTCAGACGTTCCGGCAACATACTCACCGTCCGGTCTACCAGATACACCGATGTCCCCCGCTTTCGAGCCTCTTCTTCTATCCCGCTGCCGGTAGGCACATAATGCGTCACGTCTGCTATGTGCACTCCCACCTCCCAATTGCCGTTCCCCAACCGACGCACCGACAGTGCGTCATCAAAGTCCTTCGCGTCAACAGGGTCTATCGTGAACGTCGGTATTGACCTGAAGTCTTCCCGACGGCTCACCTCCGCCTCCGATATACTTTCCCCTATCCTTTCCGCTTGCGCTTCAATGGCTCCGGGATAGCTGCTTGGCAGACCAAACTCCGCCAGTATCGCATGCATCTCCGCGTCATTCCGCACACGGCGTGAACTGACACCGGGCTTTTGCTTTTGCTTCCGCTTGTTTCTGTACTTGTACTTCTGTTTATCCATCCGTCTTTAGAGATTGAAGCCCGATACTCGCACCTCCGGTTGCTCTCCTCGTGTATCCACGTCTTGTAGGTGCATCGTCACTGTCTTCCCTTCCCCCGGCATCAAGGAAAAGAAGTTGTCACTGAAGTACACCGGCAGCATCCGCTCCCTCGTGACATTACCCAACACCTGCACCTGCACCATCAGTGCCGGTGTGCTGCTCTTATTCACCAGCGTCGTGGTCAGTGTCCATTCCCCTCCTAGCTCATCCGACTCCGTCTTCACCGTCAGGCTCGTCTTCGGTAGCTGGTGTAGTGCTTGGTAGTTCCCTTCCTCTTTGCCGCGCCAGTAGAAGTTGTCCGACACCAACGCTCCTCCCGGCTCCTTAAGCGTCAACCGGATGAAGTACACGGTGGATAGTGTGCGCGGTAGCTCCAGTTTGAAGCACTTCACCGTCGTATCCTCGCTGCAACCTATGAGGGTATCCTTTGACCAACGCACACTCCCATCCATATTGATCAGTTCCGCTGTCGCGACAAGACCTTCGCGATTCCCCCCATGGTAGTTCACCACCTCCACCCCGTCCCAGATGGGATTCCACTGTATATGCAACGGCTCATTCGCCTTTCGGCATCCAAAATACGCCGCCGTCGCTTCAAAGTAGTAGTCGTACGGTGTACCCTCCTCCGACGGACATGACGGGTGACTCAGACACAGCAACAACCCTTCACGATCTTCACTACGACCCTCAAACATCGCTCGGTAACCGGCATAGTGGATCCATTGCGACCACTGCGTGGACTGCTCTGCGTTGGCCGGTGCTCCGAAGGCCTTCTCTATCATCGCGCTGATTGTACCTGACGACTCCGCACTACCTCCTTCACTCACCACCCCTCCTGCATTCCCACCCGTGTAGATGGCTATACTCGGGTGATTCCGGATCCGCTTCACAAAATCCTCCGCACATGGATTCGATAACCCAAAGTCCTGCCACACCATAATCCCGTGCCTGTCACACGCCTCATACAACGCCTCAGACGTCTGACACACACAGTTCCGCAGCATCGTAAAGTGCATGTGCGCGTGATGACCCACCGCTATATCATACTCCCGTGACCGGTAATTCATGTTCGACTCCGAAAGTCCCCACTTCCCGCCACGACCGATAAACCGCCGACCGTTGATGTACAGCCGCTGTTTCCCGCCGGCTTCCCTATAATCCATCTCACGGATCCCTGTATGAAACCGCTTGATGTCGCTCTCTTCCCCGTCCTCCTCAAAGCTCAGCTCCACCTCATACAGATTCGCTGACCCATACCCCTGAGGCCACCACAGACGCGGTTGCTCCACCCGCAACACCGGATGAGTCTGTGGATTCAATAGCACCCGCTTCTCTTCCTCCCCCTGCAAACTTACCTCCTGCTCAAATAGGCTCTCCCCAAACCGCCCGCGCAATGTCCCCCACACGGACTTCTCCGTGTGGTTCCGCAGACACACCTCGATGAACAGGTCTGCCCGTGTGGTATCGGGTAGCGGCAGTTTCGACCGGATAAACGGCGATTCTATACTCACCTTCCCCGTTGTGCGCAGATACACTTCATCCCATATTCCGAACCCTATACTCGAGTGCTTGATTATCCGCACCGCCACCACATTCAAGCCCTCCTGCAACACTTCCGTCACGTCGAACTCCCCTCGCTTGAACGCGCTCTCTATACGACCCACTTCCCACCCATTCACATACACCGCCGCCTGACAGCTTATCCCCTTGAAGTTCAAAAACACCCGCTCTCGCTTGAACTCCTCTGGAAACCGGAATTCCTTCCGATACCAAAAGTCTCCATTGAAGAATGACTCCGATACCTCCCCCACCGCTCCAGCTTTCACATAGCTCGTCAGAACCGTCCCCGGTACCGTCGCCACCAACCACTCCCCCACATCATACCCCACCTTCGATATCGACTCCCCTTCCCCTGATACCTCCGACCCTCGTGACACCTTCCAATCCCCGCCCCGCAGGTTCCACTCATTCCCTTTCACCAACTCCTCCCCCTTAGGACGTGCCTTCAACCCACCTCGACCCCATACCTCCACCTCACTCATTACATACGATCCCCCATCCCCTGACTTCGTCATCCGCAATTGCACATACCGACCCACCTGATCCGACCCGAAGTTCAGCGCGTCTATTCGCTCCGGACCGCCCGGCAATAATCCCACCTCTTTCCACTTCCGACCGTCCGTAGACACCAATATCTTCCCCTCTACCGCCTTATTGATCCAATGTATATTCACCTTGTCAAACCGCGCCTCCGTCCCCAAGTCCACCAATAGCCACTCCTCACCTACCCCAGCGCTCATCCATGCACTCGTGAATAGGTGTGTAGGACGTATATCCACCTCCATCTCCCCCCAGTAAAACTCCCATTGACTCAACGACCAATACACCGCTCCCTCCGATTCTATATCCAACCGGTACGACCCGTAGTTTACCGCCTTCTCAAACCTCACCAACTCATCCAACTCCTTCTTCCCTTCTCCCCTAACTTCCCCCAATAGCTCCCACTCACCTGCTTCACCTCCGTAGCACTTAATCACATACCCATGCACTTCCCCCTGCTCATAGCCTACCTCCCCTTTCAACACCGTCCTATCTATCTCCGCTCGGTACCCCCGCATATTCACATACAGCGAGATGCTATCCCGCGCCTCCATCTGGCACTTCGAGTCTTTCTTCCCGTCAAACAGACACTCTCGCTCATCCTTCGATAGTGCTCCTGCCTGAGTTCCCACATATAGCGTCGCCGGTTCCTCTTCCGTGATGATCCCGTCCGTCGCCAAGTGACCCGTCAGGTTATAGTCGTAGCTCGACGAATGGTACACCTTCCTATGCTTCGCAATATTCCGGTACCGCTCATCCGACACCAACTCCGGGCTTCCGTCCTCCGACGGCAATCCCGGGTACACCCCTATCCCCCGGGTGTAGTACAGCGATCGAGGGCCTCCCGACTTCGGGCTTTCCGCACACCCACTCACCCCCAACAATACCACCAACACTACCCCCAATGACCCCAACAACACTTCCTTCCTCTCCTGTTTTCCTCGCTCCCGCACCATCCTTCGTTTACCCTGCTCCATGCTCCCTTGCTTTTTTTCACCCACAAAAGTAGCATTACTCCGTTAGAAGAGGGGGGAGGGGTAGGTGGAGGAGGCGTGGAGGGCGGCGAGGTTGGCGACGACGGTGGGTCTGTCGTTGGGGAAGGTGATGCCGAACCACTGGTCGGGAGTGTGGAGGACTTTGACGGAGGCTTGCTGGTTGGCGATGAGGTTATTGACAGTGGTGGGGATAAAGAATTCGTTGTTAGGGGAGTAGAAGCTTTTCTCAAGGAACTGAAGGAAGGCACGTTGGGAGTGGGTGAAGAAGTCAGGGGTGAAGCCCCAGAGGTTCATGGAGACGGGGGTATTGATTTGGTTGTGCCGGATGGAGGAGATGGAGCGGTGCTCTTTGATTTTGGAGAGGAAGCCATCGCGAGAGACGGTGCAGATGCCTCGGGAGACGGTGCCAAATTCGGAGAGGGTATGTTGGAGTTGGTAGGCGACCATGGTGTAGAGGTTTTCGGAGTCTGAGGGAAGGGCGGCGAGGGCGTCATAGAGGAGGGAGAAGGAATGTGCGCCATAGAAGTCGTCGGCGTTGATGGTGGCAAAGGGGTTGGAGATGGCGTGTCGGGCGGCGAGGATGGCGTGGTTGGTGCCCCAGGGTTTGGCGCGGTTGTGGGGTAGGTTGAAGGCTAAGGGGAGGTCATCGATATCCTGGAAGACGGTTTGGGTGGGGATAAGGTTTTGGTATTTGGGGAGGATGGTGTGCCGGAAGGCGTCTTCAAAGTCACGTCTAATGACGAAGACGACGTCGTTGAAGCCGGCACGGATGGCATCGAAGATGGAGTAGTCCATGATGGTTTCTCCGTGAGGCCCGACGGGGTTAAGTTGTTTGAGGGAGCCGAAGCGGGTGCCGATACCGGCAGCGAGGACGAGGAGGGTGAGCTTTTGCATGATGCTATAAGGTATTAGTGTTTGAATAGTCTGAAGAGTTCGGGGAGGATGAGGGTGGGGGAAGTGAGTGCGAAGAGGGCGAGCCAGTGGGAGGAGGAGAGAGGTGTGGTATTGAAGAGGGTGGAGCCGAAGGCGGTGATGAGGAATTGTCCGATGAGGATGAGGGAGGCGGTGGCGAGGAAGGTGGGCGCGTTGAAGATGGAATGGAAGGCGGAGCGGTGCGTCATGAAGGCTTTGGCGTTAAAGAGGTTCCAGAATTGGATGAGGACGAAGGCGGTGAAGAAGAGGGAGAGTTCGTAGAGGGATAGGGTGGAGGTATTGGAGGGAAGAGGGAGGGGGGAGTCTGGGGTGAGGTCAAAGGATTTGAGGAAGAGGAGGAAGGCGGAGAGTGCGATGGTGAAGATAGCGCCGGAGGCGAGGATGGCAGAGAGCATGTGTTTGGGGATGATGGGTGCATTGGGGGTGCGAGGTGGAAGGTTCATGACGGCGGGATTGGGTGGAAGGGAGGCGAGTGCGAGTGCGGCGAAGGAGTCCATGATGAGGTTGACCCAGAGCATTTGGGTGACGGTGAGGGGGGATTGGGTGGAGGTGGCGGAGCCGATGAGGACGATGAGACAGGCGGCGACGTTGATGGTAAGCTGGAAGAGGATGAAGCGTTGGATGTTTTGGTAGAGGGAGCGTCCCCAGAGGACGGCGGCGGAGATGGAGTCGAAGGAGTTGTCGAGGATGGTGATGTCGGAGGCTTCTTTGGCGACGGAGGTACCGTCACCCATAGAGAGGCCGACGTGGGCGGCGGAGAGCGCGGGTGCGTCGTTGGTGCCATCGCCGGTGACGGCGACGACGTGGTGAAGTGATTGGAGCAGTCGGACAAGTCGTTGCTTATCGAGGGGTCGAGCGCGGGCGATGATTTTGAGGTCGTTGAGGTGCGGGAGGAGTTGTTCGTCGGGAGTGTCGGCGAATTGGTCACCGGTGAGGATGGCGGAGGTGGGAGTGTTGGAAGTCCAGAGGCCTATTTGTTTGGCGATTTGGATGGCGGTGTTGGGGGTGTCACCGGTGACGATTTTGACGTCGATGCCGGCGTTGGAGCAGGATTGGATGGCGTGCGGGACGGTGGGTCGGATGGGGTCGGCGATGGCGGCGAAGCCGAGGAAGGTGAGGTCGGGGTGTTCAAGGGAGTGAGAGGAGTGGTTGATGGGGTTGCAGTCGGGAGGAAGGGTTTGGTAGGCGAAGGCGATGGTGCGCATGGCCTGGTTTTGGTAGGAGGCGAGGAGTTGGTTGATATGGTCAAGGGAGTGTGGGATGTGGTTACAGAGGCTGAGGATGATTTCGGGAGCGCCTTTGAGGTGGAGGGTGGGTTGGTGGGAGTAGGAGGAGTGGATGAGGGTGGCCATGAACTTACGTTCGGTGGAGAAGGTGAGTTGGTCAATGGGAGGGTTGGTGTCGCGAAGCGGGAGGAAGTTGACGCCGATGGAATGGAGGTAGAGCAGGAGGGCGGCTTCGGTGGGGTTACCGAGGGGTTTGGGGTGAGTGGGGTCGGAGAGGTCGAGGAAGGCGGTGGAGTTGGAGGCGATAGCTTCATGGACGAGGTTAGGGAGGTCGTTAGGAGGGAAGAAGTGAGTATGAGCGACGGACATGAGGTTTTGGGTGAGGGTACCGGTTTTGTCGGTGCAGATGACGGTGGCGGCGCCCATGGTTTCGCAGGCATGGAGCTTGCGGACGAGGTTGTTGTTGGCGAGCATGCGCTTCATGGAGAGGGCGAGGGAGAGGGTGACGGCCATGGGTAGTCCTTCGGGGACGGCGACGACGATGAGTGTGACGGCGATCATGAGGGTGTTGAGGAAATAGGAGGCGGCGAGGGCGAAGTCGGCGTGGAGGGCGGGATCAGGGTTGAGGAAGAAGGAGGCGGAGCGAGCAAGGAAGACGAGGGCGGCGACGGCGTAGGCGGCTTTGGAGATGAGGTTGGCGAGCCGTGTGAGCTGGGCATTGAGAGGGGTGGTGACGGAGTCATCGATACGAGTACCTTGGTAGACCTTGCCGAATTCGGTGTGGTCACCGACGGCAGAGACACGGAGGGTGGCGTGTCCATCGAGGACGGTGGTGCCTTTGAGGGCGGTGTTGGAGGGGTAGGTGGCATCGGGGTCGTTGTCGTTAGGGTCGGCAGATTTGCGGGCGGAGGGTTCGCCGGTGAGGGTGGACTCGTTGATGAGGAGAGAGACGGCGTCAAGGAGTGAGCCGTCGGCAGGAACTTCTTCACCGGTTTCGAGGATGACGATGTCTCCGACGACGATGTCCCTCTTGGGCACTTGGGAGATGAAGGCGTTGCGGATGGCGGTGACGGGAGTATCGTCGTTGACCTGGTTGAGGACGTCGAACTTCTTGTTGGCGGAGAGCTCGAAGAGGAAGCCGACGACGGTAGCCAGGAGGATGGCGGCGAGGATGCCGAGGGGTTCGAGGAAGACGGAGGGGTTGGCGTTGTGGGCGAGGAACTCGTAGGCGGCGACGGCGATGGAGAGTGCGAGTGCGACGAGGAGGATGATGATGAGGGGGTCGGTGAACTTATCAAAGAGGGCGCGGTACCAAGGGGATTTGGGAGGAGGGGTGAGGGTATTGGCGCCGAAGGTGAGGCGGTTCTGTTGGACTTGTGCATCAGTCAAACCGGTAAAACGAAGCTCCGTGTGCATGAAAAAGCTTTTTAAGTACAACCCAAGTAAGCGTAACGGGCACAAAGGTAGTATAAAAGAGGAAAGTGAAATCGAGTTGCACAAATTCACAGATTTGTTGCGAGGTGTGAATAAATCGGTTCACATTTGTTCACAGAGAGGTGTCTGGAGGAAGGGTGAAAAAGAGGGCGAAAAAAGAGGAGAAAGGGGCGAAAGTAAGGAGGAGAGGGCGAAAAAAAATTTTCGAGTTGCACAAATTCACAGATTTGTAAAGGAGTGTGAAGGAAGTCGTTAAGAGTTGTTCACAAGTGGAGGGAGGGGTTTGTTCAAGAAGTCAAAGAACGAGGGGTGTAAAGACACGGGCGCAAAGATAAGAAGGGGAAATGGGGAAGTCAAGGGGGTAGTCGTTAAAGAAATATAAAGTTTGAGGAAGAGGGGGGGGGGTTAGGAGCCGAGGATGGTGATGTGGGCGTCGGTGGAGGTGGTGTGGGTACGAGTCCAGAGGCGCTGCTCCCAAGAGAGGCCGTCGTGGTTGTCAAAGATGAGGAGGTGGGCTTTTTTTGAGCCGAGTGAATCCATGTAACGCTCCGTCTGCTCGAGGCCTTGTGCGATGATGGTGTCAAGTTTCTCGCGCTGCCGGCAGATTTTGAGTTCGATGGGGTAGTTGTGGCCTTGGTAGACGACATTGATGTCGACACGTCCTTTGCCGGTGGCCATCTCGCGGATGATCTGTCCTCCGCCATTGATGACGCGCTGGAGGAAGGCGAAAAGGACGAGGTGCGGAGCGGACTCTTTGTAGGTGAGTTTTTCCTCCCAGATGTCGGAATTTTCGCGCCAGAAGTTGCGGAAGTCGAGGAGGAGGAGGTCCATGTCGACAATGCCGTCGTGGATGAACTTGGAGGATTGGGCGGGGGAGTTTTCGACGGACAAGGCCATCTGAGGTTGAGAGGAGAGGAAGCGAGCAATGACTTCGGCGTAGATGGGGTTACCGGGCTCAAGCCGTTTGCGTTCGCCTTCCTTGATAAGTCCTAA
>JAITRC010000022.1 GCA_031288615.1 Tannerellaceae bacterium
CACGGTGTCTTAGACATCGTGGGCACCCGCGTCGCTAGAATCTCCAACACCGACGCCTCACGCCCACCCCTTCACCCCCACTTCCAACTCTTCATCGACCAACTCGACGCCTCCTACACTCCCCCTCCCAAAAAATAACCCCTACCATGACCCCCTACCCCTCCCAAATTATCCCTATCTTTGCGCCTAAACTAATCTTACTCCTATGCGCACACTCCTTCGTTTTCTCCCCCTCGCCTGCCGCCTTTGCCTCTTCGCTGCCGCGGCTCCTTTGGCCCTCGCTCAATCCGACTTCCCCTACGAACAGGTCCCCGACGACCCCCTCAACGCTCGCATTTACACCCTTAACAACGGCCTCAAAATTTACACCTCCGTCAATAAGGAAACGCCCCGCATCCAAACCTACATCGCCGTCAGGGTCGGTGCCAAAAACGACCCCCCAGAAACCACCGGCCTCGCTCACTACTTCGAACACCTTATGTTCAAGGGCACCAAGCTCTTCGGTACTCAAAACTACGAGCTTGAACAACCTCTCCTCGACGCCATCGAAGAACGCTTCGAAGCCTACCGGCTCACCGCCGACACCCTCCAACGCAACGCCATCTACCGCTCCATCGACTCCCTCAGCTTTGAAGCCTCCAAACTCGCCATCCCCAACGAGTACGACAAACTCATGGCCGCCATCGGTGCCGACGGTACCAATGCCTACACCAGCTTTGACATGACCGTCTACACCGAAGACATCCCCGCCAACCAAGTCGAAATCTGGGCGCGCATCCAGGCCGACCGCTTCCAAAATAACGTCATCCGTGGCTTCCACACCGAACTCGAAACCGTCTACGAAGAAAAAAATATGTCCCTCACTCGGGACGCCCGTAAGGTCTATGAAGCCCTCCTCGCCTCCCTCTTCCCAGACCACCCTTACGGCACCCAAACCGTCCTCGGCACTCAAGATCACCTCAAAAACCCCTCCATCAAAAATATCAAACGCTACCACTCCACCTTCTATGTCCCCAACAACATGGCCATCTGCCTCTCCGGTGACTTCGACCCAGACTCCGTCGTCACCCTCATCGACCGCTATTTCGGACACCTTGCGCCCAACCCAAACCTCCCTCCTCCTCCTCCCACCCACCATAACCCCCACTCCTCTCCCCTCACAAAAGTCGTCCTTGGACTCGAAGCCGAAAACCTCTCCATCGGTTGGCGTTTGCCCGGTGCCAACTCCCTGCAAGAAGCTGACCTCCTCACCATCGTCTCCGAGCTCCTAAGCAATGGACAGGCCGGACTCCTCGACGTCAACCTCCTCCAAGAACAAAAGCTCCTCTCCGCCTACGCCGGTAACTACTCCTTGTCCGACTACTCCATCTTCCTGGCCTCCGGACGACCCAAAGCCGGACAATCCTTAGACCAAGTACGTGACCTCCTCCTCGAACAAGTAGATAAGCTCCGGCATGGTGACTTTGACGACGACCTCCTCGATGCCATCGTCAATAACCACAAGCTCTTCCTCATGCGACAACTCGAATCTAACGCCGCCCGCGCCAACCGCTTTGTCTCCTCCTTCATTCACCGCACCGCCTGGAAAGACGAAGTCGAGTCCATCCACCGGCTCAGTAAAATATCCAAATCCGATGTCACCGCCTTCGCCTCCAAATACCTCGGCCCCAACTACGCCGTCATCTACAAGCAACTTGGCAAAGACCCCAACGAAAAGAAATTGGACAAACCCTCCATTACTCCCATTCTCACCAACCGCGACACCGCCTCCGCCTTCCTCACCAACATTCAGCGCGACGCCCTCAACGTCCCCCCCATAGAACCCGTCTTCATCGACTTCGATACCCAAATAACTCGCCTCTCCGCCACCCCTGCCCACATCCCCCTCCTCTACAAACTCAATCCCTCCAACCAAACCTTCTCCCTCACCTTCCTCTTTAATCAAGGCTCCGACCACGACAAAGCCTTCGGCACCGCCTTCCGATACCTCAAATACCTTGGCTCCTCCTCCCGCTCCCTCAAAGACATCAACCTTGCCTTTTACCGCCTCGCCTGCCACTTCGACGTCTCTTGCACCTCCGACCGCACCCACGTCTCCCTCTCCGGACTAGCTGAAAAATTGCCCCAAGCCCTCGCCCTTCTCGAAGAGCTCATTCACGACGCTCAACCCGATCCCGAAAAGCTCTCCAACCTCACCGACGATATCCTCAAAAGCCGCGCCGACGCCAAACTCAGCCAATCCGCCAACTTCCATGCCTTGACTCAATATGCCATCTGGGGACCTAATTCCCCCTTCACCCACATCCTCTCCGCCGACGAACTTCGACACTTGAACCCCCTCCACCTCACCCAACGCATCCATGACATCTTCTCCTTTGAACACTCCATCCTCTATTACGGACCCCATTCTCCCGACTCCCTCCTTCACCTCCTTCACCAATACCACTCCACGCCCACCTCCCTCCGACCCATCCCACCTCCTCTGCCCTTCCGCAACCAACTTTCCTCCTCCAACAAAGTCCTCCTCGCTCGCTATGACGCCAAGCAAATCTACTTCGCCGCCATCTCCAACCGCGGTGAATCCTTCAACCCCTCCCTTCAACCCACCATCGATCTCTACAACGAGTACTTCAGCGGCAACATGAATTCCATCGTCTTTCAGGAAATGCGTGAAGCTCGTGGACTCGCCTACTCCGCCTCCGCCTACCTCATCACTCCCAACCGCTTGGAGCGCCCTTACATCTACAGAGCCTTCATTGCCACCCAAAATGACAAAATGGCTGACGCCATCACCGCCTTCAACTCCATCATCAACGACATGCCCCAATCACCCGCCGCCTTCACCTTAGCCCGCGAAGCCCTTATCGCAAGACTCCGCACCGACCGCATCACCAAGGACGATGTCCTCTGGGCTTTCATCCGTGCCAATGACCTCGGCCTTGCCCACGACTCCCGAAAAGACCTCTATCATGCCGCACAAACTCTCTCCCTCGACGACCTCATCTCCTTCCAAAAACAATGGATCAAGGGACGCAACTATACATACTGTATCCTTGGCGACGACCGTGACCTTGACCTCCACGCGCTTGCCCCCTACGGTACCCTCACCACCCTAACTCAAGAACAAATCTTTGGCTATTAACACTTAATCATCTACATATGAAACGTTTATTGATCACCTTCTTCTGCCTCGCTACCCTCCTGCCCCTTTCGGCGCAGACCCGCGAAACCGTAGTGCTTCTGGATACCGATCTGGGTAAGATCAAAGTCAAACTTTATCCCGAGACTCCGGGGCACCGGGACAACTTTATCAAGAACGTCAGTGCCAAGCTGTACGACGACGTCTCCTTCCACCGGGTCATCAAGCTCTTCATGATTCAGGCCGGCGAGGTGAAAAGCGGTGATCTTGGCTACACCGTCCCTGCCGAGTTCATCTATCCCAAGTATTTCCACAAACGCGGTGCGCTTTGCGCCGCCCGTACCGGTGACCAGATCAATCCCCAAAAAGCCTCCTCCGCCTCCCAATTCTATATCGTCACCGGCAAGCACTATACAGCCATGGAGTTAGACAAGATCGAACGCGCCTCCGGACAACCTCTCACCCCCGAACAGCGACAAGCTTACATGACCGACGGCGGTGCACCCCATTTAGATGGTAGCTACACCGTCTTCGGTGAGGTCATTGACGGTATGAAGGTCGTAGACCAAATTCAAAACTCCCCCACCGACACCCAAGACCGACCCCTCAAAGACATCCGTATCAAGGCCGCCTCCCTCATTAAAAAATAACAATCAATACTCCTCCTCATTAAAAAAGAAGTCCTCCTTGCTCGGATAGTCCGGCCATATATCCTCCATGCATTCGTAGATCTCACCCTCGTCCTCCATCTCTTGCAGGTTCTCTATCACCTCCATAGGTGCACCGGAACGTTGGGCGTAGTCTATCAACTCATCCTTTGTAGCCGGCCATGGCGCATCTTCCATTTTGGAAGCAAGTTCTAACGTCCAATACATATACTGTCACAAATTTAAGGTAACTCCACCCAATGACCACAAAGGTATACATTATTCACTACACCATTCATCCCTTCCATACTATTTCACTCCCTCCTTTATTCAAGCTCTCTTTACGTGCAAGTACAAAGAAATAATCTGACAAACGGTTAACAAATGCTAACAATACGCCGTCCACCGGCACCTCCTCAGCAAGCCGGCATATATCCCGTTCAGCCCTCCGGCACACCGTCCGGCACACATGCGCCAACGATGCACCCTCATTCCCTCCCGATAGCACAAAAAACCGCATCACCGGAAGACCCCCCTCCACCCGGTCTATCTCCCCCTCCACCCGCCGTACATCTTCCTCCCTAACCCCACACTCCACCACACCCACCTGCTTCGTGTCTGTCGCAAGGTAAGCCCCAATACTAAACAGCTTCCGCTGCACATACAACAAGAAGTCCTTATCCTCCTTCCCCTCCACCGACACACCCAAAAGCCCAATGAACGCATTCAGCTCATCCACCGTCCCATAGCTCTCAATCCGCAGGTCGCCCTTGGGTATCCTTATCCCCCCCACCAGTGAAGTCCACCCCTTATCACCCCCCTTGGTATATACCTTACTTCCCTTCATCTTTACTGCTCCCTTCTTGAGAGGGCGGCAAAGGTATAAAAAAGTAACTCGTACCCTGAATAAAGTAGCCCGTAAAGTTCATCTTTCAAAGGAACTGTTTACCTTTGCGCCCAAATTGTTAGTTTCCAATGAGACAGCTGAAAATCACCAAGTCAATCACGAACCGTGAGAGTGCTTCCCTTGACAAGTATTTGCAAGAGATTGGTCGTGAGGAACTTATTTCCGTAGAAGCAGAAGTAGAGCTGGCGCAACAGATTAGGAAGGGCGACCGTCATGCCCTCGAAAAACTGACCCGCGCCAACTTGCGTTTCGTCGTTTCTGTAGCTAAGCAATACCAAAATCAGGGATTGAGTCTTCCCGACTTAATCAATGAAGGTAATCTGGGGCTGATAAAGGCGGCGGAGAAGTTCGACGAGACACGAGGTTTTAAGTTCATTTCTTACGCGGTGTGGTGGATACGGCAGTCCATCCTTCAGGCCCTTGCCGAACAGTCCCGTATTGTCCGTCTGCCTTTGAATCAGGTGGGTTCGCTCAATAAGATCACCAAAGCCTTTTCACGTTTTGAGCAGGAGAATGAGCGGCGTCCCTCCCCCGAAGAGCTGTCCGAGCAGTTGGATATGCCGGTGGAGAAGATATCCGATACCCTGAAAGTGTCGGGCAGGCATATCTCTGTGGATGCGCCATTCGTGGAGGGTGAGGACAATAGTCTGCTTGACGTCCTTGTCAATGATGATGCCCCTATTGCCGATACGACACTCATTAACGAGTCACTGTCTAAGGAGATAGACCGTGTGCTGTCCATCCTCTCCGAGAGGGAAAGTGATATCCTTCGACTGTTCTTCGGGATAGGGTGCAGGGAGATGACCCTCGAAGAGATAGGGGACAAGTTTGGGCTTACGCGTGAGCGAGTTCGCCAAATCAAAGAAAAAGCCATACGAAGGCTTAGGATGGATGACAGGAGCAGTCTATTAAAAGACTATCTGGGTTAGCCGCAAGGCTGTCTGCATTCCCTGTTCCACACACATACATAGTCCTGACTGACCTCGAAATCAAGCAGGAAGGATTGCGGCAGGGGTGAGGTGTGGGTCTCCGTCACCCTGATGGCACCCGATTCCCCGAAGGGGAAAGGCATGACCTGAAGTGCATGGCGGAAGTCTATACCCGAATCGCGTAGCAATTTGTAGAGTGTCTCTTTGGCGCACCAGTAGAGGAGCAGATGTTCGGCGGCATGGCTTTCGTCAATGGCGGCGTTCTCTTGTGGTGTGAGAAACCGTTCTCGCACACGCAATACCCGTTCACCCTTATACTCTATGTCTATCCCAGCCGGATAGGGCTTAGGATGCGCTACAAAAGCAATGAAGCCCTTGGTGTGGGAAAGACTGATATTGTACGGATAACCCTCTATATAAGGTGCACCGTTCGGCAGATGCGACAACCCGCTGTCCGGTGCCAGCTCGTGAATGAGCCGGTGCACCGCCTCTTGTTCAGCCTTCCTCCCTTCACCAAGGTCGGGGCTAATTGGGCGTATTATCCGTAAGCTGTTTGACAATCAGCGATCTACATTAAATATACGGTTAGCCGCAACGGGAGGCACCGCAGTTGGTACAGCTTAGGCAGCCTTCCTGATAGACGAGGGTCTCCAAACCACAGTTGGGGCACCGCTCACCCTTAGCCACCGAGCCATTGGGGAGGTACTTTTTGAGGGCACGCTCAACACCGTTCTTCCAGGTATTGATGGATTCACTGTTCAGGTCCATTCCCTGAACCAGCTTGACGACCTGATCAATGGGCATACCGTAACGGAGAAAGCCGGAAATGAGTTTGGCATAATTCCAGTACTCGGGATTGAACTTACCATCCAAGCCTTCGATAGTCATCTTGAAACCCCGACGGTTCTTGAACTGGAAGTCATAGTGCCGGACTCCATTCTCAAACTGGTTGCGGATGATGGTACCTTTGGTGATGTTTTTGGGTAGCATGATACCCTCATCATCATCGGCCAGCCCTGTAAATATCTCGTAAGGACGGCCATTGAGAAGCCCTACAAAGGCGATCCAGCGTTCACGGTTATTCCGGAAACGCACCACGTCGGCCTCCAATTCACGCGGCCGCTTGGCCACGATGACGGGAGGCTCCATGCAGTCACAATTGTCTTTTTTCTTCATATCGCCGGCGGCCACGAGCACACCCGTGCGTGAACCTTCGCGATAAACGGTACAGCCTTTACATCCACAGCGCCATGCTTCGACGTAAAGGTCGTTGATCAACTCTTCGGACACATCGGCCGGCAGGTTGATGGTCACACTGATAGAGTGATCCACCCATTTCTGCACACACCCCTGCATGCGCACCTTCTGTATCCAATCCACGTCGTTGGAGGCCGCTTTGTGGTAAGGTGAGTGCTCCACCAAAGAATCAATCTCTTCCTGAGAATAGTGTTCGCTCTGAGGGATGTGATTGGCTTGCATCCAGACAACAAACTTGTGATGGAAGACGATGTACTCCTCATAAGCATCACCCGTTTCGTCGACGAAATCCACCCTCGCCGCCGTATCGTTAGGGTTTACTTTACGCCGCCGCTTGTATACGGGCAAGAAGACAGGTTCAATGCCTGAGGTGGTCTGGGTCATGAGGCTGGTGGTTCCGGTGGGGGCGATGGTAAGGCAAGCAATATTACGCCGTCCGTGTACTAACATATCCTTGTAGAGGGTGGGGTCGGCTTCCGCCAAGCGTCGGATAAAAGGGTTGGTGGCTTCGCGAGCAGCCTCAAAAATAGGAAAAGGTCCCCTTTCGGCGGCTAGGTTCACTGAGGAGGCATAAGCAGCCAAAGCTAAGGCCTTGTGTACGGACTCGGCAAACTTTGTGGCTTGCTCCGTACCGTAACGAAGATTGAGGGCGGCAAGCATATCCCCTTCGGCCGTTACACCGACCCCCGTACGCCGACCTTGGCAAGTCTTGTTGCGAATCTTCTCCCACAACCTGTGTTCAGATTGCTTCACCTCATCCGATTCGGGATCGGAATCAATCTTGCTGAGTATACGTTCTATCTTTTCAAGCTCGAGGTCAATGATGTCATCCATGATACGCATGGCCTGGGCGGTGTGCTTGCGAAAGAGGTCAAAATTGAAGGAGGCGGCTTCCGTGAAAGGATTTTCGACGTAAGAATAGAGGTTGATGGCCAGCAGGCGACAACTGTCATAAGGGCAGAGGGGAATCTCCCCACAGGGATTGGTGGAGACGGAGCGAAAGCCGAGATCGGCATAGCTGTCGGGCACCGATTCCCGCAAGATGGTGTCCCAGAAAAGGACACCCGGTTCGGCCGACTTCCAAGCGTTCCGGACAATCTTTTTCCAAAGTGCCCGTGCATCAATCTCCTCACTCACCGCCGGGTGTATCGCATCCACAGGGTATTGCTGGATGTAGGGGTGGTCATTAAGGACAGCCTGCATAAAGGCATCGTCTATCTTCACCGAGACGTTGGCACCCGTTACCTTGCCTTCAGTCATCTTGGCATCAATGAAGGCTTCCGAGTCGGGATGCTTCACCGAAATGCTCAGCATAAGCGCACCCCGTCGCCCATCCTGCGCCACTTCACGGGTAGAATTGGAATAGCGCTCCATGAAGGGGACAATACCGGTGGAGGTAAGGGCAGAATTTTTTACTTGGGAGCCTTTGGGGCGGATGTGGGACAAATCATGCCCTACCCCACCACGCCGTTTCATCAACTGCACCTGCTCTTCGTCGATACGGAGAATGGCGCCATAAGAGTCGGCCTGTCCGTCCAATCCTATGACGAAACAATTGGAGAGGGAGGAGACCTGGAAGTCATTGCCCACACCGGTCATGGGGCTACCCTGAGGAACGATGTAGCGAAAGCGGTCAAAAAGGCCGAAGAGTTCTTCTTCGGTCATCGGATTGGGATAGTTCCGCTCAATGCGCGCTATCTCTTTGGCCAGGCGTCGATGCATATCTTCGGGAGACCGTTCGAAGATACGCCCTTGCCCATCTTTGAGGGCATACTTGGTAGCCCATACTTTCGCGGCCAGCTCGTCACCGGCAAAATAGTCTACCGTCGCAGCGTAGACTTCGTCAAAGGAATATGTGGTCATGCTGTCAGGATCATTCATATTTGACATTGGTTAACTCATAATCGGCGCATCAACTTATACTCTACCGTTTCAAAAAAGACAGGCGTCCCTGACGACATATCACTTGAGCAGCCGACCTTGAAGGGAACGATAAGGCGCACCTTACCGCGGTGCCCTACATATTCAAGGCCTGACTGCAAGCCTTCGCTCATCACGGCTTCGAGGGCTGTTTGCAAGGTACTCGTCACGTCATTGCGGATGGTGATAGAGTAGTTACCGTAATAAAAGTTGACGGGCATGGTGCCGCTACTGTGCGGGCCATAATTGGAGAAAAAAGTGTAGGCGGTTGAATCCAGGGAAAAGTAGTTCACGGTGTATCGAGCAAGGACGATTTCACCTAAGGCAGCCCGTTCGCCTCCCATATCAATGACGTGTATATACACGCCATTGTCCATCTTATAAAACACATCCTTATCAAAGAGGCCGTCCGGAGGATAGTTTTTAACTACTTCGAAACCTCTTTCGGCCAAGAGGGCGTTAATGGCTTTCTGCTCCTTTTCCAGCATATCGGCATAGGTGGGCGTACTACTGCAGGAGGAGGCAAATGCCGCGCAGACTACCAGAAATAACGCGCCCTTGACAAACTTTTTTTTCTGCATTATTAACGTTTACTACACTGTGAAATTACACAAACAAGGTAGGGTTAGAGGTAGCTAGTACCTCCTCAAAAAACTTCACGGCCTCCGGCAAAGACCCTTTAAAGGTACCTCCAGCTGCATTTTTATGCCCTCCGCCACTCTCAAAATGGGTAGCAAACAAGTTAACGGGAAAGCTACCTATGGAACGGAAGGATAAGCGTATACATCCAGCCTCCTCTTTGAGGAAAGCAGAGAAAGAAATACCGTCAATCTCCAGCGGGAGATTGGCAAAGCCTTCGGTATCACCGGGGCGGTGCCCGAATCGATTTTTTTCCGCGTGGGTCAAGGTAATAAGTGCGGTTTTCCGTTCGGGATAAATTTTCATTTTTTCAGAGAGTAGGTATCCCATCAGCCGAAGCCTTCCTTCTGAAGATGTCCAGTAGACATTCCTGTAAATCTTATCCTTATCAATGCCAATCTTAATCAACTCCCCGATAATGGTATAGATATCGGGATAGTTGGAACTGTAGGCGAAGGAGCCGGTATCGGTCATCATCCCTGTATAAACACACTCCGCGATAGGGAGATTAATGGTTTCGAACATACCCATCCGGCAGATGAGGCGGAACACGACTTCGGCAGTAGAACAAAGATCGGGGCAGGATATCATACATTGACAAAAGCCGGGAAGAGGCGCTATGTGGTGATCAATCAGTATCCGGACAGCATCAGCGGCAAGAACAGGCTCAGCGAGCATCCCCAGACGTCGAGGGTCGTTCAAATCCAGGCAAAAGATAAGGTTAGCCTCAGCGATAATCTTATCAATATCGGAGGGATGTTTTTTATAGATAAGAATGTCGTTGCTTGCGGGCAGCCAGCGGTAAAAGTAAGGGAAGTCATCAGGAAGGACGACAGCGACGTCTTTACCAAGTCCTGTCAGGAAGAACTTCAGCGCCAAGGAGGAAGCGACCGCATCGCCGTCGGGCGAAGTATGGGCTACGATTACACAACGCCTAGCCCGGTCAATGTGTTTCGTGACTTCCTTGATAGTCTTTGCCGGAATGATCTGCTTAAGCATACTGTAAATTACGATTAACCTTATGCCTGCAAAGATAGAGAAAACTTCGTGGTCACTCAAAATAGAAAGTGAACACCACCATGCGGGAGGTCGCCTTACGGAGGGAACGGGTATACTTGTCCCGGTCACGATCAATAAGGTCGCGACGATCGGTTTCCAGCAAATCGGGGATACCAAAGGCCAGTCGCAACTCGGGGCAGAATTTGAAAAAAGGGAGGTAAAAATCGCAACCCAATCCGACGGTAAGGCCGTAGTCTACCTGCCGGAGAAGGATGGGGTTGCCTTTTTTGCGTCCGATGTCCAAGGCACCGTAGATACCGCCCAGTAGGTAAGGGCGGTAATTGTTGATACGCATGGAACTGAACTTGAAGTCAAGAGGGAGTGTGACGTAATTGGAGCGGGAAGTGGTGCGGAAGAGTTCGCCGGAGTATCGCTCCTTAAAAATGAAGTTACGGTCGCCAAAGTGTATGGTCGGAGTGATACGGAAATTGACATAGAGATTCATGAAAAAGTCGGCCATCACTCCGACAGAGAAACCAGGTGAATAGGAAGGTATTTCGGCGAACCACTGTTCTTTGTCAATCACCTTTCCATTATGGTAAAGGATGAGGTCTTGGGCTTGCAGTCCGATATGGAAGCCGAAGTGATAGAGCTTCAGGTCGGCATATGGCTGGTTTCGCATCGTTTCCTTCTGAGCGGAAGCCGTCAAGGAAAAAAGCGAGCAAAGGATGGCGAAGAGGTAGCAGGGAGGTTTCATCCGTTGTCTTTGAAGTAAAGAACGGGAAGAAAGGAAGTTTATTGGGTAGGTATAAAATATCAACGGCTGTCTCACGACAGCCGTTGACCAATTGTTAACCTTAAATCTAATACTATTATGAAAAAACCACGTCACAAAGGTAGACAGCTTTTTTCTCTTTGCAAGAAAACTGCCGAAAAACTATGTTCTTGAACATATAAACTTTGTTAAACATCTTTCTCTTCATTGTTAACTATCTCATCTACAATGTATTCAGGGCGAGCTTTTATTTCGTCGAAAAGCGTACCCATGTATTGTCCAAGCACACCAACGGTGATCAACTGTACGCCACCAAAGAAAATGATGATAGTAATGAGCGAAGTCCACCCTGATTCGGCATGACTGAAGCCGTAAATTTTGCCCAAGGTGAACCAGATGAGCAAAAAGAAGCCGAGAAAAACGGCGAGAAAGCCTAAACTCATGGCCATTTTGAGGGGTTTTTTGGAGAAATAGAGCAAGGCCTTGGAAGCGAAAGCGATCATCTTGGCTAAAGGATACTTCGTTTCACCGGCAAGGCGGGGCTGCCTCTCATAGAAAAAAGGCACCTGCTTAAAGCCGACCCAACTGATCAGCCCACGAATGTATTTACCGCGTTCGTTCAGGCGGTTGAATTCATTCATAATCTTGCGGTCAATGAGTCGAAAGTCCCCCGTATCAAGGGGGAAGTGCACCTCACTCATGGTATTCATGGTGCGGTAAAAAAGTTTGGCGCTAACAAGCTTAAAGGAACTTTCCCCTCTACGCAGGCGCCGGACACAGTAGACGGAGTTGGCCTGCTCACGTTCTTGCAGCTCCAAGATGTCGGGAATGGTTTCGGGAGGATCTTGCAAGTCAGCATCCAGAATGATAGCAAAGTCGGAACGGCAGTGGTGAATACCGGCCGAGACGGCAGGTTGATGGCCGAAGTTTCTAGAAAAATGCAGGACTTTCACTTGCTTGTCGGCTACCGCTATCTCATTAAGCATCCGTCGGGAATCATCGGTACTGCCGTCATTGACGTAGATAATCTCCACCTTCCAATGTTCGGGTAAAGCATCCACCACCGCCTTCATACGTCGGTAGGATTCGAGGATCATCGCCTCTTCGTTGAAACAGGGCACAATCAGGCTTAAGGTCTTCATAGTTAGGTATTGACACTCAAAGCCTGCTCAATCTCATCTTCGGTCATTCTCTTCGCATTAGTTACAAAGATTTGAGGAGAGAGGAAATTCCCGTACTGATTACATTCTTCCACCAGTTTGGTTATCACCCGAAAGAAATCCACCGAAACGGGGACAAAAATCAGTAGTTCCACGTGCTGCTGTCCTACTTTCAAACGGTCTATCTCACAGCCTTCACTGGAAAGGGAATAGGCAAACTCCTTCTCCATAAAACGGCACTGGTAGTCTTCAAAAGGTATATTGTCATTGGATCGGAAGAGGGCAAAAAAGCGCATTCTGTCGCCTTTGCCTCCCAAGCCTGAGGCAACTAAGACATGCGGCTCCTCCAGAAACTCCACCTGTAGGCTGATGCTCACCTCCGAAAAAGCCATGCGCACCCAGTCAGCCAACTCGCCTTCGGCCTCACCAGAATAAGCTTCCAGTTGCCGGTAGGCTCTTATGGTACCGGCCAAGACCAACAAGGCAATGGAATGTTTTTTCTGATTCAGGTCGCTAAGCTCGTCACATAAACTTCGGTAAGCCTCATCGGCCTCATCAACGGGTACGGGGCCAATGCCCATACGCTGCCTGGTGATGCGTTCCTGCTGCATAGCCCGGAAATAGGCGGCCTGCGTCTCTGAGGGAATGACACTACTGACCATATGAAGATGCCCTTCCGCGTGAATGAGTGAGTTTCTGAACCTTTCGAACACTTCCTCTTGCCGATACATATTGTTCATTAATTGACCCGATAGTTGAGAAGCCGTACAAAAATAAGGCCTTTCCTGTTACTGCAAGCTAAGGTCCCAATCTTTCCACACTACATCATAGCCCTGTGCCCGTACGGCGTCCGCTACTTCGGCAGGGCTTCGGGCGTCATTAATCTCCCACTGTTCCAGTTCATTGCGGAAGACGGTGTACCCACCGGGATCGGTTTTGGAGCCGGCACTTAGGGAGGTGATGCCCAGAGAGGTCAAGGGGTCTCGAAAGGAAGGGCTTTCGCGCGTAGATAAAGTCATCTCTATGTCTCTGTCGAAGATACGAAAAGCGAAAATAAGCTGCGCCAGCTCCTTGTCACTCATCACCACATTGGGTTTAAATCCCTCACCGGCATGAGGGCGTATGCGCGGAAAGGAAACGGAGTAAAGGGTCTTCCAATAGTTACGTTGCAAGTATCGCAAATGGCTCGCCATGAGGCTCACGTCAATCCTCCAATCTTCCAGGCCTATGAGTATGCCCAGACCAATCTTCCGCATACCGGCGCGCCCCATCCTGTCAAAAGCTTCCAACCGCCAATCGTACTTGGATTTCATGCCTTTGGGGTGGTACACCTTATACCTTTCCCGATTATACGTTTCTTGGTAACAATAGACGGCATTGACACCGGCTTTGGCTAACCGGCGGTAGTCCTCCTCCGTGAGGGGTTGTACCTCCACAGAGATGGAGGCAAAGAAAGGCCGCACCAGCTCTACGGCGCGCTCCAGGTAATCAATACCGGCCTCACGCGGATTCTCAGCCGTCACGAGGAGGATGTGCCTAAAATCCCCCATTGCCTTGATGGCTTCCACTTCCTGCAGAATCTGCTCTTCAGTCAGGATGATCCGTCGAATATCGTTCTCATGGTTAAAGCCGCAATACACACAATGGTTGATACAGGAGTTAGTCAGGTACAAGGGTACATAAAAGCGTATGGTCTTGCCAAACCTTTCCTGCGTATAGCGACGACTCAAGAGAGCCATCCGCTCCAGATACGGGACAGCGGCAGGGGATACGAGTGCCATAAAATCATCCACACCTCTCCTGTCTTTTGCGAGCGCCCTATCTACGTCGGCCTCCGTCATACGGTCGATCTTCTCCCTGATACGCTCCCATTCTCCCGCTATTTCTCCCGCAAAACCTTTACTATCCATACTACCTTTCTTTTTCAAGCCGTCTACAAAGGTAAAGAAGAAAATGTCCATTCCATAAAATATAGAATATTGCATTACCTTCGTACCCTTTGTTCTCATTGAGTATGAAGTCACAGATAGAGGAAAACGGTATCGTCGTACTGACCGACGATGCGATGGAGGAGATAAGGGACTCCCCTTTGTGGAACGAGGATTTTCGTCCGTGCTCAAAGGATGAGCATACGTGGGGAGCGGGTACATTTTCGTCACTATGGGTGGGGATGTGCCTATGCGTCCCTTCGTACACTATGGCCAGCGGCTTCTTGACGTTGGGGATGAGCTGGTGGCAGTCGCTGCTGACCATCTTCCTTGGGAGTGTGATTGTACTGATCCCGTTGCTGCTGAACGCAAGTGCAGGGTGTAAATTCGGTATCCCTTTCCCCATGTTTGCCAAGATATGGTTCGGGAGGAGAGGTTCACATATTCCGGCACTGCTCAGGGGGTTGGTGTCGGCGGGATGGTTTGGGATTAATACCTGGATAGGAGCAACGGTTATCGACGACATGCTGTGCATCATATTCGACTCATGGGACGGGGAAGAATCCCACAGGATGATCATCTTCTTTGAGTTCTTGGTGGTGAATGTGGCAATAGGGGCTAAGGGTCTGCAAGCTATCCGTTCATTCATCAAGATAGCCACCCCGCTGGTGGGCATCTCGGCCTTAAGCCTTTTTGCATGGGCTATTTCGGAGGGACACGGCTTGGCGCCAATCCTCTCCCACCAGGGTAGCCTATACAAGATGGAGGATTTTTTGGAGATTTTCTTTCCGTGCCTGACGGTGGTGATCAGTTTCTGGGCGACGGTATCGTTGAATGTTTCGGACTTTACACGTTATAGCGCATCAAATAAGGCGCAGCTCAAAGGTCAAGCCTTCGCACTACCGCTGTCAATGACGGCTATTGCGTTCGTGGCAATATGTGTGACGTCGGTGGCGATGGTAACGTTTGGTGAGGCAATATGGTATCCGGAGCAGCTGCTGATAAAGTTTCCCAAGCCGGTCATTTTCATTGGTGGGATAGTGATTGCACTATCATCCGTCATGGTGAATGTGGTAGCGAACTTGGTAGCACCAGCGAGGGCGATGGAGAATTTATACCCTCGGCGTTTATCGTTTGCGGCAGGGGCGATGGCTACCGGTGTGGTGGCGGTAGCCATGCAACCGTGGCACAACCTGGAGAACTTCGATCATTTCATGTTCGGTATCCTGAACTTTTTCGGGGTGCTGATCGGACCAATGAACGGAATAGCACTGGCGGATTACTGGGTGGTGCGCAAAAAAAGGATTGAATTGAAGGAACTGTATGCCCCCAATGGAAGGTATAATTACACGGCGGGGTTCAATCTGCATGCCATCGCTTCGCTGGCCTTGGGGATGATCATACCGTTGGTAGGCCGCGTGGCACCAGGGTTGAGTTTCATGAGTGAGAACGCGCTGATGTTCGGGCTGGTAATCTCGGGGGCATCGTATATCCTCCTGATGCGTGGGGATGCGAGCCTGCTCTCTGCGGAGGACTATGACCGGATTACTATCTACCCCGAAAAATCACAGGCTTTGTAGGGCAATGAGGTGGTTTTTGAGGGGATTACTGTACATCTCCAGTATCTTGTGACGCAAGAAAGCTTCGTCCTTATCCGGAAGGACTATCTTATCAATCTGCTGCCGGAGATACTCCTCGAATTGCGTCTTTTCCCGAGAACTGTAGAGTGACGAGAAGCGCTGGCCTTCGGTAATCAGATCGTAGGCCACGTAATTATTGGCATAGAAGCGGTAAGAGAGGTGTATCTCCTTGTCAATGGCACCGGCAATGGCGGTGTAGAGTTCCACTTTATCCATATCCTTGTCGAAGCCGGCGAGTACATCATTAATAGGGTGGGCGATGGTGATATGGACACGGCCTTTGTAGGAAAGGATGCCTGTTTCCATGTTGAAGAGGTCGTCGCGCGGGTCTTTTTCGAAAGCCGGATTGTCGCGTTTCTGCTGGTACTCCCTGGCCTTAAGGTAGTCACAGGGGTCAATTTCGTAAGAGAGGGCTATGGGGACGATGTTCAAGGAAAGGAGGTTGTCGATGATGCTCTCCTGACCTGCCATATTGAGCATTTTGAGGATGCTACCCTGAGTCTGGTCATTGGAATCCTTACAGCGTCCTTCGCGCTGAGCGATCCACACCGACTCGTGCGTCTCCTTAATCGTATGGTGGATGTATTGGGAAAGGGTGCGGCTGGCTTCGAGCTGCTGCCGGAGGGGGAGACCCCGCTTCACGATAAAGCTGTTGTTCAGCCGTACCAGGGTTTCAATCCAAGGCCAGACAAGGAGGTTACTGCCGATGGCTATCTGCGTCATCCCTCGCCCGACGTTAAAAAGCATGGTGTTGAGAAAGGCGGCATCAAGGATGATGTCCCTGTGGTTGGAGATGAAGGTACAGGGATTGACTGCCGCCAGGCGACTGCCGCCGGTGATGTCCAGGGAAAAAGTAGTTGCATTGGCAATGGCAGTGACTGCGTCATAAGCCAGTACGTGCTTAAACTCTTCTTTCGTGGAGCAGGCGCGCAAAGCTGCAATGAAGGTCTCCTGATCAAATTCGGGCTTGATGAAACGCAAGGCGCGGAAAAACGCACTCTCCCCCAAGAGCGACTCAATCGCACGAGGAACTTCCTCACTGTAGAAAGGGCGGATATCTTCAAACATAATTCAGTGCTCTATGATGTCGGTTAGTACGTCTCTCATTTCCATACCGGCGGCACGGACTTGCTGGGGGAAGAAACTGGTGGGCGTCATACCGGGAGTGGTGTTCACTTCGAGCAGACAAGGATCTCCGCTACCGGATGAGGTCTTGGGGATGATATAATCCACGCGGATGATGCCCCGCGCATCAATAAGTTTGTAGATGTGAGCCGTCCTTTGCTGTATGATCTGCATAAGCTCATCGGATATGCGTGCGGGAGTTATCTCCTCCACCTGTCCGTTGTACTTAGCGTCGTAATCAAAAAATTCGTTGGCAGGCACGACCTCAGTCAGGGGCAGTATAACTTCCTTACCTTGTACCTTGTAGCAACCACAAGTCACTTCCGTCCCATCCACAAAACTTTCCAGCAATACACCTTCCCCTTCCTCCTCCAGCGCCTTACGGATGGCAGGCCGTATCTGTTCGAGGGTTTTTACTTTGGTGGTACCAAAACTGCTACCCCCTTCGTTGGGCTTAACAAAAAGAGGTAGCCCCAGACGGGAAACAATCTCCTCTTCCGTCACGGTATCATCCTTGCCCAGAAGCATAGAATTGGCTGTCCGGATACCAAAGCTCCGCAAGAAGGCATTGCACTTGTATTTGTTAAAAGTCAGTGCGCTTGCCAGCACACCGCAAGAGGAATAGGGGATACCGGTCAGCTCAAAATAGCCCTGCAGGATACCGTTCTCACCAGGCGTGCCATGAATGGTGATGTAGGCAAAGTCGAACTGTATGTACTGCCCCTGCTGATGAAAGCCGAAAGTACTCCTGTCGACGGGAATCTTCTCACCGTCGGGCAAGATGACCTGCCAATCGCGGTGACGGATAAGGACAAGGTAGACCTTGTACCGTTCCTTATCCATGAACGAGTGTATCCCTTCCGCACTTTTGAGGGACACCACGTACTCCGACGAGTCTCCCCCTGCAACAATGGCTATGTTCTTCTTCACCGTACTATTAATTAGAGGATACGTAAGTGCGCCACTTCTCTACCAGCTGCTTCATGTCTCCGGGTAACGGAGAATCAAAAAAGAGCTGCTCTCCGGTGGCGGGGTGGCGAAAGCCAAGCGTCTTAGCATGCAAGGCTTGCCGCGGGCAAAGGACGAAACAGTTCTCCACAAACTGCCGGTATTTGGTGAACGTATTCCCTTTGAGGATGAGGTTGCCACCGTAGCGTTCGTCGTTAAAGACGGTATGCCCAATGTGTTTCATGTGAATACGTATCTGGTGGGTACGCCCGGTTTCGAGAGTACATTCAACTAAGGAGACGTAGCCGAGCCGCTCCAGGACACGGTAGAAGGTGACGGCTGACTTACCCTGTTCACTGTCGGGGAAGACGGTCATTGAGGTACGGTCGCGCAGGTCACGGCCTACATTCCCTTCAATACGCCCTTCATCTTCACGCACAATACCCCAGACAAGCGCCTGGTAATGACGTTGCGTAGTCTTCCGGTAAAATTGCAGGCTGAGGTTAGTCTTGGCTTCGGGATTCTTGGCAATGAGCAACAGTCCGGAAGTGTCTTTGTCAATACGGTGAACCAGTCCGAGTCGAGGGTCGGAAGGGTCGTAATGGGGATTGTCCTTCAGGTAATAGGCAAGGGCATTCACCAGTGTTCCCGTATAATTTCCGTGACCCGGATGCACCACAAGGCCTGCCTGTTTATTCACCACCAGAAGGTCTTCATCTTCGTAAACCACCTCCAGAGGAATATCTTCCGGACCAATCTCGCACTCGTGACGGGGACGGTCAAGACAAAGGCTCACCACATCCAACGGCTTGACACGATAGTTACTCTTTACCGGTGTCTCGTTGACTATAATGAAACCGGCATCGGCCGCCAGCTGTATACGATTCCGTGAAGCGTTGGGCAGACGATCGGCAAGGAACTTATCGACGCGCAAAAGCCCCTGCCCCTTGTCGGCAGTGAACCGAAAGTGTTCGTAAAGCGCTTCCATCCTTCAGAAGAAGTTGATCAAACCCTCCTCCTCTTCCAAAGCCATAGAGGAATCCGCCGGCTCTTCTTCCGGCATCACCCCCTGTCCGTCTTCTACCAATAAATTGATTGCCGCGCTCGGGAGTGCTTTCTCTCCCGGCGTTAAGATACGGTCTCCCAACTCCAGCCCTATCACCAGGTCGCGATAATTACCCGGTATATACTTCCGTTGCACGGCATAAAAATCCATAGACTTTAGCAACTCCTCCGCTTCGCGCACCGAAAGATCGGATACGTCGGGCACCGTCCTCAGCCGAGCACCGGGTGAGTGGATAGTCAGGAACACAATACGCCCCTCCTTCACCTTAGCACCTACGGAAGGTACTATATCCGCTATTGTTCCCGGAGGGACACTACTGGTCGCTACGGAATCCACTACGCTGAAGCGCAAACTTTTAGACGCAAAGAAAGGAGAGGCTTCGCCCACCGTCAACCCTCTTACGTCGGGAACGGCGACCGCCTCATTATGGTGCGTGTATACATCCAGCCAATAGAAGACCCCGCACAGGATGCCCATCGCCACCAATGCCATTAGTAACACGTGCGTGAGCAGAGACCTCACGGCCTTACCTATACGGTGTATTCGTCGGAAACCGTCAGTTTGCCCCTTCCCTTCGCCCGCCGAGCGGCTAACACACGGCGACCGTTAGCCGTTGCCATCCGTAAACGGAAACCATGCTTGTTTTTCCTTTTCCTGTTGGAAGGTTGAAAAGTTCTTTTCATCGTTGTTATGCGTGTTTATGGTGGATAATTCAATAATCACGTGACACTTCAGCTATTTTCTTCTGGAGTTTCTTCATCTGCTCTTCCTGCAAGACCTTCTTGAACTCAATGGGTATGACTTGAATGAATTCGTCAAGGAAGTGGTCCCAGTTGTCAAGGATCTGTCCGGCAAGGCGGCTTCCGGTGAAATGGTAATGCTTGCGGATGAGTTCATGCAACTCCTTACGGGCAGCGGCATCTTCTATCAAGGAAAGCTCTACCATCTCCATGTTACAGTAGAAATCGAAATCGCCTGCCTGGTCCCATACATAGGCTACGCCACCACTCATACCGGCGGCAAAGTTACTGCCCGTCCGACCTAAGACGACCACCCGCCCACCGGTCATGTACTCACAGCAGTGGTCTCCCACACCTTCGACTACTGCGATAGCACCCGAGTTACGTACACAGAAACGTTCTCCCACACGACCGTTGATATAAACCTCACCGCTTGTCGCCCCGTAAAGGAGTGTATTACCGGCAATCGTATTGTTTTCGGCCACAAACGTGGAGCGAATCGGGGGCATCAGGCTGATACGGCCTCCGCTCAACCCTTTTCCCAGATAGTCATTGGCTTCTCCCTCCAAACGGAAGTGCACGCCACGAGCCAGGAATGCACCGAAACTCTGTCCGGCGGAGCCTTTGAACTTGATATTGATTGTGTCTTCGGGAAGACCTTCATTCCCGTAACGCTTGGCTATCTCACCTGATAACATGGCGCCTACGGAACGGTCGGTATTCACAATCGCATAGTCAAGGGACACCTCCTGCTTGGATTCAATAGCCGTTTTGGCCTGACGGATGATGTCAATATCCCTCACACCGTCAATGAGATGACGTTGGGCTATCGTACGACGGATGGAGTTGGTCGCCGCTTGTTCGGGGAAGTGCAACAACCGACTGAAATCAAGCAGACTGTGTTTGGGCAGCGTACCTGAGCCTTTGGCTGTCAGCAAGTCGGTACGCCCAATCACATCGTCCAATTTCTCAAACCCTGCTTCCGCCAAATGTTCGCGCACTTCTTCGGCAAGGAAGGTGAAATAATTGACGAGATACTCATGACGACCGGTGAAGCGCTTACGCAACTCTTTATCTTGCGTGGCCACACCTACGGGGCAGGTGTTGATATGGCACTTGCGCATCATCACACATCCCAGCACAATCAAGGCCGCCGTCGCAAAGGCATATTCCTCCGCACCCAGCATGGCCATTAGCACGATGTCACGACCTGTCTTGAGCTGACCGTCGGTTTGTAAACGTACCTGTCCGCGCAAGTTATTCACCACAAGGGTCTGCTGCGTTTCGGACAACCCTAATTCGGGCGGCAACCCTGCATACCGGATGGAACTCATCGGCGAAGCTCCCGTACCCCCCTCCGCACCGGAGATGATGACACGGTCGGCTTTAGCTTTAGCTACACCTGCGGCGATCGTCCCCACACCGGTCTCCGACACCAATTTAACACTTATCTCCGCCGACGGATTGGCGTTCTTCAGGTCGAAAATAAGCTGGGCAAGGTCTTCAATGGAGTAGATATCGTGATGAGGGGGTGGAGAGATAAGAGATATGCCGGGAATGGAATGACGCGTACGGGCAATGATTTCGTCTACTTTGTAGCCGGGCAACTGTCCGCCTTCGCCGGGCTTCGCACCCTGGGCTATCTTAATCTGTATTTCATCGGCGTTCACCAAATATTCGGTGGTCACACCGAAACGGCCTGAAGCGACCTGCTTGATGGCTGAACGCAGGGATGAGCCGTCAGGCAGGGGAGTAAAACGTGCGGGGTCTTCGCCCCCTTCACCCGTGTTACTACGCCCGTGTATCTTATTCATTGCCATAGCCATCGCCTCGTGTGCCTCGCGGCTGATAGAGCCGAAACTCATGGCACCGGTGACGAAACGCTTCATGATCTCGGAAGCCGGCTCCACCTTGTCAAGGGGTATGGACTTACCTTTCTTAATCACGAAGAAGTCACGCAAGAAGATGGGATCCGCTTTTTCATCCACCAAGCGGGTGTAGTCCTTGAATTTCTTGTAACTACCCAGACGGGTAGCCATTTGCAACGTCGAGATGGTTTCGGGATTCCAAGCATGTTTCTCACCGTCTTTACGGAAAGCGTACACCCCTTTATGTGCCAATATTTCGTCGGGCTGCTGTTTGAAAGCCTCATCGTGCATGGCGGTAATGTCCGCCACCAACTCATCCAAACGGACACCACCCACATTACTCGTCGTCCCCTGGAAATACTCGTTAATAATCTCCTGCCCTACCCCTATCGCTTCAAAGAGCTGTGCCCCACGATAACTGCGTATCGTGCTGATACCCATCTTACTCATGATCTTGAACAGACCCTTGCAGATAGCTTTGATGTAATTCTTGCGCGCCGTCTCGTAATTCAGCTGCAACTCTTTCTTTTCTACCAAGTCCTTGATGATGGCAAATGCCATGTAGGGATTGATGGCGCTCGCCCCATAACCCAGCAACAACGCGGCGTGCATCACCTCGCGCACTTCACCCGTCTCCACCACCAGAGCGGTCTGCACGCGCTTCTGCACCGAAATCAGGTGATGATGCACCGTACTAACGGCCAGCAACGAGGGTATAGGCGCATACGCCTCATTCACATTCCGGTCACTCAGGATAATGTAATTCACCCCTTCCGCCACCGACTGTTCCGCCATTTTACAGAGCTTGTCCAGCGCAGCTTTCAACCCTTTACGACCTTTTTCCTTCTCAAAAAGCATCGGCAATTTGAGTGACTTGAAGCCTTTGTAACGGATGTTGCAGAGCAAATCCAGTTGGGTGTTGGTCAGTATGGGATGATTCAGGCGAACCATCTTACAATGTTTTTCACTCGGCTTGATAACCTTGTTCCCGACACCTCCGATATACTCCGTCAGACTCATCACCAGCTCCTCGCGGATAGGGTCTATCGGCGGGTTCGTCACTTGGGCAAACTGTTGGCGGAAGTAATTGAAGAGTGACTGCGGGCGGGAGGATAGTACTGCCAGTGGTGTATCGTTACCCATCGACCCGATAGGCTCCGCCCCTGTACTGCACATCGGCGAAATCACCCTGTCTATGTCTTCCCTATTGTACCCGAAGGCGCGGAGTAAACGGTGAAAATCTTTTTCCGTGTGGGGCACCTTACGCCCTGACTTCAATTCGTCCAGCTCCACACGATTTGCGGCCAGCCAATTCCTGTACGGATGTGCCTCCGCAAGCTGTTGCTTAATCTCTTTGTCGTAATACACCTCACCCTTTTCCGTATCCACGAGTAAGATTTTACCCGGCTGAAGGCGACCTTTTTCCTTGATTTCCGCCGCTTCAAAACTCATCACCCCCACTTCGGAGGCCACCACCATCATGTCGTTCTTCGTAATCAGGTAGCGTGCCGGACGCAAGCCGTTACGGTCAAGCATACCTCCGGCATATCGCCCGTCGCTGAACAGTAAGGCCGCCGGGCCATCCCAAGGCTCCATCAGGATGGAATGGTATTCATAGAAGGCTTTCAGGTCTTCACTGATGGGATTCTTTTCATTGAAATTCTCCGGCACCAGCATCGCCATAGCGTGCGGCAAACTCATCCCTGAAGCCACGAAAAACTCTAATACATTGTCCAGCGAGGCGCTGTCGCTCATTCGAGGCTGGACAATAGGGCGAATTGCATCTATATCGGGGATGGACGCCGTCGCCAGCACACCTTCCCGTGCCTTCATCCATGCCCTATTTCCCCGTATCGTATTGATCTCCCCGTTGTGCGCCAGCAACCGGAACGGCTGTGCAAGGCTCCACGTGGGGAAGGTATTCGTACTGAATCTCGAATGCACGAGTGCAATGCTGCTCGTAAAATAGTTATTCGTCAGATCGGGATAATAATGACGCAATTGCATGGATTGCAACATCCCCTTGTAGATGATATTGCGCGTAGAGAGTGAGGCGACATAAAAATCCTTCCCTACCTCTTCGGGAAGTGTCTCCACAACCTGCTCTACCCGCTTACGAATAAGATAAAGTTTTAACTCCAGCGTATCCTGATCGTTACACCCGGTGATAAACACTTGCTTGATGTCTGGCTCTGTAGCGGACGCGTCTTTGCCCAGTATCTCCGAATTGACGGGCATCTTACGCAGATGCATCAGCGACAGACCTTCCTTTTCAACCTCTTCAATCAGGATGCTCAGCAACTCGGATTGATGAGCCGGATCTTTGGGAAGAAACACCAACCCACTCCCGTACTTACCCTTCTCCGGCACCGGAATACCTTGCAACAAGATGAACTCATGTGGGATTTGCAACAATATCCCTGCACCGTCACCAGTCTTATTATCAGCGCCTTCGGCACCTCGGTGACGCATGTTCTCCAACACCTTAAGCGCCGACTCTACAATCTCGTGCGACTTCTCTCCATGGATGTTCACAATCATCCCCACACCACACGCATCGCGCTCATGCTCAGGATTATACAATCCCCTACCCTTCCGTTCTCTTCCTATGTGCATCTTAAACATCCGAACTACAGAGATTTCCAAACCCAAAACGGCGCAAAGTTAGCAATATTTCCATACCCCAACAACCTCTCCATTGCAGCACCGGCAAGATACCGTAAGAATACCTACCTTTACCACCAAGAAGGTACCCTCAAAAGATATGCAAAGAATCATTGTGATTGTTGGAATGTTAACATTCCCTTTTTTTGATACAAGCACAAGTGCTGACCGGAAAAATAGCAGATAGGCAAAAACTGCCGATCCCGTTCGCTAACATTATACTGTTGAATGCAGATTCACTTTTCCTCACGGGAAGTGTATCGAATACTGACGGAGTATTTCAACTTATTTTCTCCGATGATGCTGTTTGGATGAAAATTTCTTGCATAGGTTATCAAGAAAAAATAATTTCTCTTCCTGCCAATCAGGTGGATATGGGCGATATTCTTCTTGAGGAAGACACATACATGTTGGGAGAAGTTATCATAAAAGAAGATTTGCCAAAAACTTATATTAGTGGGGATGCAATAGTAACCCATGTAGCTGGAAGCGTCTTGGAAAAAGCAGGCTCTGCACAAGAAGTATTGGCTAGCCTACCGGGTGTTATTCATAAAGGAGAGGATCTTAATGTTTTCGGAAGAGGTGTTCCCGTTATTTATATCAATAATCGAGAGGTTCATGACCTTACTGAATTAAACCAACTCACTTCAGATAATATCAAGTTGGTAGAAGTGATTTCAAATCCTGGGTCACGATATGCCAATTCTGTCAAAGCTGTAATAAGAATTCAAACTAAAAAGAAAGAAAATGAAGGATTTGGTTTCAGCGAAAGAGCAAATTTAAACTACAACAATGACGTGTCTTTTGGTAACCAATTTAATATCAATTATCGCCAAAACAAAATAGATATTTCCGGTATGTTTTCGTATGCCAATCAATCGGATTGGCGAAACTACGCTGCTGTTTTGAAAACTTATCTGGATGATGATACTTGGGAACAAACAATGATTGCTAAACAAATGGCTGTATTTAAACGGCTTATTGGAAATATGACGTTTAACTATACATTTGACTCAAATCATTCGTTAGGCATCAGCTACCGTCATTCCTACCTTCCGAAGTCCGTTATGAATATGGATTTAAAAACAAATATCTTCCAAAATCCACCCTCTCCTCCAATTGATCCGATTGAAACTTCAACAAGTGATATAAATAGCAAGAATAAAACAACAGGGCACGAAGGGAATATCTATTATAATGGCAATATCGGTAAATGGAATATAAACTTTAATGGAACTATATTGTGGAATAACGACCTAACATGGTTTTTGACGCAAGATAGTATAGGGCCAACGAACGAAATACTCGACACCATACACACAAATACCCATACACACAACACGTTTTCTGCCGGTAAATTAGTACTGTCTTACCCTCTTTTCGGTGGCGATCTTTCTTTTGGTGGAGAGTATACGCATACCTTGCGTACCGGTACATACACCTATGAGGGAGACGGTATCATACCTGATGACACTAGTAAAATTAAAGAAGATATGACGGCTGCTTTTGCTGAGTATGGATATGAATTGGGTAAAATAAAACTGCAGGTGGGATTGCGTTTTGAAAATATAAATTTCGACTACTATAAACCGGAAGTATTTCTGTTCCCTTCGTTAATGGTCATTGTCCCTATCGGTAAAATACAGACCCAATTAAATTACACCTCCGACATTACACGTCCAAGCTATCAAATGTTACGAAATAGAATAGATTATATAAACCGGTACACCTACGAAAGCGGAAATCCACTCTTAAGACCGTCTGTTACGCAAAACTTTTCCATAACGGGTATTTATAAATGGTGGCAACTTTATGCAGATTTACAACATCGAAAAAACGACATTATTTTTTCAAGCGAACCGTATTCGGAAGAGAATACAACTATCGCTCTGTTACACCAAGTAAATATTCCTTCTTATAATTTGATAAATGTCATGCTTGAAGCTGCACCAACCATAGGGCGATGGTCTCCCCAATTCATCCTTGAATTATACAAACAGTGGTACACCACTATAAAACCAGGTACTACCGACGAACTTGCTTTAAATAAACCGGCTTATGCAGCACGGTGGAGAAATAACATTGAGTTACCTTGTGGATTGACCTTGAGGGCTGATTTTAATTGGGAAGGAATCAGCGAGCAGAAGAATATGGCATATGAATCTGTGTGGTGGGCTAATGCAAGCTTATATAAGGATTTCCTTAATGGGCATTTAACGTTCCTTTTACAAGCAAATGATGTATTCAACACGTACCGTAGTGATTATACCGTTTACTATGGTGCACTCCGCATGATGAGCATGGATCAGAAGTTCAGTCGCCGTTTTATCGGGTTGACAGTGCACTATAAATTCAACGTGCTGAAAAACAAGTACAAAGGAACCGGCGCAGGAACAACCCAAAAAGAACGATTGTGAGTTGATTGTAGCTATCCCCCGCACACACAGTGTCGGGAAAGATACTACTGTGAGAATACCTACCTTTGTCACCGCAAGGAAGGATGGGAGCTATAGTACAGATATGCCCGAACAGCAAAATATAGAATACAAATCAAACTGGCACGACAACTATTTGAAGTGGGTCTGTGGTTTTGCGAATGCCCAAGGTGGACAAATTTACATTGGGAAAAAAGATACGGGAGAAGTCATTGGTATAGATAATTACGAACGACTGATAGAGGAAATTCCCAACAAGATAAAGAATTTTATTGGGATTATTGCTGATGTTAACCTTTTGTGTCAAGACGATAAATACTACATTGAGATAGTCGTGCAGCCTTATTCCGTACCTATATCCTTACATGGAATTTACCATTATCGTAGCGGTAGTGTGAAGCAGGAGTTGACGGGAGTAGCTCTTAATGAGTTTTTGCTTAAACGAGCTGGTTTGACTTGGGATGAGGTAATAGAACCGAAAGCTACTTTTGGAGATATTGATGAAGAAACGTTTCGTTTGTATCTTCAAATGGCCAAAGAGAAAGGAAGGATGCCTAATACAGAGGGGCTGACAATCGAACAACTTTTTGAGAAATTGCGGCTTAGTGAAAACGGACAGCTTAAGCGTGCAGCCATTATTATGTTCGGTAAAGATCCCATTCGTTTTTGTCCGGGGGCATTTGTGAAAATGGGACGTTTTGGCAAAAGCGATACGGATTTACGTTTTCAGGAAGTGGTAGAAGGGAATATAATTGTATTATTAAGGAATGTAATAGAACAACTGAATCATAAATTTCTTATTCGGCCGATAGAGTTTGAAGGTTTATACCGCATTGAAAAGCATGAATATCCGGTACCGGCCATTCGGGAAATGCTGTTAAACGCATTAATACACAGGACTTATATGGGCTCCTTTGTGCAAATACGGGTTTATGATGATAAAATCAGTATTTGGAACGATGGAGGGTTACCGCAGGGAATAAATTTAGAGCAGTTGAAACAACCTCATGCGTCGAAGCCTCGCAATTTGATTATAGCTGATGTCTGTTTCAAAGGCGGATTGATAGATACTTGGGGACGGGGGACAGTCAAAATCATGGAAACTTGTATAGAGGCCGGGCTCCCTGAACCTGAATGGATAGAGCGTGACGGGGGATTTTTGGTTACATTATTTAAGGATAAGCTCACGGAGGAGTATTTGGTAAAGCAGGGACTCAACGCAAGGCAGCTAAAGGCCGTGCAGTACGTAAAAGAGAAAGGGAGGATAACAAATAAGGAGTATCAAGAGATAAACAAAATATCCAGAAGAACAGCTACTTATGAGCTGAAGGAGTTATTAGAAAAGTTCGATATATTAAAGATGTCCGGTGCAGGAGCTACCACTTTTTATGAATTACTGTGATCGCGCAAATCGCGCAACGATTGCGCAAAAACCGCGCAAACCGCGCAAAATCTCAGAACGTGAACCGGAGGGCTAGGCGAATAGCTCCTTTACGAAGGGAGGCCGCGCCCTCATGGGCATCCAGGTAGGTCAGGCGGCGATAGTAGTCGAGACGTAAGCACTTGAAGATATTCTCCACCCCCACACTAGCCTCCACATAAGGTAGTTTGCCCAAAGGGCGGGTATCCTCCGGAAAATCAAATAGGCGGGATGACCCCGACAGCAACGGGTTCTCCGGATTATTCAAGGCAGAAAGGGTGCCCCAGAATGCATTGACGGAAACAACCTCCCTGAATTTGAGCCGGTTGATAATCGGTATACGGTTCAGTATCCACCCTTTGAGGTAGTACGTGGCGTACAGCGACACGTAGCGGTCGGACACAAACTCCACAGGGCGCATCAGGTTGAACGCCTCCGGTTGGATGGTAAAGCTCTGGTTGGCGTTCGGCAGGATGAGTAGCGGGAAGGGTACCGTATTCCAGATTCCCCCCGCCTTGACTTTGGCGTCAAGGTGTCCGAAGGAGGAAAACCAGATCCGTTTCTCCGCACTCACTTCAGTATGGTGGTAGGAATATTTGCCCCCAAAAAGACCCTTGATACCCATGTAGTGGGAAAGTGTCAGAATGGGGATGTCTTTGGAAGAGAGGTTGAGGCGTGAATCCCTGCCCCTTCGGGAATTGAATGCCGGTTCGTTAGGGGCATAGCGGAGGGTCAGGCCGGTCTCGGTGGTCGTGAACGCCTGGATATCAAAGTCGTTCAGAGGTTTGTAGTAGAGCGTGCCGGCGGCCTCATTATTACTACGCTGTAGCCACGTCTTGAAAGAGAATCCGGAAGGGAACTCCCGCTCATAGCTCAAGGCCGTCTTTCGGATATACTGCATCTTGGCGGAATCTTTGCTCATACCCGGCGGCGAAACAAACAGATTGTCCTTACTGGTATATAGGAAATCCTGACCCAGCGTATAGATGTCATACTCGCAGAGGAAAGATAGCGCATGGATGGGCGATTCCTTGACATGTACCTTCTTGGGATTGAAGCTGTAGGTGAGGTTGGTTTGGTACTTAAACCGCCTGTCATTCAGCCCGTAAGCCAGGTACCCTGCCGCAAAGAGGCGAGGATGGAGTTGCGCCGTAGTCATACCGCCCGCCCGAAAGCGCAAACCTTCGACGCTGTTCCCGCTCAGGGCAGTATTCACAGGGCCAAAATCGAACACACTACGGCTTTGGTCTGCCCTTGTGGGGATATACCCCGATATGAGTATCTCTCCTGTCTTGATCAGTACATTGAAAATCGGTACACCTTGTAATTCCTTAAGCAAGCTGCTGAGGATATCCTCCCTTTCCCGCAGGGGGAAGGGGCGTGCCTGTCGCCAAAAGGTATCCGTTTGTGCTTCGGCTAAGGGGAGGATATGCATGTCACCGGATAGGGCGAACACACTGTCCGCATCAGGGTTAAAGTCATATCCGTCGTAGCTACGTACTTGGTGTGCGTAGATGCGGGGAACACTCTTAGTCGCAAGAAAGCTGATATAGGTGTTCTCTTCCGACACCACCCACGTACTGTCCTCTCCTTGGCGGAAAGCCTGTTCAATACGAAGCTGGTCTACCCAATTGATATTCGCTTTGTGGGACAAGTTAAGTATCAATTTTTTAACGGCAAACCTCCCGTCAAGCGTCACCGACATCTTTCCCGTAAACCCGTAACCCTCACTATTGGCAGGCACAAACGCCAACGTTGCACAGCGATTTCCCTCCACTTCGGTCGTGTCTATAATGTAAAAATGGTAGTACGACAGACCAATAGCCGTGTTAAGGGGGCTTACAAAGCGGCTAAGCAGTATCGTGATATTATTCTCAAAGATGTTAACGGGACGGAATATCTCCTGTATATTGGCCGAAAGAGTTCCGTTCTGGTCTATCGTCTCGTCGACACCTTCCTGACGGCGACCTTTGACTATGATGCGGGACGTCTCCGGTGAACGGCGGTAATACTTCTCCGACAGTGTTTCGCGCATTGACAGGGTCAGTATCGGCTGACCCGTAAGGGCTGAGGTATCGGTATAGTTCTTCACAAAAGCGAATCGTTTCATGAAGCCTTTGTCGAGGTTAGGCTGGAAGTCATCCCACGCCAGTGACAGTTTCTCGTACACCTGCACACTATACCCGGCTTTCGCCTCAATGCGGTTCTCCCCCTTGTGGGCGATGACTTGGTGCGCAAGGTCGATGGCAGGATTGTCATGACGGGAATAACGTTCCCGCTTCGGTTTCACCGTCACTTCCTTCAACTCAAACGCCACCGGCTTCAGCATCACCGTCAATTCCTCACCGGTGATCCTCTCCCGCTTCGTCTCATAGCCCAGAAACGAAGCCGACACGTATGATGCACCCGCTTTATTCGGTAGACTGAAATAGCCTTCGACATCCGTGATACCTCCCTGTTTTTCATGGCCTTCGGCACCTCCCTCAAACACAACAGACACGAACGCTAAGGCCTCTCCCGTTAACGAATCTTTGACTATCCCCTTCACCGTCTCTGCCGACATATAACCGCTTGTCAGCCACAGCCCCACGAGAAATCCCAATATCTTTCGTCCTAACATACGGCAAACATAGTCTTTTCCTACTACCTTTGCCGCCCCATTGGGGAGAAACTTTTAGAGAAAGGTTATGGAAGGGACAAGACTTAATAAAGTAAACAGACTGTTACAAAAAGAGCTTGGTATTCTCTTTCAGGAGCAGACGCAAGCCTTACGGGGCACTTTCGTGTCGGTCAGCATTGTCCGTGTAAGTCCCGACTTAGGGATGGCTAAGGTCTACCTTAGCCTTTTTCCTGAAGAGAATGCCTCCCAAATGCTTGAGGCCATTCGCAACAACAGCCGCACCTTACGCTATGACTTGGGGCAGCGTATCGGCAAGCAGCTACGCAAGGTGCCCGAGCTGGCATTCTTTAGGGATGACTCTCTGAGCTACTTGGATCGTATTGACCAACTCTTGCAAGGCGAGTCATGAATTTCCCTTTCCGCATTGCTGCTCGATACCTGTTTGCCCGCAAGTCCCATACGGCGGTCAACGTGGTGACTGCTGTTTCGGCCTGCGGGGTAGCGGTGGTGACGGCGGCTCTGGTTTGTGCCTTGTCGGTATTGAATGGGTTTCACGACCTCACGGCAAAGATGTTCGGGCAGTTGGACCCCACCCTCCGCGTGACCCCTGCCAAGGGGAAGACCCTTGCCTTCAATGATGGGAATCTCTACCGCCTTTGGGAGATCTCGGGGATAGCCGGCATTTGCGGCGTCTTGCAGGACAATGCCCTTATCCGATATGGCGACCGCCAGGTCATTGGTGTAGTCAAAGGCGTGGAGCCGGCCTTCCGGTGGATGAGCGGCATTAACAATGTGTTGATTGACGGAGACTTCCTTTTGCGTGAGGATGTGACCGATTACGCCACCTTAGGCATTGGCATGGCTTACTCCTTGGGAGTACGTCCCGGATTTACGGAGCCTCTTTCCCTTTACGCCCCCAAAAGGAACGAGCGCCTCAATTTAGCTAACCCACTCTCTTCTTTCCATACGGAGTATGCCTACGTGGGAGGGGTGTTCAGTATCAACCAGCAGGCTTATGACGACAGTTATGTCATCGTGCCCATAGACCTTGCACGTTCCCTTTTCCATTACAAAGAGGCAACTTGGTCGGCGTTAGAATTGGCGTTGCAACCCTCCGAATCGGTAACGACTTTAAAAGAAAATATACAAAGTATACTTGGAAGTGCTTATAAGGTAGAAGATCGTTACGAACAGCAGTCGGATGCCTTCAAAATGATGCAGGTGGAAAAGCTGATGATCTTCTTCATCCTCAGCTTCATCCTCTTTGTTGCCCTCTTTAATGTGATCGGCACCTTATCCTTATTGATGATTGAGAAGGAGGCCGATTCGCGCACCCTCCGTAATCTTGGTGCCGATGCCGCCTCCGTACGTAGCATCTTCCTCATCGAAGGGTGGATGATTGCCGGACTCGGTGCACTCACTGGGCTGGTGGCCGGCTTGCTGCTTTGCGGCGCACAGCAGATGTTCGGCCTCATACGGTTAGGTGGGGAGGCGGGGCACTTCATTGTAGACACCTATCCCGTCAAGGTAGAGCTTCTTGACCTGGCCGGCATCCTGGCCACCGTCCTTCTGGTGGGCTTTATGTCGTCTCTATATGCAGTGTTTCTTCGGGCGAGAAAGAAAGGATCTTCCTTAGCGGAGTCCCTGTTTCAATAGCTAAGCGGCGAGCATCCCTGTACACCACCGCCGCTTGCGCTTTGCCTTCCATAATCACCTCTTTAGCCTGAAGATGCCCGAAAGGAGACTTCACCAGCAGGTTGGGGCGAATAAGGTCTTCGCGTTGCATCCATTGACGACGGATACCTATAGTCGCAATCTCGGTAAAGATGATTCGTTCAAGTGCGGTCACCGCATTCTCCTCACAGAGCACGGAGAGCACGGTCACGGAACAGCCTTTTTTCAGATGGATAGGAACAAAGTACACTTCCTCCGCCCCCGATGAGAGCAGACGCTCCATCACCAAACCAAGCGCCTCGGGGGTTATATTGTCTATATTCGTCTCCAGAATCGTCAAGGAATCAGTCCCTTCACCCTTGTTATCTCCGGATAGGGTTTCCCCAAGAACGACCCGCAGTAGATGTGGCAACGTATAGTCCTTATCTCCCGCACCATACCCCACACCTATCGGTTGCATACCCGGCATGACGCCGAAAGATTCGGCCAGCTCGGCAATAATGGCGGCGCCCACCGGCGTGGTCAGCTCGCCGGACACTAACGTATGTTGGCGGAATGGTATCCGGCGAGAAGCGAATAGGTCTGCAACAGTCGGTACAGGCAGGGGAAACATCCCTTGCAGTGAGTCCACCATCCCCGTACCGTCATACTGGACGGAGGCCATGATCTTTTTTGGCGCAAGCTGATGGATACAAAGGGCTGTGCCCACGATATGGAGGATGGAGGTAAGGCTGTCGGCTTCCTTGAAATGCACCTCCTGCACAGGTACTTTTTGAAGCTTGGCTTCAGTCTCCGCCAGACGTTGAAAGATGCGCAAGGACATATCCTTCGCCGCTTCGGGGATGCCGGCGGTTGCCAGAACGGTCTTGATTGCTTCCATAGACGCATGCTCACTTCGGTGTACCAGGTGGTTGGGGTGAGGGGTATAGTCCGTACGGTCATTGAGCATGACATTGACTTTGAGCGATTGCAGCCCATATTTATCCACCGAATGAACATATAATTCCCATCCCGTAAGCCCAAGATTGCGCAGCTGGCGGATCAGCCACCCTTCGTCCACACCCAAGTCCATGAGTGCCCCAAGTGTCTTATCTCCGCTTATACCGGCGAAACAATCGAAATAGAGTATGCGCATCAGTGTCTCCGAATAAAGTCTAAACAATTAGCAAGGTCTGCATAGAGGTGAAGCATCTGCTCATGCCCTACTCCCCGGTCACCCGTATGGAGCGAATAGGTAAAGGCTATCTGCACCTGCCGCAGGTGCACAAAAGTATAGGAAAAGTCTGTCCGATTGTACAGGCTTTGACGGTAGACAGGGTCTCCCCAATACAGTTGCGATCCATGCTCAGGAAACACCTGCTGGGGATCGCCGCAATAGAATGAATTGACTATCCCGAAACCATAGTGACCCAGACGAAGCTCGGCCAGGAAGCCTTGCGGCATATGAAAGCGGTCAAGGGCTCGATTGCGTTCCATGCCTATACTATGCCCTATCGTCACATCCGCCTCATCTATGGGGATGAGACCGGTAAGGTCTACACCCACCGTAAGAAGTTGCAATCCATTGTCATACAAGGATTCTTCCACATCGGGGTTCGCCGAAAAGGCGTAATGAAAGAGGTACCCGAAGAGGCGGGTGTGGAAGCGGCGATAGTTCCAACCCGCCGACAAGCCCACAAGAAAGGACTCCCTGTCTTCAAACGTCCGGTGCCCTGTCCAGTCAAGCCAAGCATTCGCAAACACCCCCTTCCCGCGCAGCTCGTAGAAGACACCGTTAAGGACTGTCCGGTAGCTCGCCACCGAATCGCGAAAGAACATGCGCGGGTAGTTGCCTATAGTCTCCCTTCGGGGGAAAGCGCCGATGTAGTAACGCAGATGTTCCTGGTGTGCACTGTAGTACACTATCGGTGTGGTAGCCGTGAAGGAGGTCTTGCTACCATACTCGTGGATGCCGGAAAAGCCGGCCATCACGGCCGACGTGGTATCCCACCGGAAGCCTGCCACTCCTCCCAATTGAACACCTGCCTCCGTGCGGGAAGGTTTGATCCCCCCAATTCCAAACTCGGGGTTATCAAAGAAGGAGTGTACCCCTATACCGATAACGGCTTCTTGTGACCACAGGCCTAACGGTATGACAGTAAATCCCAAACATAACGCAAAAGTCATTAGTTGATAGCGAATACAATCGTACATTCCGGATTATAATTGTAAAAGTACTCCACAAGCACGACAAAGGTAGACGTTTTTCTTTCGCTTCGCTTACCTTTGCGGCGTGCATAAGGGGCTAAGGTAAAAAGATGGACATATTGGGAGAGGTACGGAATGTAGTGGCGGACGAGTTGGAGGCTTTCCGGCGCGAGTACACCTTAGCTATGCAGGGAGGGAGGGGATGGTTGCAGGACTGCCTTGACTTCCTGACCAAAAAGCAAGGCAAACAAATACGACCCCTGCTGACCTTGCTGGCCGCTAAGGCTTGCAGCGGCAAAGAGGAGACTTCTCAGGTAGTGCAGTGCGCCGTCCTGCTGGAGGTGCTTCATACCGCGACTCTGGTACATGACGACGTAGTAGACGACACCCGACGCCGTCGGGGTAACCCCACCCTCAATGCAGCTTTTGATAACCGTCTGGCCGTACTCACCGGAGACTACCTGTTTTCCAGTAGCGCCGCCCGTGCCGCTGAGCTCAATGACACAAGGATTACCCGTGTTTTAGCTGGGTTGGGAAAAGACCTGGCGGAGGGTGAGGTGGCGGAGTTGGAGTTGGCAGAGCAAGGGATTATTGACGAAGCCGCTTATATGCAAGTGATACAAAAAAAGACAGCCTCCCTTTTGTCGGCTTGTGCCGAGCTTGGTGCCCTTTCCGGAGGAGGCTCGGAGGACGAAAAGCTGACCTTGCGTGACTTTGGTAAACACTTGGGCTTCTGTTTTCAGATACGGGACGATATCTTTGATTACTACGACGCCGAGATAGGTAAGCCCACAGGGCATGATCTCCTCGAAGGCAAAATTACATTGCCTCTGCTCTTTGCCCTTTCGCACGACGCCTCTCACCAGGCCGATGACGCACGGCGCATCATCTTCGCCAAAGACTTCACCGCCGGAAATGTCCAAAGCCTTATCGCCTTTGCCAAGCGTGCGGGGGGTATTGCCTACGCCGAGCAGGTCATGGACGAGCATTTCCGTACGGCCAACAGCCTTCTTAGCACACTACCCCCCTCTCCTGCCGGAGATGCCCTGAAAAAGCTGGCTACTTATCTCGTAGTCCGTAACCACTAACCCCCAAGGGGGCACAAAAAAAAGTGCGCCGGAGGTCATCCGGCGCACCACTTTCCTTATCCCTTAAAATCTCTTTAAAATAAGCTCCAAGCTACCGTTAGCCCTGCCATCACAATGGCCACCATACTCATGAGCTTGATGAGGATATTGAGGCTGGGGCCTGACGTATCCTTGAAGGGGTCACCTACCGTATCGCCCACCACCGTCGCCTTATGGACATCGCTACCCTTGCCTCCGAAGTTCCCTTCTTCCACAAACTTCTTAGCGTTGTCCCATGCGCCGCCGGCGTTAGCCATGAACACCGCCAGTACAAACCCCGTACTCAGGCCGCCAATCAGCAAGCCCAGCACACCCGTCACCCCGAAAATAAAGCCCGTCACCACCGGAATGATGATCGCTAGGATGGAAGGAACCACCATCTCCTGCTGTGCTCCTTTGGTGGATATTTCCACACAACGGGCGTAGTCAGGTGTCGCTTCACCGGTAAGGATGCCTTTAATTTCACGGAACTGGCGGCGCACTTCTTCCACCATCTTACCTGCCGCACGCCCTACGGCGTTCATCGTCAGCCCGCAGAAAACGAAGGACATCATCGAACCGATAAACACTCCGGAGAGCACCTTCGGATTCATCAGCGTCACGTCATAGTAAGTCATGAAATCGGTGAAAGTGGCCTTAGCCGTTTCCAGCACACGGCCGTCAGTCATATTAAGTGTGGTCGTCCCTAAACGCAGCAAGCCAATCTTGATCTCTTCGATATAGGAGGCCAGGAGGGCAAGCCCTGTCAAGGCAGCCGAACCTATCGCAAAGCCCTTACCGGTGGCGGCAGTGGTGTTACCCAGTGAATCTAAGGCATCGGTGCGCTTGCGCACTTCCTTACCCAGCCCGGACATCTCAGCATTACCACCGGCATTGTCGGCAATAGGCCCGTAAGCATCGGTGGCCAGGGTGATACCCAGCGTAGAGAGCATACCCACGGCAGCGATACCGATACCGTAAAGACCCATCCCTACATTGCTAAAATCAAAGCCCGAAGCGAGTAGGAAGGAGAAAATGATACCGATCACCACTGCGATCACCGGTATCGCCGTAGAAAGCATACCCACACCCAGACCTGATATAATCACTGTGGCAGGCCCTGTCTGGCCGGCAGCTGAGACGCGCTGCGTCGGCTTATACGACTGGGAGGTATAGTATTCAGTAGCCTGCCCAATCACAATACCCACCGCAAGACCCACAATGACGGCGCCTCCGATGTACACCCAATTCTCTATTCCTAAAGCCCACAGAATCGCGAAGGAAGCTACTGCGATGAGGACGGAGCTGAGGTTAGTGCCCACCGCCAACGCCTTCAACAGTTGCTTGATATTGGCATCTTCTTTGGTACGTACCGAGAAGATACCGATGATGGAAAGGATGATTCCCACCGCCGCAATTAGCATCGGTGCCACCACCGCCTTGTATTGCGCTTCTATACTGCCTGTGGATACAAAAGCCGCCGCACCCAGCGCTGCCGTAGCCAATATGGAACCACAATAAGATTCATAAAGGTCGGCACCCATACCGGCCACGTCCCCTACATTATCCCCTACGTTATCGGCAATGGTTGCCGGATTACGGGGGTCATCTTCCGGAATACCGGCTTCCACCTTACCCACCAAGTCGGCGCCCACGTCGGCCGCTTTCGTATAGATACCTCCGCCCACACGGGCAAAGAGAGCCTGCGTAGATGCCCCCATACCGAAGGTCAACATCGTGGTGGTGACTATCGTCAGCTTGTGCGTCGGGTCAAGCACATCCTCCGGAAGCACACTATTGAGCAACCAGTACCAGAACGATATATCCAGCAGACCCAGACCGACCACTACTAGCCCCATCACCGCTCCACTCCGGAATGCCACCTGCAATCCTTTGTTCAGCGATTCCTGCGCCGCATTGGCCGTACGTGCGGATGCGTAGGTCGCCGTCTTCATCCCCAGAAAACCGGCCAACCCCGAAAACACACCTCCCGTCAAAAAAGCCACCGGCACCCAATGGTTTTGCACATCGAATCCGAAAGCCATCACCGAAAATAACGCCACCAGCACCAAGAACACCAGACCCACCACCTTGTACTGCTGTTTCAGGTAGGACATGGCACCCACTCGTACATGGGCGGCTATTTCCGCCATCCTGTCCGTCCCTTCACTCTCCTTCATCATCTGCTTGAAGAAGTAGTACGCAAACCCCAAGGCAATCAACGATGCCACAGGAATCATCCAGAAAATAGAAGTAATCATTGTTTATCTTTTTGTTAGTTATTAAACCCCATACCTTTCTTATTTGCGCCACAAAAGTAACAAATCTTTCGAGGCACTATCTCTTCCCTTCATTTTTCTTCCAATTTTTTTTCGAGGGTCTCTTTACGCATCTTGCGAAACTGCACCAGCAGCATCCTCACGGCCACCAAACCCCCGACAAAATCGGCCAACGGTATACTCAGCCACACCCCTGTCATCCCCAGCCAGTGAGGCAAGATTAGCAGAAATGGGATGAGGAAAATCATTTGACGGGTCAGCGAAAGGAAGATTGACCGCCTGGCCATCCCTATGGAAAGAAAAAAGTTGCCCGTCACCATCTGGTAACCCACCACCGGAAAAACTAAAAAGGTAAGCCGCAGGCCATACACCGCCAGCTCCGTCAGCTCGGCATCCGTCGTAAAGATGCGCGCAATGGCGACAGGGAAGAGTTCGCAGAGCAACCAGCCTCCCGTCGAGATACCTACCGCCCACATCATCGTCAGCTTCGTCACCTCCATCACCCGCCCCTGTAAATTAGCCCCGTAGTTAAACCCCGCTATCGGCTGCATCCCCTGGTTCAGACCCATGATCACCATCACAAAAAGCATGGCTATACGGTTCACTATCCCGTAAGCCCCTATGGCCAGGTCACCTCCATAGGTTTTCATATTCCTATTGATAAGGATCACGATCAGGCAGCTGCACAGGTTCATCAGGAAGGGCGACATGCCTATGGAGAATATCTCCTTCACCATACTCCCTTTCAGTTTATAGATACCGCGCTGAAAGTGCACCAAGTACTTGCGGTTGGAGAAGTGCACACATTGGTAGGCCAATGCCAGCAACTGGGAGAGGATAGTGGCCACCGCCGCTCCCCGTATACCCCAGTCGAGCGCAAAGATGAAGATAGGATTGAGTGCAATATTGATAAGGACGGAGAAGAGGGTGGCGTACATTGCCTTTCGGGGAAACCCTGAGGAGCGCAGGATGGCATTCTGCCCAAAGAAAAGATGGGTGATGGTGTTACCCAGTAGAATGATCTGCATGTACTCTCTCGCATACCCGATCGTAGCTTCGCTGGCACCGAAAAAGTAGAGGATAGGGTCTAAGTAGATAAAGCAGAGGACACCGAAGACTACACCCGTCCAAATATTCAGTACGATCTCCTGCCCCAGTATACGGTGGGCGCTCTCATAATCCTTTTGCCCCAATTTAATGGACAGTAGTGTAGAGGCGCCCACGCCCACCAAAGAGCCGAAGGCCGCCGCCATATTCATGATAGGGAACGTAAGTGCCAGCCCCGATATACCCAAAGCGCCTACACCATGCCCGATAAAAATACTGTCCACTACATTATATAGGGAAGCCGCCGTCATACCGGCAATAGCAGGGGTAGCGTATTGTATAAGTAGGTCGCTTATCTTTCCTGAATCAAGTAGGGCGGACGTGGAGCGATTTTCTTTTTGCATGGGCGCAAAAGTAGAAAAATTACCTCTTACCTTTGTAGCCACTCGGAAGAGTGGAAGGTAGCAGCACATGAGGAAGAGATTGTTTGTAGCGTTCGGAAGAAAGGTATTGGTGGGATGCGCGGCCATGCTGGGCATGCTGGGTGTGTGTTTGGCAGAGGTGACTTTTCGAGCGGCAGCGCCGGAGGCGGTGGTGGCGGGCGAGCAGTTCAGGGTGTCGTATACCGCCAATGAAGAGGCAAAGGAGTTTCGTCTGCAAGGGGAGATGTCGGATTTCGACGTCTTGATGGGGCCTTCGCAGTCCACCTCTTATAGTACCCAGATCATCAACGGGAAGACGTCTTCTCAGGTCACCGTCACCTTTACGTTTGTGCTGGCCGCTAAAAAAGAGGGCACCTTCTCCCTCCCCATGGCCACCGTCAAGGTGGGTAATGCTGTCTATACCTCCAACAGCCTGTCGGTGCGTGTCCTGCCACCCGATAAGCCCAATGCAGCCGACGGCAGTGCATCCGCACAAGGCAGCTCGGGGCTGTCTAAAGACGATGTCTTTATGCGGCTCATCCCTTCGAAGCAGGAGGTCTATGAGCAGGAGTATTTCCTGGTGACTTTGAAGCTGTACCGCCGGAACTATAACATCAGCGGGCTGCCGATAGCCGACTTCCCCAACTTTGAAGGCTTCTTGGCGCAGGAGGTGGAGTTGCCGCAGGAGAAATCATGGGTACTGGAGAATTATAACGGGAAGAACTACCAGGTGGTGACCCTCAAACAATCCATCCTCTTCCCCCAACGGTCGGGTAAGTTGACCATTGACGGCGGTAAGTACGAAGCTTCTGTCCGGATACCGACACAAAAGCGGGGAGGGCGCGGTTTCTTCGACGACTTCTTTGAGTCTTATCGGGATGTGAACATAGCCCTTGTGCCGCCGCCGGTGACCATTCAAGTCAAGCCTTTGCCTGCCGGTAAGCCGGAAGCTTTTTCCGGAGGGGTCGGTAGCTTCACACTCACCGCCGGTGCCGGTGCCGATAAGATCAAAGCCAATGAGGCCATCACGATCACGGTGAAGGTGAGCGGTAGCGGCAACATCCGTCTGCTGAAGAATCCGGAGGTGAAGTACCCCAATGACTTCGACATCTTCGATCCCAAGGTGACCCAGGACATCAAGACGACAGCTTCCGGTGTACAAGGGGTCAAGACGATAGAATACACCGCCATCCCTCGCTTCGGTGGGGAGTTCGATATACCGCCCGTAGTCCTGGCTTACTTTGACCTCAAGACGGGAAGCTACAAGACGCTCAAGAGTGAGGGGTTTCATTTCTCGGTCGAGAAAGGGGAAGGAGGGGAAGGTGGTAACACCGCATCTGTGGTGGCGGATTTCGGGAACAGGGAGCAGGTCAAGATGCTGGGTCAGGATATACGTTACCTCAAGGTGAGCGGTATCCGCTTCACGCCTGCCGGCGACCTCCTTTTCGGTTCATGGCTATACTATCTGTGCTACCTCCTGCCGACGCTGATCTTTGTTGGCTTCTTCCTTATATATAGGAAGCAGGTGAAGGAGAATGCCAACCTTGCACTCATGCGTACCCGCAAGGCCAACAAGATAGCCGTCAAACGCTTGAAGAATGCCGGGCAACTGCTCAAGGAAGGGGAGCAAGAGGCCTTCTACGAGGAGGTGTTGCGTGCACTATGGGGGTATCTGGGTGACAAGTTGAGCATTCCCCAGTCTAACCTGACCAAGGAGCAGGTCAGCGCCGAATTATCCGGCAAAGGGGTGGATGAAGCCTTGATTGACACGTTCCTGTCTCTTCTGGATACCTGTGAGTTTGCCCGCTATGCACCGTCTGAGGCTTCGGATGCGATGGACAGGCTCTACGAACAGGCTTCGGAAGCCATCGGCAGGATGGAGGGCACACTGGTCCTAAAACACAAGGGTAGAAAGGGATGAAGAAGGTGAGGTACATAATTGTATGGCTACCTGTCTTATGGTGGGCGGTAGCCCTGCAGGCGCAGGAGACGGAGGTGAAGGCGGCGGAAGAAGCCTATGCGGCGGGTGAGTTCATAGCGGCAGCCGAGAAGTACGAGGCGCTCCTGCTCACTTACGGCGAGTCCCCTCAGATACGCTACAATCTCGGCAACGCCTACTACAAGGCCGGTAAGATAGCCCCTGCCATTCTGCACTATGAGCGGGCTTTGTTGCTCAATCCGGGTGATGCCGACATCCGCTTCAACCTGCAGCTGGCGCGTGAGAAGGTCATAGACCGCATTGAGCCGGTGGGGCAGTTTTTCCTGGTGCGCTGGTATCTCTCCGTGCAGGATATGGGTAAGGCCGATGCATGGGCGAAGGCCGGTATAGGTGCCTTCCTGCTCTTCGTCGGATGCATGGCCTTGTTCGTGTTTGCCGGGAGGGTAGCCCTTAAGAAGCTGGGCTTCTACACCGGGCTGGGGCTGCTGGCTATCGTGGCCGTGACCAATATCTTTGCCCGTAACCAAAAGAACAAGCTCCTGCAGCGGAACTCGGCCATCGTCTTTGCACCCACGGTGACGGTGAAAAGCTCCCCAGACGCCAGTGGGACAGACCTCTTTGTGTTGCACGAGGGCACCAAAGTGACCGTGAGAAGCACCTTAGGCCGGTGGAGCGAGATTGAGCTGGCCGACGGCAACATAGGGTGGATGCAGGGTAAGGATTTTGAGGTCATCTGACATGCTGGAGGGTATACTGGGCTATGAGCGGGAGGCGTTCCTACTACTCAACGGCAGTCATACGGCCTTCTTGGACAGCGTAGCGTGGCTTTACTCAAGACGTATGGTGTGGATACCGTTGGTGCTGTTTCTCCTGGCGGTGCTGGTGTATAAGGTCAGGTGGCAGCAATGGGTGCCGGTCTTGCTGGGCTTTGCGCTGGTGGTGTTGCTCTGCGACCAGTTCTCCTCCCATCTATGCAAGCCTTTATTCTCTCGGCTACGCCCCACGCACCACCCCGATTTCATGGATCAGGTGCACACCGTTTTCGGCTACAGGGGCGGCAAGTACGGCTTCATTTCCGGACACGCCGCCAATGCCTTCGGGGTGGGCACCTTCTTTGCCTTGCTGTTCCGGACGCCCTTACTGACCGCGACGGTGTTCCTTTGGGCTACACTGATGGCCTACTCACGTATCTATCTGGGTGTGCACTTCATCTCCGACATCATACCGGGTATCCTTTGCGGCCTCTTCTTCGGCTACCTCTCTTACCGCCTCTACTTGCCGGGACGACGCTTATTACTCCGGCGGGAGGTGGAGGGGGTCGGGTACTCTCCTCGCCGCTGTCGCTTCATGGCCTTCGCCATTCTGGCCACCATCCTCGCGGTCTTCCTCTTCAGCCCTTGGCTGGTGCCGTTAAGCCTCCCATAGACCTATTTATGCCGAAAAACATGTACATTTACACTCTTGATAACCGGAATCTACGTATGTTAGCCCTCTGAAAGAGAGTTTATTCAACTGTCTGTAAAACAAATGTTCAGCATGACAAAGACCATCAGTTTCAACGCGCTCCGCAAGCTCAAAGACCAGCTGCCCGTTGGCAGTACGCACCGTATCGCAGACGAATTAGAGCTTTCGGTGGAGACTGTCCGCAACTACTTCGGTGGACAAAATTACCAGGACGGTAAGTATTGCGGCGTGCACATTGAACCGGGTCCCGACGGTGGGATTGTGGTTCTGGATGATACCACCATCTACGACCGGGCCTTGCAAATCCTGGAAGAGATAGACGACGACAAAGAGCTGTAAGCTCCGCCTATGGCACCGGATATCCGCGAGGCTATCAACCGGCTCAGGAGGGACAAGCATGCCGTCATCCTCGCGCATTACTACCAGCGGCCGGATATTCAAGACCTTGCCGACTATGTAGGCGACAGTCTCGCCTTGGCGCAGTGGGCGGAGCGTACGCAAGCGGAGGTGATTGTGCTCTGCGGCGTGCATTTCATGGGTGAGACGGCCAAGATTCTCTGCCCCGATAAGAAGGTGCTCATCCCTGATGCGGAGGCCGGTTGCTCCTTAGCCGACAGTTGTCCTGCTCCGGCCTTTGAAGCCTTTGTCAAGCTCCATCCGGAGCACACCGTCATCTCCTACGTCAATACTTCTGCCGCTGTCAAGGCCCTGACCGACATCGTCGTCACCTCCACCAACGCCCGTAGCATCGTGGAGAGTTTTCCGCAGGATGCTCCGCTCATCTTTGGGCCTGACCGCAACTTGGGCAACTACATCAACAGTGTCACCGGACGGCAGATGCTCCTTTGGGACGGCGCTTGTCATGTACATGAGCAGTTCTCGCTGGAGAAGATTTTGGCTTTGAAGCACCAATACCCACACGCTGCCGTCATCGCGCACCCCGAATGCAAGCAGCCTGTCATTCAGCTCTCTGACTTTGTAGGTTCTACAGCTGCGCTGATCACCTTCACCATCCACTCCCAGCATTCCCACTTCATCGTCGCCACCGAGAGCGGCGTCATTCACGACATGCGCAAGCGCAGCCCTCACAAATGCTTCCTCCCTGCTCCACCCGAAGACGCCACCTGCGCCTGCAATGAATGTAGCTTCATGCGCCTCCATACCTTGGACAAGCTCTTCCGCTGCCTCAGGGACGAGACCCCCGAGATTCACATAGACGAAGCTATTCGCGCCCGCGCACTTCTGCCCATCCGCCGCATGCTCGACTTCTCCAACCCTCCACCTCCATCCGCTTTATAACCTCCTCTCCTACCATTGACATCTCCTTCGCCGCGTCTGCGTACAGCAGTTCTTCCAGCTCCTCCACGCTCTTTTTCCACTCCGCCACCAGCCCTTCCACCTCCCCCACTCTTATCCTCTCCACTTCTACTCCGTAACGCTTCTCCAGCTCTTCCACCACCCACCTCCACGCGTACGCGTCATACTTCCCCTGCAGCTCTGCAAAACGCTCCGCCACCCCCCCAAGTGACTTCACCTCACCCTCTGCCACCTCCTGCAGCAGCCGCTCCACCTCGCTCTTCGGCGCTATCAGCCCTGACACGTCTAACCATTCTCCCTCTCCCACTTCCGTCTCTGGGCGCAGACGCGCACGCATCGCTTCATCCGTAGCATACTCCTCTTTTCCAAGACGATCCACCACCACCTGCCACAGATACTTCACGATCGACATCTCGTACAGCTTCAGCCCTCGCTCTAATGAGCTCCGTTTGATCTTTACTTTCCCATACCTGTACGCCTCCGGCTCACCTCCACCTTCACCACCACCCCCACCCTGCACCTTCCGCAACACCTCCACCCCCTGCTGTATCCGTGCGATCGTATATGGGCTTAGCAGGTTGTAGTTTATCTGGTCTAGCTGATCCGGGTCCGTCCGTTTGTCTCGTTTCGGCCATTTCTGCGCATCACGGATTGTCCCCACGCTTCGCAGGTTCACCCCTGGCACCAGCACACTATCCCCACCGCTTTCTATCAGGTATGAAAACGGCAGTTCCGACGTATCCGAATGCGTATAATGACGACCCATCACCAACGTAAACGCCCCGATTTTCGCAGGCCACAACACGTACGAATCGCTTGCCGTCTTCGATCCGCGCTCCACTATCCCTTGGTGGATCGGCCCCATTTTGTACATATGATTACTTTGGTTCGACCCACTTCCCGCATTCAGAAACGAAAAATACCCTGCTATCAGCAACGTCGACTTGTGATGCGTCACCGTATACGGCCCCGCAAATACCGCGCATGCTTCTCCGTGCATTCCTTGGCAGTTCGCAAAAAACAGGCAATTCTCCGCCGAGTATTGTTTCCCTAACGTACACCCTTGGCCTATAAACGTGTTGAACACTTCCGCGCCCTGCGTCACCGTCGCATTCGTCGATGCGATAAAATTCTCCGCGATCACTCCCGCTCCGAACGCCGTTGGCGCACCCGCTTTACTCGCTATTGTCCCGTTGGTCAGGCTGTTCACTCCTTCCAAACGCGCATACGCTCCTATTTTCACCCCCCGCAAGTTCCTACAATTGATGATTTGCGCTTTGCGCCCCACCAACCCCATTGATGACGACACGCTTCGCACATATTCACCTATCATCGCCTTTAGCCTCGATACCGCCTCACCCCTTCCGGGGTACACCGCCAGTATGTACGCCAGCTGAGACGACAGTCTGTCGTATATCGGCACCTCTTGACCTCCTGACTCATTCAGTACACTCACCAGCGTCCCATTTCCGAAGCTACTCTCGCCCTCCACCGCCAGCATATCCACGTTCTCTATCACCGCTTCTTCTTCGATCACATAGTTCGCGATATAATTCCGCACTTCCCCGATGTACACATTATCTCCTAACTTACAGTTGTGCACTGTTGCGCGGTAGATCCCTGTATGTTTCTTCACCCCTCCGTAGAACTCCACCTCTTTCGCGAACACGCCTATGTACACTTCCCCCGAAAAATGACTCTCCCGCACGTACGTCGTGTCGAAGCCCACCTTCACACGCACCCGGCTCCAGTCCGCGCTGCTACACCCTTGTTCCTTCAGACGGCTCACTTCACCCTGCTTGATCCGCCTGTACGCTCCGCTCACCTCCCCTTGCTTGATCCGCTTGTACGCTCCGCTCACCAGCCCACTCGATCTGCCCATCCACCCTCTCTTTTACTCCACCGTAACTGATTTCGCCAGGTTCCTCGGCATATCCACGTCTCGACCCTTCCGGATCGCGATATGGTACGACAGCAATTGTAACGGCACCGCCGTCACCAACGCCTCCAGACAGCCTGCCGTCTCCGGCACCTTGATCACGTAATCCACCATCCCTTCCACCTCCCTATCCCGCTCACTCACTATCGCCACTATACGGCCCCCACGAGCCTTTATCTCCTGGATATTGCTCACCACCTTCTCATACATCCCGTTCTCCGGGGCGATCACCACCACCGGCATCGCCGCATCCACCAACGCTATCGGCCCATGTTTCATCTCCGCCGCCGGATAACCTTCCGCATGGATGTACGAGATCTCTTTCAGTTTCAGCGCTCCCTCCAGTGCCACCGGGTAGTTGTACCCTCGACCCAGATAGATGAAGTTCTCTGCGTCTTTAAATTCCTTCGACAGTTCCTCTATATATCCGTTCGACTCCAATACCTTCTCTATCTTTTCCGGGATCCGAGCCAGCTCGGACACCAGCCGCGCATACCGACTCCCCTCTATACTCCCTTTCGCTCTCCCTATACTCAGTGCCATCATCGCCAACACGCACACCTGCGCCGTAAACGCTTTCGTCGACGCTACACCTATCTCCGGCCCCACATGGATATACGAGCCCGTATCCGTCTTCCGTGCGATTGACGAGCCCACCACATTACATATCCCGTACACAAACGCCCCTGCTTCTTTCGCTTTCTCTATCGCCGCCAGCGTGTCCGCTGTCTCACCTGATTGCGACAGCGCTATCACGATGTCTTCCGCATACACCACCGGATTACGGTAACGAAACTCCGACGAGTATTCCACTTCCACCGGTATCCGGCACAGCTCCTCAATCAGGTATTCACCTATCAGTGCCGCGTGCCACGACGTCCCGCAGCCCATGATGAGGATCCGGCGCGCTGATGCGAACCGGTCCGCGTGCTCCGACACCCCTGACAGCACTACGCGCCCCGCTAACGCGTCCACCCGCCCACGCATACAGTCCCGCAACCGCTCCGGCTGTTCGTAGATCTCCTTAAGCATATAGTGACCGTACACCCCCTTCTCCATACTCCCCAGGCTCCCTGCCACCTCGATGATCTCGTGACGATGCTCCTCGTTCGACAGCGTCACGATCTTCACCCCAGACGACCTATCCACGATCACCATCTCCTCATCCTCCGGATAGATCACCTTCTTCGTATATTCGATGATCGCACCCGCATCCGACCCTATGAAGTACTCTCCTTCACCCACCCCTATCACTAACGGGCTACTCTTTCGCGCCGCGATCAGCCTTTCCTTGTTCCCCGCTTCCAGCACCACGATCGCATACGCCCCCACCACTCGACCTAACGCCGACTGCACCGCTCTTGACAGCTCCACCCCCTCCGACCGCTGTATATACCCTATCAGCTGCACCAGCACCTCCGTATCCGTCTCACTCTTGAAGCTGCACCCCAACCGCAGCAACCCCGCCTTCAGCTCCGCGTAGTTCTCGATGATCCCGTTATGCACTAGCGCCAATTCTGATCCCTCTGACACGTGCGGATGGGCATTCACCTCATTCGCCTCCCCATGCGTCGCCCAACGCGTATGACCTATCCCTATGCTGCCGCTTAGCGCTTTTCCCTTGCAAAACGCTGACAGCTCTGATACTCTTCCCTGCCTCTTGTACACTCCCAGCTCACCCCCGCCGCCTACCAGACCTATCCCTGCACTGTCATATCCCCGATATTCCAGCCGTTCCAATCCCCGCATCAGGATCCCATACGCTTCCCGATTCCCTACATACCCTACTATCCCGCACATCCCCCTAACTACCCAACACCACTACCTCACCTCCCCCACTCACCTTCTCCGTTTTCCGCCACTGCTTCTTCTTCCAGCTCAGACCCGCATGCCTGTCGAACACCAGCAACCACCCCCTCTTACTCCCCAATACGTCCATATAACGCTCCGTCTGATCCAATCCATCCTTAATGACTGTCTCCAACTTCTCCCGCTCCCCACACACCTTCAGCTCTATCGGATACTTCT
>JAITRC010000021.1 GCA_031288615.1 Tannerellaceae bacterium
CACCATCACCTTCCAAGCCGACGGCCTACCCTACAGCGGCTATTCCGAAAACCAAGAATTCACCCTCACCCAGCGCGTGCGCGTACCCAAGCCCCCGCAACTCGCTGTCGCTTCCACCCTAACCAACGTCAGCAAGACGACGGTCGAGTACCTCCCGCTCGGCTCAAGCCTCACCTTCCCCTACACCGTCTCCTACACCTACGAAGGAGAGGCCTATCCTTTGGTGAATGAGGGTTGGACGACCTCCAATGCGGCAGTGGCCGATGTAATGAAGACGGAATCAGGCTGGTGGCTCTTCGCACAGACGGAGGGTGAAGCGGTACTGACCTTCCATGCGGAGGGCGGTGCCTATGGCTTCGAGTCCTTTGAGTGGGAGCGCCGTGTAAACGTGGTGAGCATCCTCCCGCCTGCTCCTCCCGAAGAAGAGACTCCACCTACCCCTCCGATTGAGGAAGAGCCACCGGTGGTGCCACCCACCCCTCCTGAAGAAGAGACTCCTACCCCTCCCACCCCACCCACCCCTCCCGAGGAAGAGACCCCACCCACCCCGCCGGTTCCTCCCGTTGAGGAAGAGCCACCGGTACTGCCGCCTGCTCCGTCTGGAGTCATAACTATTCACTGGACTGACGGCGATGCGGACAAGGTGCTGAAGGTGGGTGAGCAGTTTCGGTTGAGGCTACTCTTGACTATGGACGGCGAAACATACACCTTCCCCAACGGCGGAGCGGAATGGCTATCCTCAAATGAAGGTGTCGTAGCGGTGAACTGGGGTGAGCTGCAGGCACTTAAGCCCGGATTTGCCACCATCTATGCCCACGTCGCCATCGGTGAACGGGCGGCTGTAGTCTCACGCTACATCACCGTACCCAAAGACGGTGACCTGTACGGAAGAGCGGGGGTGGAGGAAGTGGTGTCGGGAGGTGGTGAAGCGACATACTACAGCCTGCGGGGGCAGTACATAGGGAAGACGTTACCGGCGGAGGCGGGGGTGTACGTGCGTCGTGAAGGGGGAAAGACGGAGAAGGTGTTGGTGCGCCGAAGGCGTTAGGAGATGTGGGTGAAGTTAGGTTTGTGGGTGAAGAGGAGCTGGAGGTGTTGTGCAAGGAGGGAGTTTTGGGAGAGGTGAGGGTCGTCGGTGAGGATGAGAGCGGCGGCTTGCCGCGCTTGGTGAAGGAGTGGTGCGTCGGTAGCGAGGTTGGCGATACGCAGGTCGATAGGTTGCCCGGACTGTTGAGTACCTTCAAGGTCACCATGTCCACGTAGGCGTAGGTCGGCTTCGGCAATTTGAAAGCCGTCATTGGTGGCGGTCATGATGTCAATGCGTCGCCGGGAGTCGTCACTAAGTTTGCCTCCTGTAATGAGGAGGCAGTAAGATTGGTCGGCACCTCGCCCCACCCTGCCACGAAGTTGGTGAAGCTGAGCAAGGCCGAAGCGTTCGGCGGACTCGATGATCATGACGGAAGCGTTGGGGACATTGACACCGACCTCAATGACGGTAGTGGCCAGGAGGATGTGGGCGGAGCCGGCGATGAATTCAGCCATGACGGCGTTCTTGTCGTTGGGCTTCATCTTACCGTGGAGCATGAGGATGCGGTAATGGGGAAATAGCTCTTGATAGAGGGCGAGGCCGTCTTGGAGGTTCTTAAAGTCAGCCTTTTCGGACTCTTGGATGAGTGGGAAGACGACGTAGGCTTGTCGTCCTTCTTGTATTTGTGCACGGAGGAAGTCGAAGAGCTTGGCTTTACCGGAGTCATAACGGTGGACGGTCTTAATGGGCTTGCGTCCAGGTGGAAGCTCATCGATGACGGAGAGGTCGAGGTCACCGTAGAGGGTCATGGCGAGGGTTCGTGGGATAGGTGTAGCGGTCATGACCAGGATATGAGGAGGGGTATGGTTTTTAGTATGGAGGAGGGCACGTTGGGCGACACCGAAGCGGTGTTGTTCGTCGATGATGGCCAAAGCAAGGGAATGAAAGGAGACGGGGGATTGAATGAGGGCGTGAGTGCCGACGAGGATGTGGATGTGCCCGGAGGCAATGAGGGGGAGGAGTTTTTTGCGGGAGGCGGGAGGTGTGGAGCCGGTGAGAAGGGCGATATTGAGGTTGAGAGGGGCCAGGAGATGGGAGAGTGTTTCAAAATGCTGTGTGGCAAGGATTTCAGTGGGAGCCATGATGGCGGCCTGGTGACCATTGTCGATAGCCAGGAGGGCGGTGAGAAGAGCGACGATGGTTTTACCGGAGCCGACATCTCCTTGTAGGAGTCGGTTCATGGGATGGTGAGCCCGAAGGTCGGAGTGAATCTCACGGGTGACGCGCTTTTGGGCGTCGGTGAGAGAGAAGGGGAGATGGTTGTGGTAGAAGGAGTTGAAGTGATCACCGACTTTAGGGAGAGGGATGCCCGGGAGGGCGTGCTTGCGAAGGGAAGCGTGTCGGAGGAGGTTGAGCTGGAGGAAGAAGAGTTCTTCGAATTTGAGGCGAGTTTGTGCGTCGTGGAGGAGCTCGGCGGAAGGCGGGAAGTGAATGTATCGAATGGCCTGGTCACGTGGGATGAGTTGATGAGTGTGGAGGAGGTGTTGGGTGAGGGTTTCGTGGAAAGCGGGGATAGCCTGGAGGAGGGTGCGGATGATGTCTTGGATGTTACGAGAGGCGAGGCCGGCTTTTTTCATGGCGTCGGAGGAATGGTAGAGGGGGACGAGTTTGCCGGTGAGGTGGGTGGCGTGAGCGGGAAGGTCGAGGTCAGGGTGAGGGATGGAGATGGAGTGATTGAACTCGTTGGGCTTGCCGAAGAGGATGTACTCGGTATTGGGTTTGTACTTGGAGAGGATGTAATGGATGTTGTGAAACCAGACGAGGGTGGTGGAGGCGGTCTCATCACGGAAGGAAGCTACGAGCCTCTTGTTGCGCGAAGCGCCGATGATCTGGAAGTCAAGGATATGTCCCCGTAACTGGACGTAAGGGAGCTCGGGGGAGAGTTCGGCGACGGAATAGAAGCGGGTGCGGTCGATGTACTTGAAGGGGAAGAAGAAGAGGAGGTCGTGGACGGAGGAGATGGATAGTTCCCTTTGGAGGAGGGTAGCCTTACGTGGGCCGACGCCAGGGACGTAGGTGAGGGAGTCAGAGAGGTTGAAGGATGTAATCATGGGGCAAAGATAATAGGTAGATAAAGCGTACCTTTGCCAGACGTCAAGAAAAATAGGCAAGGTATGGAAAGGAAGTGGGTGAGGGTGTTGGTGAGTGTGTGTGTGGGTGTGGCAGCGCTGGGGGTGAGTGAGGTGCGGGGGGAGATAAAGTTTGGGGGGAAGGTGGGGATAGAAGAGATGAAGGGGATGCATGTGGGGGGAATGGTGGAGGTGATGTTACCGGTGGTGGGGATAGGAGCAGAGGGGTCGGTGTTGTACGTGAAGGAGTGGGGAGGGATAGAGGAGAGTCGGCTGGAGGTGCCGGTGCGGGGGAAGGTGAAGATAGGGGTGTGGGGGCTGAAGGTGTATGGGGTGACGGGGCCGAGGCTAACTTGGGCGATGTCACGGGAGTGGGGGGAGCTGGTAGAGGTAGGTGCCGCGAAGCGGTATGCGAAGCAATATGGGGTGTCGTGGGATATAGGGTGCGGGGTGGAGTTGCTGGGTCATTTGCAGGCTGGGGTGGAGGCTGGGGTGAATTTGACGGATGACTATGAGGGAGCTGGGGTGGATGTGGTGAGCGTGTTAGGGGGGAATCAGTGGGGCTATAGGTTCACGCTAGCCTACCTGTTCTGATGAAGAAGCGGGCGCTGTTTATAGACAGGGACGGGACGATCGTGGAGGAGGTGCCGGTGACGGAGCAGCTGGATGATGCCCGGAGGATCGTGTTCTGCCCGAAGGTGATAAGGAGCCTGTACTTTCTGCGGGAGCACACGGACTATGAGTTGGTGATGGTGACGAATCAGGACGGACTGGGGACGGAGTCGTTTCCACAGGAGCGGTTTGAGGAGTGCCAGGGGATAATACTGAGGACGTTGTCAGGGGAGGGTGTAAGGTTCGACAGGATACTGATAGATGAGTCGTTTGCGAGTGCGCCGAGTGCGTGTCGGAAGCCGGGAGTGGGGATGCTGGGGGAGTATATGAGTGGGGAGTATGACTTGGCGAACAGCTATGTGATAGGAGACCGTCGTTCGGATATGGAACTGGCGGTGAATCTGGGGTGTAAGGGTATCTGGTTACGGGAAGCGGAAGGGACGGAGATAGAGGGACTGCCGGTGGTGTTGGTGACGCAGGACTGGGAAGCGGTAGCGGCAGTGATTTATGGGGGCGAGCGTCGAGCGATAGTGCATAGGCAGACGCGAGAGACGGACGTCTATGTGGAGGTGAACGTGGATGGTCGAGGAGCTGGGGAGGTGAAGACGGGCTTGGGGATGCTGGATCATTTGCTGGAGCAGATACCGCGTCACGGGGGGATAGATATGGAGGTGCGTGTGAAAGGGGATCTACATGTGGATGAACATCATACGATAGAAGACACGGCGTTGGCGTTAGGTGAGGCATTGCGAAAGGCCCTTGGGGATAAGCGAGGGACGGAGCGTTATGGGTATGCGTTGCCGATGGATGATTGCTTGGCGCAGGTGGTGGTGGATTTTGGGGGCAGGCCGTGGTTGGAATGGGAGGTAGGGTTTGTGCGTGAGAAGGTGGGTGATGTACCGACGGAGATGTTTAGGCACTTCTTTAAGAGCCTGAGCGATGCGGGTCTGATGAACCTGTACATAGAGGCGAAGGGGACGAATGAGCATCACAAGATAGAGGCGATCTTTAAGGGCTTGGCGCGTGCCATCAAGATGGCGGTTCGGCGGGATATATACCGTTACGACCTGCCTTCTACCAAAGGGGTGCTCTAAAAAAGAGGCCGGCCCCTTGGGGAAGGAGCCGGCCTTAAAAGGGAGAAGTAATTGCACAAATTCACAGATTTGTTAACGGAATTAACTAAAGCCGTTAACATTCTTAAAGGAAGTGGGATTACATCATCCCACCCATACCGCCGCCCATAGCTGCAGGACTTGGTGCAGGATTTTCCTCTTTCTTTTCGGCGATGACGCACTCGGTGGTCAAGAACATACCGGCGATGGAGGCTGCATTCTCCAGTGCTACGCGCGCAACCTTAGCGGGGTCGATGACACCGGTCTTAGCGAGGTGCTCGTAGTTGCCGGTGTGGGCGTTGTAGCCGAAGTCGTCCTTGCCTTCCTTGACCTTCTGGACAATGACGGCACCTTCCTTACCGGCGTTGTTGACAATTTGTCGAAGAGGTTCTTCAATAGCGCGTTTGATGATTTCGATACCGACGGTTTCGTCATCGTTGTCACCTTTGAGGGTGTCAATGGCTTCAAGCGCCCGGATGTAGGCAACGCCACCACCGGGAACGATACCCTCTTCGATAGCAGCGCGGGTGGCAGAAAGTGCGTCGTCGACGCGGTCCTTCTTTTCCTTCATTTCCACTTCGGAAGGAGCGCCTACGTAGAGTACGGCAACACCGCCGGAGAGTTTGGCAAGTCGTTCCTGAAGCTTTTCCTTGTCATAGTCAGAGGTGGTTTGCTCAATCTGCTGCTTGATTTGCTTGACACGATCCTGGATGGCGATCTTGTTGCCGGCACCGTTGACGATGGTGGTGTTGTCTTTGTTGATAGTCACTTTTTCAGCCGTACCGAGCATATCAAGGGTGACGGTTTCGAGCTTGATGCCTGTTTCTTCAGCAATGACGGTACCGTTGGTGAGGATGGCGATGTCTTCAAGCATGGCCTTGCGCCGATCACCAAAGCCGGGAGCCTTGACGGCGCAGATCTTCAAAGATCCGCGCAGGCGGTTGACCACGAGGGTGGTGAGCGCTTCGCTCTCAATGTCTTCGGCGATGATAAGGAGCGGCCGTCCGGTCTGAACAGTCTGCTCAAGGATGGGGAGGATGTCTTTGAGTACGGAGATCTTCTTTTCGTGAATGAGGATGAAGGGGTTTTCAAGTTGCGCCTCCATCTTTTCGGTGTCGGTGACGAAATAAGCGGAGATGTACCCGCGATCGAACTGCATCCCTTCAACAACTTCGACGGTAGTTTCGGTACCCTTAGCCTCTTCGACGGTGATGACCCCTTCGGTCTTGACCTTCTGCATGGCTTCGGCGATAAGCTTGCCGATGGTTTCGTCACCATTGGCAGAGATTTTGGCGACGTTTTCGATCTTCTCCAAATCGTTGCCAACCGTTTCAGCCTGCTTCTTGATGTGCTCAACGACTTTAGTGACGGCCTTGTCAATACCCCGTTTGAGATCCATGGGATTGGCGCCGGCGTGGACATTCTTCAAGCCAACACTGACGATAGACTGCGCAAGGACGGTAGCGGTGGTAGTCCCATCGCCTGCCTTGTCGTTAGTTTTGGAGGCCACTTCCTTGACGAGTTGTGCGCCCATGTTTTCGAAGGGACATTCAAGCTCTACTTCTTTGGCGACGGTGACCCCGTCTTTAGTAATCTGTGGAGCTCCGAACTTTTTTTCGATCACTACGTTCCTTCCCTTAGGCCCCAGGGTTACTTTTACTGCATTGGCCAGTTCATCCACGCCCTTCTTGAGAAGGTCACGTGCATCCATGTCAAACTTAATTTCTTTTGCCATAATGTTTTAGCTGTTTATTGGTTTGTTACTTAAATGATAGCCAAGATGTCGGATTGACGCATGATGAGCAGTTTCTCGTTGTCGAGCTCAATCTCGGTACCGGCATACTTGCCATACAATACTTGATCCCCAGGTTTGACGACAATAGCCTCGTCTTTGGTACCGTTACCGACGGCAATGACCTCTCCTTTGAGGGGTTTCTCCTTAGCCGAATCGGGGATGATGATACCGGCCGTCGTCTTTTCCTCTGCCACAGCGGGCTTAATAAGCACCCTGTCTGCTAATGGCTTTACGTTCATGTTGTTTAGTTTTTATTAGTTAGACGTATAAACTCTATGGTGACGCCTACCTAATAGCGAAATCTGTGCCAAAACATCGCCACCGGCGATTTTGACAGTTCTTTTTTTGTACCTGACAGATATGGCTATGCCCTACTGCCGTGAACCGCCCTTGAATTTTGTGACTACGTGACGTCCGTCCTTGCCGATGTCACGAAGGAGGTATATTCCTTCCGGCAGGGAGAGAGGTAGCATGAGGTCATTATCGGTGACGGTAAATACAGCTACACGGCGTCCGAGGGGAGTGAACACTTCCCTAAATACCACGTCGATGGACAGTGCAGAATGCGGAGGGCAGTCGATGATTTGCGTGTTCGGACTGACGATAAGCACACAACGGGCTACCTCAAGCCTTCCTTCGATTGTTACCCACAAGGTGAGGGTGTCAGAGGTTTCGGTGGATTCAAGACTTGCTTTGAGGGTACAACCCTCGTCAGTCTGAATAATCTCCGCTTTATCCGTAACCGTATTGTCCCGGAGTATTGACCATGTTACGTCTCCCTGATGAAGCACAAAAGAATCGGCATCGGCATGGAAGCGCTCCTCAACGCCTGCACGGATATATACCGTATCTGCTTTTTTGTCCGGTGTCGACGATTGTTCTATTTGTAGGGCGAACTTTTCGGGAAAAGAAATGTTGACACTGAAAGTGTCGGCTCGTTGTTCCCCGTCCAGACCAGCGGCTTCCGCTACCACCCGAATAAGGGCTGTTCCCTTGCGAAGCGGCCGGACGGCACCGGTAGAGGGGTTCACTTCGACGGTATCGGGGTGTAGACTCTCCCAGTGAACCTTATTATTGGTGGTATATTCCGGCCAGACTTCAGCACCGGCAACCATGGCATAAGGCTCGTTACTGAGGGTCAGATTGACATCAAGAGGTGTCTGAATGACGACACTGTCGGCATGCGGCCAGTAAGTGATAAATCCTTCCGCCCGCAAAGTCTCGTTCCCATCAAGGTAAGCAACTACGGGTTTATCCCCCCGTGTGCTCCCGATGATAGTTATTGTACCATAAGAGTTTACTCGTATGGAATCGTCTTCACTTTTCCAAATAATGGGGAACTGTTTGTTTTCGTAGGCGGTATAGTGTAAGGTGAAGGGGGTGTTGGTTCCCAAGCGTCCCCTTCGTGGACTCATCCTTCCCGAAACAGGGGTCAGGCTATCTACAGTCACTACATAGAAATCAAAAGGCGGAGTCGAAAGGATGGATCCTTTCAAAGAGGCTGTGATTCCAGGGAGGAGTCCTATCCTATCACCGCTCAAGACCCCCTGCCGTGTGATGGAAGCATCAAAATTCACCAGAGCTGTCCATTCCCAATTGTCCGGATCCTTGAGGTAATCGTCTGATAGATAATTGAAAGGATCGCTGGGACGATCTATGTTTATTCCGGGTGCGGGCAACCGGAAAGAGGCGTTGACACCGACAGTGGTTGTCGCAGGCGGTGTAACTGTTGATACATAAATAGGATAAGAAACCGAACTGTCTTTCTCCTCAAAAGGGATTTTCCCAATCACTTCAAAAGTGCCCAGTTCCACCGTTTTTATTTTTGCCCATCCATCCTCAAAAGACAATAGCTCCAAGCCGTCGGGAAGCGATACGATGTCCCAAGGTACGACCTCTTTGCCGTCGGCAAGATAATCCAACCGTACATTGATAGTGTCCAACGGATTAATCAAAGGGAATAGGAGGTCTTCCCCGCGCTCGTTTTTGAGTTTTGCCAATAATCCCCATACATGCAGTTGGCAAGTATCTTCTATACCGGTAAAGCCTGTGCGGATGATCACATCCGTTTTTCCGGCAAAGAATGGGTGAAAAACCAGCGTGTTTTGCTCTTTATCGATGGTCACCTTGTGGGGTTGGGAGGGAACCCACTCCAATTTGGATATCAGAAATTTGTCATCAATTATAGGATTCTTCCACCAAGTACCCTCCGGACTTCCTTCCGGAGTCAGCACACTCTCCAAGATGTAATTCAGGGGAACCGCCTTAGGTCTGTCCCAAACACCTTCACTATACTCCGTATACTTCAGAGTGAACTCGTCTATTTTCCGGTAAAAGAAGACAGTCCCTATATCAATGTTCAGGTTTTCATTAACCCCTCCTATCCTCCATTTATTCGTTTGTCCGGCAGCGATGGCTACGATAGCTACAGTATCTGTAATGAGGTTGGTGAAAAGATTGAACGAAGGAGTCTGTTCGTAGTTCTGAAGATCGGCGGGGCGGAAGTCTGTCAGCTCGATGTCTACGCAATACCATTCTGCATCGGCAGGGAAAGCGTATTTACCGTTGAGGTTGGGGACAGCCCCTTGCCTGCCTCTGTTTTGTATAGGGACATACCATAGCTGCGTTCCGTCCGAAAGCAACACAACGAAGTCCTCCGACTCGTGCACTCTCAACTCCATGTGGAGAACGTATTCTTCCTTTTTTTGGGTGATCCCGGACAGATTTAACCCGCTATTAGCGTCGAAGCGGAGAGCAACGGCGGATGGAGTATTATCACCGTTAGGTCTTGGTGTACCTTGTACATGGTAGTAATCGATATGTTGCGCCGCATCGTAAATAGGCTCAATTACAAAAGGTGCTTCAGGGAAGATGGTGTCCCTATTGAAATCCCATCCTATCGCCCCCAAATTAAGGGAGTGATAAGCGGCCTGTACCCTATATCCTATATTCAGGATACTAATTTTGTGGTCGGCTTGTCCATGAAGAAAAAGTGTTACGTAGTTGTTGCCATAAAACAATGCGGGGTCTTTCCCATCCACAGGGGCGTAAACTACCGAATTACCTAAATAATATTGCGCCGCACCTGTTGCTACGAAAAAGAAAACCCCTGCCGGCACGGCCAACCATTTGATGCACCTCTTCATCGCTCACGCGTGTTTAAATGGAAATTCTCCATAAGTTGTTCCAAAGGTATGAATTTTCTTAACTCAGGCTTCAGAGGTGAAAAGAAAGCGGAGAGCAGGAAAATCTTGCTGAGCGGCGGAAAGAAGATAGGGCGTTTGAGCCAGGAAGACGTCGCGGTTGTCTTTGTCATAGGCCATGGAGGAGGCTTTACGGAGACGAAAAGCGTTGAGATCTTCAGCAGTCCCTTCTACCCAGCAGGCTTTGTGCATAGCAAGAGGATCCCATCGGCAAGCAGCACCGTATTCGTGGAGTAGCCGATATTGTATGACTTCAAACTGGAGTTGACCGACGGTGCCGATGATCCGTCGTCCGTTTTGCTGATGGGTAAAAAGCTGGGCTACACCTTCATCCATGAGCTGTGTGATCCCCTTAGTAAGCTGTTTGGTTTTCATGGGGTCTGAATTTTCGATATACTTGAAAAGCTCGGGAGAAAAACTGGGGAGTCCTCGAAAATGCAATTTGTCACCTTCGGTGAGGGTGTCACCAATTTTGAAGGTGCCGGTATCGGGCAATCCGATGATGTCTCCGGCAAAAGCCTCATCGACAGTCTCCTTTCGCTGCGCCATAAAGGCGGTCGGGGACGAGAAGCGAAGGTCTTTGCAAAGCCGGACATGGTGATAGAGTTCGTTACGCCGGAAGTAGCCGGAACAGATTTTGACAAAGGCAATGCGGGAACGGTGATTAGGGTCCATATTGGCATGTATCTTGAAGACGAAACCGGTGAAGGCGGGTTCATCGGCCGAGACCGTTCGCTCAAGAGTGGAGACAGGCCTGGGCGCGGGGGCAATATTCACGAGGCAGTCAAGGAGCTCCTTGACGCCGAGATTTTTAAGGGCAGAACCGAAAAAGACAGGTGCGAGCTCGGCATCAAGGTAGGCCGTGTGGTCGAAAACAGGATACATTTCAGCCATCTCACCAAAACCGTCAATACCATCGACGGGAGGGGCGGGCGGTGGACAAACCGCTATCCGGAGTTCGGACTCTACCTGGTCAAGAAGCTCGAAAATATCCCGCCCAGGCCTGTCCATCTTGTTGATAAAAACGATGACGGGCGTTCGTCGCATCCGGCAGACGTCCATAAGTCGCCGAGTTTGCTGCTCAACACCTTTGGCGGCGTCAATGACAACGACAGCACTGTCTACGGCGGTGAGGGTACGGAAGGTATCTTCGGCAAAATCTTGGTGTCCCGGCGTATCCAGGATGGTCACTTTTCGTCCGTCGTAATCGAAAGCCATGACAGAGGTGGCGACGGAGATTCCCCTTTGTCGTTCAATCTCCATCCAATCGGAAGTGGCCGTCCGTCGAATCTTATTCGATTTGACGGCACCGGCAACATGAATAGCCCCCCCGAAGAGGAGAAGCTTCTCGGTGAGGGTGGTCTTACCGGCGTCAGGGTGACTGATGATGGCAAAGGTTCGTCGCCTGGCGATCTCTTCTTTATAATCCACTGTGTTGCCGGTTGATGCGGGAAATGACTTCACGCAGGCGTTCTTCCCAATGCAAACCACCAATGTTGTAGGTCTGCTTGATCTTGGTCTTGTTGAAGACAGTGAAGGAAGGCCGCTGAGCGGGAGTGGGATAGTATTTGGATTCGATGGGGTGAATGCGACAAGGTAACCCTGAAAGCTCCATAATCTTGCGGGCGAAATCGTACCAACTGCAAACACCTTCATTGGAGAAATGGTAAATACCGGGTACGAAGGGGCGATTCAACATAGAAAGGATAGCGGCAGCAAGGTCTTCGGCAAAGGTGGGCGTTCCGACCTGATCGAAAACGACACCGAGTTCCTTCCGGCTTTCTCCAAGCCGTAACATGGTACGAAGGAAGTTACTGCCGTTCTCAGAGTAAAGCCAGGCGGTACGCACAATGGCCGAAGGCACATCCACAATACGAAGAGCTTCTTCACCGGCAAGCTTGGTTCTTCCGTAAGCGGATAGAGGGTGGCAAGGATCAGTCTCTACATAAGGCCGGGAAGAGAAACCGTCGAAGACGTAGTCGGTGGAGACATGAATCACTTTACCGCTACATTCACTCATCGCTATCCCAAGGTTACGGACCCCATCGGCATTGATACGCAGGGCAAGGGGTTCCTCACTCTCCGCCTTGTCAACGGCCGTATATGCGGCAGCATTGATAAAGGTAACCACACGATTGGCTTTGGCGTAGCGACGCACATCGTCAAGAGAACAAATATCCAAATCAGCCACATCGGAAAAAAGGAAACGAAACTCCGGATGAGTTGCCGACAATCGTTTCAACGCTTGCCCTAACTGTCCGCCGGCCCCCGTTACTGCCACGACATCTGTTAACCTTGACTGTGTATCTTGCATGTTTTACCTCTGTCTTATCGGAGGCAAAGTAACGGATATTTTTTGTTCCTTTGTGCCCCTAAATTCTATGTTAAAGGGGTAAAAGACGAAAAGACCAAAGAGATGCGAGTGGCAATAGTGGGCGTGAGCGGAGCCGTAGGGCAGGAGTTTTTACGGGTATTGGATGAACGATCTTTCCCGGTGGACGAGTTGTTGTTGTTCGGATCAGCGCGAAGTGCAGGTCGGGCGTATACATTTCGAGGCAATCAATGTCCGGTGAAAGAATTACGCGACAATGATGATTTCAAAGGCATAGATGTGGCCTTTACCTCAGCGGGAGCAGGGGCGTCACGCGCCTTTGCAAAAGCTATCACACGACATGGGGCGGTGATGATTGATAACTCAAGCGCCTTCCGGATGGAGCAAGACGTTCCTCTGGTTGTTCCGGAGGTGAATCCGCAGGATGCCATAGAACGCCCTCAGGGAGTCATCGCCAATCCGAACTGCTCAACGATACAGATGGTGGTGGCCATGAAGGCCATAGAAGATATTTCTCACATCCGTCGCGTGTATGTTTCCACCTACCAAGCGTCGAGTGGAGCGGGAGCGACGGCAATGGCCGAGTTGGAGGAGCAACATCGGCAATTGACGCAAGGCCAAGTAGCTACAGTCAGTAAGTTTGCGTATCAGTTGGCGTATAACCTCATTCCCCAGATAGACGTTTTTACGGAGAACGGCTATACAAAAGAGGAGATGAAGATGTATCACGAGACGCGTAAGATTATGCATACGGATGTGGAGGTGAGCGCTACATGTATACGCGTGCCCGTGCTACGGGCGCATAGTGAGGCGACGTGGGTCGAAACGGAGCGGCCGGTCAGTGTGTCGGAAGCGCGGTCGGCCTTTGCAAAGGCTGAAGGAGTAGTGTTGGTGGATGACCCTGAAAAGAAAGAATATCCTATGCCACTCTTTGCAGCAGGAACAGACCCCGTCTACGTGGGTCGTATCCGTAAAGATTTATGCAACGAAAAAGGGCTGACCTTTTGGACGGTGAGCGACCAGATACGTAAGGGGGCGGCTTTGAACGCGGTGCAAATTGCCGAATATCTGCTACAGTCGGGAAACCTGAAGTAAGAATATACCATTTAACTGCTTTCCGTTGTCTGAAAGTTTGTTGCAGTATGCGTGGAAGAATGGTCTGTATGATACAGGATTGTTAGTAACCGTAAGCGGTGAGACCATTCAGGTGATTGATCCCGGATTGAACAATACGGATGCGGGGCCAGACTTTTTTAATGCGAAAATAAAGATAGGGGGTGTTACCCTGGCGGGTAATGTCGAAGTGCATGAAAGAGCTTCCGACTGGTTTCGCCATGGACACGACAAAGATCGTGCCTACGACACGGTGATTTTGCACGTGGTGGGTGAAGCAGACGTCGTTGTCCGGGAAACAACGGGGGAGGAGATCCCCCAGTTCGTCCTCAAAATACCGGATAAACTACGAGACAGCATTGAATGGTTACTCCATAAGGAAACGGCTATTCCCTGTCTGCCGCTGATTGGAGAGGTAGACCCGGAGCAACTCACGATGTGGGAAGAGTCATTACAACACGAGCGGCTGGAACGAAAAGTATCCGATATCCTCTCTTTGCTGGAACAATATAAAGAGGACTGGAACGAAGTGTTCTACATCTTACTTACACGTAACTTCGGATTCGGCACCAATAGTGATGCTTTTGAACTTCTGGCCAAGAGTGTCCCTTACCGCTGCATTCTTCGCCATCGCCATAACCCTGCACAGGTGGAAGCTATGTTTCTGGGACAAGCCGGTATGCTGGGTGAAGAAGAAGAATACCGTTTTCTCCGGCATAAGTTTGGCCTGCATCCCGTAGATGCTACCCTTTTTAAAAACCTTCGTGTCCGGCCGGGAAACTTCCCCCGCAAACGGCTTATCCAACTGGCTTCCTTATGGACGAAACATGATACGCTGTTTTCACGGTTCCTTGACGTGGATCCGATCGTTGGGATGAAGCAGTGCCTGCGTACCGAGCCTCCACTGGGGGAAGGGAGCCTGAATAACTTGCTCATCAATACCGTCGCACCGATACTTTTTGCGTATGGCAAGGCTCGCTCCCGTCCGAAATATACCGAACGGGCGCTTGGGTTAATGGAACGTCTTCCCCCAGAACAGAATAAGATTGTTTCGATGTTTACCGACGCCGGTTTCCATGTCCGTCATGCCGGTGATTCTCAAGCACTCATCCAACTGAAGAAAATTTATTGCGATACGAGGAAATGCCTGTACTGCCGGATAGGTTTTTATTTACTCCGACGAAAAGTCGAAGAGAGTTAATGGCCGTACTTGCCGACAATGATAGGGAGGGCCGTCTTGGCAGAGTCTTTGCGGAGGGTTACGGCTGCAGGGAAGAGGTAATGTGAAAGGGAAGAGGTATAGACGGTGCTATAACTTGTCTGTGTCTGTCGGGAAACAGGGATGAGAGCAAGCTCAAGGTCTTTGTCTTCGGGACCTTCTTCAAGGTGTAGCTTGACTAATCCGGAGATGTTCATTACGGAGTAAGTCGTGGAAAGTGTTGAAGAATAGGAGTCGTATGTGGTGACCCCGTACTGGTATGTGTTGGTGGAAGCGTTGTAGGTGAATAGGAATGAAGACGTGTTGTTTTCTATCCTGTTGTTTTCAAAGAACGAAGAGATAGAGTCTACGGGAAGGAGCAGAAGGTAAGGAGGGCGTGGAAAGGCGAAGGGTTCATCCACCAAAGGCATGGGAGAAGGCTCGAAAGGAACATGATTAATGATCCGTCCTTCAAGGGAATCGCGCATGGCTGTAACAGGAATGACTATGTGGGTATATACTCCGGAGGGCGTTTTGAGATAGGTGAAAGAGCCGTTGTCGTCGGTCAGTTTATCAATATCAATATCTTTATGCTTCGCGCGATTGAGTTGAAGCACTTCCCGAGTAACGCCAAAACGCTCACCGCCCTGCACGAGGGAGTCTTGTCCTTCGCTCCCTGTGATGGTGTAGTGATAATAAATATTGAGGTGAGAAAGGTCAACCTGAATAACATTGCCTGAGCCGAAACCTGTTGTGACGTAAAGGCCTTTGAGGAAATCGTTGAAGTCTTCCTGAGAAGCGAAGGAGCCATGTTCGTAAAACTCTTGGCCGAATCCACGATCGAGAAGGATGCTAATCTGAGGGTAAAAGGTGTAGGTACTGTCTGAATCTTTTTTGTAGCGAGTAGTATCGGGGACGGTATAGTCGAAAGGGGTGTAAACCTGCGTGCCAAGCAATTCTCCACGATATGGGTCAGGATCAAAATTGGTGTAAAAATTACGCTCAAGTTCTTTATTGATGCGGAACACTTGTACTTGCATGGGCGCAAGCGAGTCCCCTACCCAGCTTTTGTAGTAAAGACGCAATTCCACCGAGTCAATATGGCCTCCAGCCGGCGTATGGCTAAACTCGAACCCGTCAGGGCAATAGAATTGACAGATGAAGTCCGACTCCAAGTAGCCGTAAAAAGAATCATCTATTTTTCCCAACAATCCGGATGTCGTACGGGCATACATGGAGTCCATACGTTTCGTAGATGCTTGGAACGAAAAAGAGTCAATCACCGAGATGGATATTCTGTCGTCCTCTCCTTGTATACTTGTTCCTACCTGTGTCCAATCATCGTCGCAGGCGCCCAACAGCAAAGCTAAAAAGTATAGGAGCGTCCCTTTACTCAGGCAACGTTCGAGCCGGTAGTTCGTCATAAAGTTGATTGTACGCATCAAAGCAATGATCAGGGGTTTGATAAGGTAAAAACCTTTTACCACTTGCCTGAATATACTCAAGAAGTTCAGGGTGGATATGTTCGCTTCCTTGAATGATAGCGTCGGAAAAATCAATGGCCAACTTATTCAAGGTAAGAAAATCAGGACTTTTCACAAGCCCTACCACATCTTCTTCTTGCGCAAAATCGGCCAATAATTTTTTGGCGAAAGCGGGGCACAAGGTTTTCTCAAAATCAACATCGTACACGGAGTAAACGATTTGGGCGAACCGTAGGCAAGGGTCATTTAGGTACATCCGCCGAAGGTAAAGGGGCGTCAGAGCAGAGAACCATCCGTGACAATGAACTATATCAGGTATCCAGCGAAGTTTCTTGATAGTCTCTAATGTCCCACGCACGTAAAAAATACTACGCTCGTCATTATCTTCATACAAGGCTCCCTCTTCGTCTACGAAATTACCCTTTCGCTTGAAAAAGTCTTCGTTGTCAATAAAGTAAACTTGCATTCGTGCAGCTTGTATGGAAGCAACTTTGATTGTCAGAGGGTGATCCACATCAGTGATGACGAGATTCATCCCCGATAACCTGATCACTTCGTGCAACTGGTTACGCCTGTCATTGATAGGCCCAAACTTTGGCATGAAAGTCCGTATCTCCCTCCCCCTTTCTTGTGTAGCCTGAGGTAGCTCCCGACAGAGGGAAGACATCGGACTAACGGGAAGATAGGGGGTAATCTCCTGCATCATAAACAAAATCCTCTTCGCTTCCATTCTCTTTTTCCTTATGGAGACGCCACAAAGGTAACCAAAAATCTTTTGTATCCCACATATAATTGCTTGCTTTGTATCCGAGCAGCAGAATAAATATGGAAATTATACATACAATAACGCATCTTCGCAAAAGGCTTGCCGCTGCACGTGATGCGGTGAAAAGTATTGGTTTTGTTCCTACAATGGGTGCTCTGCATGAGGGACACCTTAGCTTGCTGGAGGCTTGCCGGAAAGAGAATGATGTTGCGGTGGTCAGTATTTTTGTCAATCCGTCGCAGTTTAATAATCCGGTAGACTTGCAGACGTATCCCCGTACTCTTGAAGCCGACTGTACACTACTGGAACAGGGTAAGTGTGACTACGTCTTTGTGCCGTCGGAAGAGGAGATTTATCCGGTTCCCGATTTACGGACATTTGATTACGGTACAGTCACCCGTTACCTTGAAGCCCAAAGTCGGCCGGGTCATTTTGACGGCGTCCTCCGTGTGGTTAGCCGTCTTTTCGAGATAGTGTCCCCTACACACGCCTATTTTGGATTAAAAGACTATCAGCAACTTCTCGTTGTTCGGGAACTTATCCGCAGGGAAGGTTTGCCAATCATCCTGCGTCCCTGTCCTATTGTTCGCCATGCTTGCGGACTTGCATGTAGCTCCCGTAATACTCGTTTGAGTGAGGAACAATTTCATCGCGCCGCGATCCTCCACCAAACACTCCAGCGGACAGTAACGGAGCCTGGCCATTCTCCCCAGGATACAAAAAAGTTCGTCCAATCCCAGTTCGAAATCCAAACCGACATGCAGTTGGAATATTTCGATATAGTGAATGCCTATACACTCGAACCTGCCCTTCGCTGGGAAGATACATTTCCCAAAGTTGGCCTTATAGCACTCCATGTAGGTGCCGTTCGGCTGATTGACAACATTGCATACAATGAGGTGACATTTTAATCCTCGTAATTAATCGGGGGTGGAGTAGTTGTAATCATACTTTTTTGCGTTCCTTTGTCAAATAGTAATACTTAATTGAATGAAAGGCTATGAAAATCAACGAAGCGGAGCTGGAAGAAGTGATCCAACCGATCAAATCGGTAGACTTAATTTACGGGATAGAGGACAAGCCCCCTTTTAAAGAGGCATTTTTTGCCGCCCTCCAACACCTATTAGCGATATTCGTCGCAATCATTACCCCACCGCTGATTATCGCCGGGGCATTGAAGATTGACCTTGAAACGACAGGCTTCCTCGTTTCCATGGCACTTTTTGTTTCAGGCTTCTCCACATTTGTACAGTGCCGTCGCTTCGGGCCTGTAGGGGCGCAGCTCCTTTGTATACAAGGGACAAGCTTTTCTTTCATCGGTCCTATTATTGCAACAGGATTAGCCGGTGGATTGCCGCTTGTTTTTGGTGCCTGTATAGCTGCTTCGCCGGTTGAAATGATCATCAGCCGTACTTTCAAATACATGCGTGGAGTGATTACACCCATCGTGTCAGGGATCGTTGTCCTGCTTATCGGATTAAGCTTGATAAAAGTGGGAATCGTTGCTTGCGGGGGAGGATACGGAGCAATGGATAATGGTACCTTCGGTAGCCTCCGTAATATAGGCGTGTCTGCTGTTGTACTCCTGAGCGTCCTTTTCTTCAACCGTAGTGGTAACAAGTACCTCCGTATGTCGTCCATTGTACTTGGGCTTTGTGTCGGATATATCCTTGCCCTTGTACTCGGTATGGTGGATACGGAGGCAATGAATAATCAAACGTTTCTCAGCTTTAATTTCCCGTTACCATTTAAGTATGGCATCGCCTTCTCCTGGTCATCTATCATCGCACTTGGATTGGTTTACCTCGTGACGGCTGTCGAAGCAACAGGAGACATTACGGCAAACTCCATGATATCGGGGAAATCCATTGAAGGGAAAGGGTATCTCAAAAGGGTTTCGGGCGGAGTCCTTGCCGATGGTGTCAGCTCCCTCCTTGCCGGTGTCTTCAACTCTTTCCCCACGTCTATCTTTGCACAGAATAACGGTATTATTCAGTTGACAGGGGTCGCCAGCCGATATGTCGGTTATTACATTGCTGCTATGCTTGTCCTGCTGGGGCTTTTCCCTATTGTGGGTATCATTTTTTCCTTGATGCCGGACCCCGTACTCGGTGGCGCAACCCTCCTGATGTTCGGCACGGTCGCCGCAGCCGGTATACGTATCATCGCCTCCCAACCCATAGACCGTAAAGCTACACTCGTAATTGCCGTAAGTGTTTCTGCCGGTCTTGGGGTGGAGCTTATGCCTGATATTTTGTTGACAGCCCCCGATTCAATTAAAGGTATCTTCTCATCTGGCATCACAACCGGCGGATTGACGGCGATTTTTGCCAACCTTCTCATTCGAGTGAGTCAAGATAAGTAAACATGGAACTACTTAAGCAACGTATCTTACAAGACGGACGCTGTTTCGAAGGAGGCATCCTCAAAGTCGATAGCTTTATCAATCATCAGATGGATCCCAAGCTGATGTATAACATTGGTGAAGAATTTTGCCGTCTCTTTAAGGATGATGGTGTCAATAAAATTGTCACGGTTGAGGCCAGTGGTATAGCTCCGGCGATTATTGTAGGGTATCTCATGCAACTTCCGGTTATCTTCGTCAAGAAAAAATTACCTAAGACGATGGAAAATACCCTTAGTGCCACAGTCCATTCGTTTACAAAAGATCGCGATTATGTGGTCAGCATTAGTAATGATTTCCTGACTGTCTCTGACCGCATCCTTTTTATTGACGACTTCTTGGCGTATGGTAATGCTGCTAACGGTATCATTTCCCTTGCAGGGCAAGCCGGTGCTACGATAGTCGGCATGGGCTTTATTATCGAAAAGGCTTTCCAAGGTGGTAGGAAAGCCTTTACTGACCAGACTATCCGCATTGAGAGCCTCGCTATCATCAAGAGCCTTGATGACTGTAAGATTGTGTTCTCAGAATAAAAGCAAAAAGCCTTTCTATGAAAAGGGTAGCTGTTTTTATGAGTGTATGGCTGGTAGGTGTAGTGCAGGCACAGTTGCATTCACCGTTCTCGGTAGGGATGCGGTTAGACAAGATGCCCTATAAGGAGAGCCGGACGTATGAGTATGGAAAAGAAGGTATTCCGGTGCTGTCTCCTACTAAGGTGCAGGTAGTTCGTGCCGAAGACGGACTCACAGATACCGTGAAGATTCTCAAAACGCAGGAAGGAGGAGAATATACCCTTAGCAGTTACGACGTGCGTACCTATTCCGAAGACGACAAGCTGCTCTCTTCCATCTACTATAACTCTGTGCATATGCACGATTCGCTGGGTTCTCTGGTAGAAGATCACCTTGAATATGATGCTTTGGGACGAGTGAAGAGTTGGCTGAATATTCATTACGTGATGTGCCAGGATCAACGACTTCTTTGGGAACACGGTATTGAGACCCCTGTGGGAGGGTATCCCGACATTGTAGAGGGGTTTCCTGTGCAGAAATGTCTGCGACAATCCGCACTGACTGTGTATGACCATGAAGCCAATTATATTGCTATCAGCCGTGAAGGTACAGCCGGTGACGGTCGACCTGCGTGGAACGATACCGTCCGCTTCCAGCCCATTGAACATGGTTATATTGCCGAGAGGACAAGCTATGACCCCGGTCATTCCATTCCCCTCCCATGGGGCACCCAGCCTGAAGAGATTTGGGATGCAGGGCCTTCGTTACCGGAGAGGGGCAGGTATACCTTTGATGAGGAGGGGCGTCTGCTCAGCGTCATCAATGAAGAGACAGGTTCGGGTACCGCTTATACCTATTTTGAGGGTGGTTATGAAATGGAAGGCACATCGGGATGGAGTTTAACGGGCAGTGGTACTCACACCTATAAATACTTTGTGCGAGAAGACGGGTGTTTATCGGAAGTCGTGTACCCCGAAGGATGCGTTATTGTGCGAGAGGTGTATGAATACATCGGTTTTAACGACAATCCTTCGCATGTCGTCCCTCCCATACCCTTCCCTGCAAGCAATGAAGAGGCTTTGAGTGTGGTGAAGGGTGGCCTGCGTCTTCGCCTTGTCGCACCGACGGAAGTAGAGGTCTTTCAGCCGACAGGCCGGCTAATACTGAGCCGCCGATTGAGCGGTGACGCGGTTATTCCCCTTTCTTCGGGTGTCTACTTAGTCCGTGTCGGCCAAACCACCCGCCGCATAGCTATCCGCTAAACGGCTTGCACTTTTTCGGAGGTAAGTCAAGGTGACAGGCCCGCGAGCAATAAGCAAGGTCAAGGGGGGTAAGGCGTGGTAAAGTGTAAGGAAGGCATTCACTCCGGAAGGTGAAGTAAAAATGATCTTATGGAAAGGACGAAGGTCAATGGGATGCGCATCGGGATTAAGAACTGTGTCGTAAAGGGGAACCTCCTTCACTGTGTGCCCCAGCGTAGTCAATGCAGTTGGAAGTGTGGGAAGCCCTTGTGAAGAACGGGGTAGGAGGATACGTTGTAGCTTCACAGCTGGAGGAGTAAGTAATTTAATCAGCCCGCCGGCCGTTTGTGTTGGCGACTCTATGTCAGGAGTAAAGCCATATTCATGCAAAGCGGCGGTAGTGGTAGACCCTACGGTAGCAATACGAATGTCGGCCGGAAGGAGTACACGGCATATACGGAAAAAGTGATGTACGGCATGCCGTGAAGTGAAGATAATACGATCAAAACTCTCTTGTAAAGTGCCAAGCATTTGGAGCACACTTGATGAAGTCGGGTGTATTGTCTGAATATGGATCAGAGGTGTGTGGATGGCATGGCTATATTGCGGATAATCTTCCTTGTAAATCCCTGTCAGCAGTACGCCCTGAAGCTTCCTAAGATGGTGCTCAAACTCAACCACCTTCCCCACCACCAGCAGAAGCGGAGTAGACTCCACCATCACACTGTAACGTAATTCCTCCAAAGTCGCATAAATCTTTCGTTCGCTCCCAAGCGAAATAGCATGTACCAACACCGCAGGCGTATTCGCCGGACGTCCATCTTCAATCAGTGCTTTTGCAATATCAGCCAAAGCGGCTGCCGGCATAAAGTAAACAAGCGTATCGGCTGAAGGGGTCGTCAGACTCTCCGCAGAATGTCCTGTTACAAAGGCCACCGAAGAAGCTGTCCCTCGATGGGTCAAAGGAATATGCGTAGCCGAAGCCATCGCTATGGCGGAAGATATTCCCGGAATTACGGTCACTGCAATCAAACGGCTTTGCAGATAATCAATCTCCTCCCTGCCATGGGCAAATAACATCGGGTCACCCCCTTTAAGGCGAACCACCTTCCTCCCTTTCACCGCCTCTACATACACCTGCTCGTTAATCTCCTCTTGCCGGAAACGATGGATGAACCGTCGTTTACCCACATAAATCTTTTCAGCAGAATATTGATTGAGAAAATCTTGGTCGACCAAATCATCATGAAAAATGACCTCTGCCTCCGTCAACGCCTTTTCCCCCTTGATTGTAAGGAGGTCGGGATCGCCAGGTCCAAAACCTACGAGCGTGACCCTTCCGTAATGTCGTCGGCAATCCTGTTCCGCAAAAAGGGCGGCCAAATCGTTGCGGTCTTGTCGGGCAACGATCGCCAAGTGTCCTTGCAAAGGATGCGTCTCAAAGGGAAGGATATGCGCAATACGGCCATCAAGGCCGAGCCGTTGCAAGGCGCAGGTGGCCACAATGAGGGCGTCGATAAAACCATTATCCACTAAGGCAAGCCTCTCCTCAATGTTACCGCGTATGGGCACCACTTCCACATCATTACGCTGAGCAATCAGCTCCCGTTTGCGTTTGGAAGAAGATGTCCCGATACGGGTTTTGGCAGGTAACTGGTCGAGCCGCTGTCCGTTACGGCTCACAAGAGCATCGCTTCTGTCACGTGCCGGAAGGAGGGCTACTACAGCTAGACCCGGAGTTAAAGGGTAAGGGAGATCTTTGGCAGAGTGAACAGCTATGTCAGCCTTGCCATTGAGAAGGAACTCATCCAGCTCACGAGTGAAAAAATCCTCCGGAACAGACGGATCCATCAACGAAATATCGCGGTGCTTGTCCCCGAAAGTGTCAAGGGTGATAAGTTCGTAATCTTCCGTGAGCGAAGGAAAGAGAGCCATTGCCTCTTTGACCTGTATAAGCGAAAGGCGACTTTTTCTGCTAATAACCTGCAGTCTCATGACTACTTTCCCGTGAACATACGCAGCTTGATTTCCGTCAAGGCCTGCTTGGTGTCAAGCGGGAAGTTACCGTCCATGATCCAACTGTAGTATGAAGAGTCTTCGCGGAGAACATCCTTCACGAGACGCCCTTTATACTTTCCAAAATTGATGACCTCACGTCCTTTGTCATCATACACCATCCGGCCGGCAAAGTCAACGTTCAGGGTGTGGGCGGAAAATTTGGAGAGGGCCTGGACATTGTTCTCAAGCGTTGGATAATGGTCAAGTTGCGCTTGGAGCACTTCGTAAGTAGCGCGTGCATCAACCTTGGCAGAATGAGCATTCTCCAATCCCTTGTGGCAATAAAATTTGTAGGCGGCGGCCAGGGTGCGCTGTTCCATTTTATGGAAAATGGTCTGCACGTCGATGAAATTGTGCTTACGGAGGTTGATCTTGACATCGGCACGTAGAAACTCTTCGGCAAGGATAGGGATGTCAAAACGGTTGGAATTGTATCCTGCAAGATCAGCCCCTGCAAGGAATTGAGCAAGACTGCTGGCTATCTGTTTGAAGGTAGGACAGTCCTTCACATCGTTGTCCGAGATTCCGTGTACAGCCGTAGCTTCGGCGGATATGGGGATATGGGGATTCAATCGCCACTCCTTGGTTTCCTCCGTACCATCGGGGTGTATTTTGATAAGGGCTATTTCGATGATGCGGTCAGTGGCAATATCAATTCCTGTGGTTTCCACATCGAAAAAGACCACGGGATTCTTGAGTTTGAGCTGCATGTCTGCGAATTAATCGTTAAGCATCATAGGCATGATGAGCATAAGCAAATTCTCATCCTCGCCGTTCTCAGCCGGTAATACAAGGGCGGCGCGAGAAGGATCTGCCAATTCAAAGATCACGTCTTCCGCATAGATGTTGGTAAGGATTTCGATGAGGAAGGTGGATTTGAAACCTATATTCAACTCATCTCCCCCGTATTGACAAGGGATGCGTTCTTCGGCGCGACGGGCAAAGTCAATGTCCTGTCCGACGATGAGCAATTCATTGTCTTTAAATTGAAGCTTGACTAAATAGGTGCTTGGATTAGTGAAAGAAGAGGCGCGTTTAAGGGCGGAAGTGAGCGCCAAGCGGTTGATGGTGATCTTGTGAGGATTGTTTTTGGGGATAACACTGTTGTAATTAGGATAACGTCCTTCAATAAGGCGGCAAGCCAACTCAAAACCTTGACCTGTGACGATAGCTTTGTCGTCGTCGAAAGTAACGGAAACCGGCTCAACTTCCCGTATAAGCAAGTTCCGTAACAGATTGGCCGCTTTTTTGGGGAAAGTAAAAGCCCCGTGGTTTTCGGAACGGACAGTAGTGTTACAGAGGCGGACAAGTTTATGTCCGTCGGAAGCGACGAAAGTAAGACCTTCCGGTAGAAAATCGAAATAGATACCATTCATCACGGGGCGTAATTCATCTTCGGCTGTGGCAAAAAGAGAACGGCTAATACCGCTAAGCAGCACCTGCCCATCAAGAGAGAGAGTGCTCGAATTTTCACCAAGCTCAGGTTTGATTGGATAGGCGTCCCCATCCTCTCCGACGAGATCATATTTACCTCCCTGAAAGTGAATGGAAATACCCTTACTTTCGTTATCAATGTTAAACGTGACGGGCTGCTCCGGCAATTCCTTAATGGGATCAAGCAATGACTTGGACGATATAGCAATGGTACCTTCCCCTTCGGGATTGATCACATTGACGGATGTGGTGATCCGTACATCCCCGTCGGAAGCTGTAAGTACAAGGATATCACCTTCCAATCGAAAAAGGAAACACTCTAAAACGGGAAGCGTGTTTTTCGAGGCGATAACTTTGCTAATAGACTGCAAGCGCGAAAGGAGAGCCGTGCTGGATACGCTGAAATTCATACGATTTTGTTGTTTATATGGTTTACGATAATAAATACTTTAAAAATCGGCATTACGAGGCGTACGAGGGAAGGGGATCACGTCACGAATATTATTCATCCCCGTCACGAAGAGGAGTAGTCGTTCGAAGCCAAGTCCGAATCCCGAATGGGGCGCTGCGCCGAACCGGCGTGTGTCAAGGTACCACCAGATATCTTTTGTCGGAATATCCAGCTCCAGGATGCGTGCAGAGAGTTTGTCGTAATCTTCTTCACGCTGTGATCCCCCGATGATCTCCCCAATTTTCGGAAACAAGACGTCCATGGCGCGTACGGTTTTTCCATCTTCATTCAGCTTCATATAAAAAGCCTTGATTTCCTTTGGATAATCGGTCAATATAACCGGACGGTGGAAGTGATCTTCTACTAAATAACGTTCATGCTCTGCCGATAAGTCGGCACCCCAGAAAACAGGAAATTCAAACTTATGCCCATCGGCTATCGCTTGTTCCAGAATGGATATTCCCTCAGTATAAGCTAACCTGACAAAGTTGTCGTTTACTACGCTTTGCAATCGTTCAATCAATTCCGTATCGTAATGGTCATTAAGAAAACGGAGATCATCTGCACAATTGTCCAACGCCCATTGGATGCAATATTTGATGAAGTCTTCGGCCAACTGCATGTTTTCTTCGATCTCATTAAAGGCGACCTCCGGTTCAATCATCCAAAACTCTGCCAAATGACGGGGCGTGTTTGAGTTTTCTGCCCGAAATGTGGGGCCGAACGTATAGATCGCTCCTAATGCTAAGGCGGCTGTTTCACCTTCCAGCTGTCCGGAGACGGTCAGACTGGCCTGTTTCCCAAAAAAGTCGTCATCAAACGAAATAGTCCCGTCACCCGCCCGTTCTACGCCCGGGTCGAGCGTTGTGACGCGGAACATCTGCCCTGCACCTTCACAGTCAGAGGCCGTAATAATAGGAGTATGGAAGTAATAGAATCCCTTGTCGTGAAAAAACTTGTGGATGGCGAAAGCCAAGTGGTGGCGAAGGCGAAAAACAGCACCAAACGTATTTGTCCGCCCCCGAAGGTGGGCTATCTCACGTAAGAACTCCAAGGAATGCCCTTTCTTCTGCAAAGGATAAGTAGCAGGGTCGGCGGTTCCATATAGTGTGATGTGCGTGGCTTGTATCTCTACTTGCTGTCCCTGTCCCTGTGAATCAACCAATGTCCCTTCCACACTGATGCAGGCACCAGTGGTTATTAGCTTCAGAAGTTCCTCCCCGATTTGTTCTACTGTGGCTACTACTTGTATGCTATGAATCGTCGAACCATCATTCAGGGCAATAAAGCAAACTTGCTTCCCCCCTCGACGGGTACGCACCCATCCCTTTACATTCACCGCTATACCCCGTTCGGTACGCTTCAGTGCTTCAACAACCTTTGTCCGCTTCATCTTCATGTAGGCACCTCTCTCCTTTACCTCTCTCCATGTTCACTCCGCAAAGATAGTGAAAAACCGAGACCCATCTTTAAGGCACAGTGGACTTGCCGACAAATTCAAAGGATAGATGCTATTTTGAGTTTTTAACTGAATCGACGGGAGAGTTCTTCATCCGTCAAGAGTGTAAGGATAGTTTTACCTTCGGGTGTAAGATTGGAATCGGTAGAGGAAAAGAGGGAAGCTATCAGATGATCTCGTTCTTCGGCTCCTAACGGCTGTCCATACTGTGAGGCACCTGCCTTTGCCAAGGTTAAAGCCAAAATGTGATGAATCTCTCCGTGTATTTCACAGTCGGTTTCCATCACTTTTGTGAGAATCTTTCGTAGTATTTCCTTCACATCCGCATGCTCCATGCCGGACGGTATACCGTCAATTGTCCAACTTCCGGTTGCCCCTTCTTGCAAATTAAAACCTACCGCTCTCAGTTCTGCTTCCAAAGAGCGTAGTAGAGCTTCTTCTTCAGGCGTCCATGTGATTTCTTCGGGAAATAACAAACGTTGTGATACACTCGTTTCCTTCCCTTCGGCACGTGCACGGTAACTGTCATACAAAACTCTTATGTGTGCACGCCGCTGATCAATCAGAGCAAGTCCCGAACTTAAGGGTGTAACGATATATTTGTTCCTATACTGATAAGAAATACCTTGCTGTTCTTTCCAAGTGAATACCGTTGTTTCCGGAGGAGCCTCCTCTTTTGGTGTGGTGGAGTAGCCATTTTCGCTTTCCGGCTTCCAGGTTGTATCCCAATCTTGTGGTTTGATAAAAGGATTGTATCGTTGGTTTATCGTTATGGAAGGTGCAGAAATGTGTTCCCCAGCGGTAGAAGGTACATAAACAGGAATATTTACGGCTTCCCCTCTATCAAAATCAATTGTGGGAATGGCGCTTGATTTCGCTAGAGATTCCCGTACACTTGATAGTAGTATTTGCCGTAAGGGAAGTTCGTTTTCGAACTTTATTTCCGTTTTCGTGGGATGGATGTTCACGTCAATTTCAGAAGGGGTTACTTGAAAATAGAGGAAATAGTGTGGCATTTCACCAGCCAGAATAAGCCCTTCGTAAGCCTGCATCACTGCCTTATGGAAAAACCCGTGACGCATAAATCGTCCGTTCACAAAAAAATATTGCAATGCTCTTTTTCTCGTTGCATCAGGATGTCCTACAAAGCCGGATATTTTCCCCAAACCGGTTTCTACGTCCACAGATAACAAGCTCCCCCCGAGCCCTTTACCGAAAGTGTCCACTATGCGTTGTCTTAGATTTGTGGCCGGTAGTCGTAACGCTTCTGTTCCCTGGTGCCATAATTCCATACATACATCTGGGTACACCAAAGCTACCCGTTCGAACTCTTGTAGGATATGTCGAAATTCCGTTTCGTTCGCCTTCAAAAACTTTCGTCGTGCAGGGACATTGTAAAAAAGATTCCTTACTGCAAAGACACTACCTTGCCCACACCCGTCTGCTTCCGTCTTCACGACCTGGGAGCCGGCAATTTCTAACTTTCTTCCTACCTCCTCACCCCTTTCCCTTGTTCGTAATTCTACCTGTGCGACTGCGGCAATGGAGGCGAGGGCTTCTCCTCTGAATCCTAATGTACGGAGGGCAAACAGATCGTCAGCGGATCCTATTTTTGAGGTTGCGTGACGCTCAAAGGCCATCCTTGCATCTGTTTCAGACATCCCTTTACCGTCATCGGAGACTTGTACAAGTGTCCGCCCTGCATCTTTGATGTGCACCTTGATGACAGATGCACCTGCATCCACCGCATTTTCTATTAGCTCCTTGACCACGGAGGCGGGACGCTGAATGACTTCTCCGGCGGCTATCTGGTTGGCAATCCCTTCGGGAAGTAAATGGATGATGTCGCTCATGTACCCAAGCCTATATTAGCGGAGGAAAAATATCCAAAAAAGAGCGACGAGAATGGTGAGGGCAACGATGAGACGAGAACTTTTGTAGACACGTGTATGGCGATCATTACCTTTTGCCTTATCCCGTTTTAAGTGTGAAGTACCCTCAATGAAACGGCCTTTGATCTGGGGATGATAATCTTCTATGGGTTCTTCCAAACCCAGTTCCCTTCTTATCCGCCGGACACGTTCTTTCATCTCTTCCTGTTTCGGATCCCAATAAATAGGTTTGTGATCAAATCGGCGCGGTTTACGGACATTGTAAAACGAAAATAGTCCCATGACGAATCCCTTTCCTTGTTTTTAAGTACCCAGACGCGAAATTACGGTTTCCTCTCGTACTTTTGTGGTGAAATAACAAGTAGGCGAAGAGGATGATAAGGAATGTGGTGTTTGATCTGGGAGGTGTAATCATCACGTTGGATAGGAGGCGGGCAGTTGAGCGCTTTGAACGGATGGGTTTGAAGGCGGTGGATGAACTGTTGGACGTATATGAACAGCAGGGTGTTTTTCTGGAATTGGAGACAGGACAGATAGATGCGGAAGGATTTCGTTGTAAGTTAAGCGAGATGGTCGGCAAAGAGGTGACGACCGAAGAGGTTGTTGCAGGGTGGTTGGGCTTTATGCTGGATGTGCCGCAACATAAGTTGGATTATATAGAAGCACTTCGAAAGAAATACAAGGTCTTTCTTCTTAGTAACACAAATCCCATTGTCGTGGAATGGGCGGAGAGCAAAGACTTTTGCCCTGCGGGACGTCCGCTTTCTTCGTATTTTGATAAAGTATATATGTCTTACCGCATGGGTGTCACTAAACCTAATGCCAATATTTTTCTTCGTATGATGGAAGACGCGGGTATCCACGCGAACGAAACGCTATTTGTGGACGACGGAATCCGTAACATTGAAACGGCTGCCCGTTTAGGAATGCATACTTATTTAGCGACAAATGGAGAGGAGTGGCACTCCAGCGTGGAAGCTATTCTCCTTTCCGAATAACAGTTACTTGGCCTCCCATCCCAAGGCAGAAGCTCCTAAGACGGCGGCATCACTTTCTTTAAGTTGGGAGAGGAGGAGTTGTGTCTTTCCGGCGAATACTTTTAAGACATTTCGTTCCATCGCGTCCCTGATAGGGTTCATGATGAGGTCTCCCGCCTTGGTCAGTCCACCGAAAAGTACAATGGCTTCAGGACTGGAAAAGGCAATGAAATCCGCAAATGCTTCACCCAGAATGGTTCCTGTGAACTGGAAGATTTCACACGCTAAGGGGTCTCCGGCAATAGCAGCATCGTAGACATCTTTGGAAGTGATGGTGTTGGGATCAAGCGCTCGCAACGGACTTGGGTTTGGAAGGTTGAGAAGATACTCGCGTGCCGTACGGGCAACCCCTGTAGCAGAAGTATAAGTCTCCAGACAACCACAACGCCCACAACCACAAGGACGTCCTTTTTCCCGACGTACAATGACATGCCCTAATTCGCCTGCAAAACCATCATGCCCGTAAACGAGTTGCCCCCCGACCACAATCCCACTGCCGACACCGGTCCCAAGCGTGATCATAATAAAGTCTTTCAACCCTTTAGCGATACCGTAGGTCATTTCTCCAATGGCTGCGGCGTTGGCATCGTTCGTAACGGTGACCGGTATACCTCCCGTCGCATCGCTGATAAGTTTTGCCAAAGGAATACTGCCTTTCCACGGCAGGTTAGCGGCAAACTCAATGCAGCCGGTAAAATAGTTGGCATTCGGTGCACCTACTCCGATCCCTCGTATGGCCGATCCTCCTCCGGCTTGCTTAATAAGGGGAGTGAGAGCGGTGGCAAGCTCGTCAATGTAAGGAGAAATGTCGGCATGCTTGGAAGTTTTGATAGACCCATTGCCGAGTATATCTCCTCGTGCGTCAACAAGACCGAAGACGGTGTTCGTGCCGCCAATATCAATTCCGAGTACGTAGTTTTGCATAATGTTATGTGGTGATTGTTTCTGTCTCTGTTTCGGAGGGAGTAGCTTCATAAGAGGTTATCCCTGCAGCGATGAGGATATTATACCATTTGAAAATCTTGCAAATATCGGTAGGGTAGACACGCGTCCGGTCAAAGGTTGGGAGAACTTCTGCAAAGAGGGAGAAGAGATCATCTTTAGATAGGGAGGAAGGGTCGAAAGGGAGAGAGGCGGCATTGTAACGATCCCTGATGGATGTGAAGATTTTGGGTAGGGATTCTTCCTCGCTATTAGTGAACACGGTAATATCTTTTACATAAAGGGCATGAGCGGATGTAGGGACGGGAAAACGTTCCCCTTCCGGAAGCTTCTCAAGAATGAGATGATTCTTTGAACGAGAGAGCAAACGGTAAAGCCCTGATTGGCCGGAAACGTAGATAATGGTGTCAAACATATATTTATGACGGCTTGCAACTTTCGGAAGGCGAAGATAAGGTTTTTTGTTGATTATATGGGTGTACGCTATCGTTATTTGTATGTTCTTTGAAGAAAATTTGAGCACAATGTGTAGTGAAAACGAAGACAAAAAGATGCGATGGGGGTACGAGGAGGCTCGGAGGATAATGCATCGGCGGGAACAGGAAGCGCATAAAGGGATGTTTGGCCATGCGTTACTGGTGGCTGGGAGTAAAGGGAAAATAGGGGCGGCAGTATTGTCAGCGACTGCGTGTATGCGAAGTGGGGTAGGGATGTTGACGGTACATTTGCCTGCCCGTGGAGAAACAGTGTTACATGAAGCGTTGCCGGAGGCAATGCTTAGCCTTGACACGGCGATGGATCATGTCAGTGAACTACCCTCGTCGATTAATTCATACGCGGCGGTGGGGATTGGTCCGGGCTTGGGAAAAGAGGTGGTGACAAAGGCGGCAGTATTAGCTTTGATAGATACCTGCCGTTTACCGCTTGTCGTGGATGCAGACGGCTTGAATATATTAGCGGAGCAGCCGGACGGGTTACGTTGTTTGCCACCGGAAACTATCCTCACACCGCATCCGAAGGAGTTTGACCGTCTGATAATGGCGGAGAGTAACCCCCCGCTTGAACGAAAACGAAGAGCAAGGCTTATGGCACAGGAATACGGAATTATTGTCGTTTTGAAAGGAGGGATAACAACAATATATACACCTGTAGGGGAGACTTTTGTACACATAGGGGGTAATTCCGGAATGGCGACGGCCGGTAGTGGCGACGTGTTAACAGGTATCATGCTGGGATTATTGGCACAAGGGTATACACCCAAAGAAGCTGCATTGCTGGGGGTATATCTACATGGTGCGGCAGGTGACCATGCGGCAGCGACCTGGTCAGAGGAATCAATGCTGGCGGGGGATATTTGTCGGAAATTAGGGAAAGTATTTCGATCACTGCGAGACGACAAGACCATCACGTAAATAGATGCGGCGATCGGTACGCAGGGCAAACTGTTCATCGTGAGTAACGATGATAAAGGTTTGCTCTAACTTGTCACGGAGGGAGAAGAAAATATGATGAAGCTCTTCCTTGTTTCGAGAATCAAGGCTTCCTGACGGTTCGTCGGCAAGCACGATGGCAGGGCGGTTGATGAGTGCCCGTGCGACGGCTACCCGTTGACGTTCACCTCCTGATAAGGTGGCGGGCTTATGATCCAGACGTTCGGAGAGACCCATAAAGCGGAGTAAATCGCAGGCTCGCTTTTTCGCTGAATCTGACTTTTCCCGTGCAATCAAGGCTGGTATCATGACGTTTTCCAAGGCGGTGAACTCCGGTAAAAGTTGGTGGAACTGGAAAATGAAACCAATGTTGTGGTTGCGAAAGGCAGAAAGCCCCTTGTCATTCATCCCATTCGGTGACCTCCCATTGATACGCAATTCCCCACTATCAGCACCATCCAAAGTACCGAGAATCTGTAATAAGGTGGTTTTCCCCGCACCACTGGGGCCAACGATAGCTACTATTTCGCCTTTCCTGACCTCCAGATCAACGCCTTTCAATACCTGCAAGGCTCCAAACTTTTTACAAATCCTTTTGGCTTGTACCATTATTTGGTTATTTCCGATCGGTATTTTTAATTTTTATAACGGGGATAATGGCGGAATAGGCTTCGAAACCTCAAAGCGAGTATACCATACAAGGCTTCTCCGAAAATAGATCCGTTCATCTTCGATGCTCCGGCCACGCGGTTGGTGAACACGATAGGCACTTCTACAATCTTGAACCCACATCGGTGGGCGGTGAACTTCATCTCTACCTGAAAGGCGTAACCCTTGAAGCGTATGTCGTCCAAGTCAATGGTTTCAAGTACTCGACGACGGTAACACTTAAATCCGGCGGTAGTATCTTTGATCTTCATTCCGGTTACAAGGCGTACATAGATTGAGGCACAGTACGACATCAAAACGCGCCCTAACGGCCAGTTGACCACATTAACCCCTTCTACGTAACGCGACCCTACAGCTACGTCGGCGTCTTGTTTGACACAAGCTAACCGCAACCGCAACAGGTCGGCAGGATTATGGCTGAAATCGGCGTCCATCTCGAAGATGTATTCATAGTCTTTGCGATCCAATACCCATCGGAAACCGGCGATGTAAGCTGTCCCCAGCCCCTGTTTGCCTTCACGCTCAACGAGAAAAAGGTGTTTGGGGAATTCCGTTTGTAAAGACTTGACGATATTAGCTGTCCCATCGGGAGACCCGTCATCTATGATTAAGATGTCAAAAGCCTGCCCCAATCCGAACACTGCCCGGATGATGTTCTCTACATTCTCCCGTTCGTTGTAAGTCGGGATGATGATGATACTATCGGTTGACATACATAGAGATTCTACCTACTTGAACCTATTGGACAAAGGTAGAATTTAGGTTGAAGTAAGCTTGCAGGTGAAGGCGGAAAAATAATGCTGATGAATGTTCGGGAGGGGGATTTTTCGGTTGAGAATGGGAGTACATCAAAAAGGATATATAAAGACAGTGATAAACTATCAGCAGGCTGACTAAACTTGTCACTTGTTTTGGTATTCAATTCTTTTGTACTTCGGGAGTTTTTTGACTACTTCTTCGACAGAATGGTTAATCAGTTCAACGATCAATTTGCTGGGGACATCGCTTTGCAGATAGATCATAATCCAATATTTTTTATTCGAATGATAGCCGAAAGTAATACCTTGATAATGTTCCATCAGATAAGCGGATTTATCGGGATGACATTTCATATTCACACAAAACATACCGTCTTTCGGCGTCAGAGAAAAGTAAGCAAACATTTTCCCCATTACTTTATAAACTATGGTGTCTTCGTCAAATGGCATACATTCAATGGCTTCTTTCACTGCAAGACAATGGTTACGTAATTCTTCTATATTCATAACCTTTCTATATTTTTATTCTCTTTCTCGACGATATTTGTCAAATACGGCGGCTATTTTATGTACCAGTATCAAATTTAGTATCATTGCAACTATTCCTATGACCATCCAGTAAACAATTGTTTTGCCTATCATTTTTACTGCAAATATCATCTACAAATTCAGAGATACCGAAATCAGACCAATCAGTGGATAGATATCCTTTTTCTTGCGAGAATTTCATTTGCCTCAACTGCCCCAATAAACTCTTTTCCTGCTTCTTCTAAATAAGCGTCCAATGCTTTTGTAATATCTTTTGTTATTAATGTTTCCATGATTATATATTCAATAGAGAAGGCCAATATAAAATGGCTGCTATGTATTTGTCGATGTTACTTCACTTCTTCAAAGTCGACGTCGGTGACATCTTTACCGGCTTGAGAGGTGTCGGCGGAGGCATTCGGGTTGGTAGCTTGTCCGGCATCGGAGTTGGGTGCACTGCTCGTGGCGTTGTAGATGTCTTGGCTGACGGCTTGGAAGGCGGCGTTGAGTTCGGCCATTGCACTGCTGATACCGGTGACATCTTGCGCTTTGTGAGCATCCTTCAGCTTAGTCAATGCCGCTTCGATGGTTCCTTTCTTATCAGCAGGAATCTTGTCGCCAAGGTCCGCCAACTGCTTTTCCGTTTGGAAGATCAGGCTATCGGCCTGATTCAGTAGATCAATCCGCTCTTTTTCTTTGCGGTCGACTTCCGCGTTAGCAGCAGCTTCGTCTTTCATCCGCTTGATTTCATCTTCGCTCAAACCGCTGGATGCTTCAATACGGATACTCTGTTGTTTACCGGTACCCTTATCCTTGGCGGATACGTTGAGAATACCGTTTGCGTCGATGTCGAAGGTGACCTCAATTTGGGGAACACCACGCATGGCAGGGGGGATGCCATCAAGGTGGAAGCGCCCGATAGATTTATTGTCACGGGCTAAAGGACGTTCGCCTTGAAGTACATGAATTTCAACGGAAGGCTGGTTGTCGCTGGCGGTAGAGAAAATCTCCGACTTCTTCGTTGGGATTGTTGTATTGGCGTCAATCAGGCGAGTCATTACACCGCCCATCGTTTCGATACCCAGAGAGAGAGGGGTGACGTCAAGCAAGAGGACGTCTTTCACTTCTCCTGTTAATACTCCCCCTTGGATAGCCGCACCAATAGCTACAACTTCGTCGGGGTTGACACCCTTAGACGGTGTTTTTCCGAAAAATTTCTCTACGATGGACGGTATGGCGGGGATACGTGTAGAACCTCCTACGAGTATTACTTCGCTAATGTCCGACGTACTCATTCCGGCGTCTTTCAAGGCCTGGCGGCAAGGTTCAATACAAGCCTGAATGAGATGATCGGCGAGCTGTTCGAACTTGGCGCGAGTGAGCGTTTTGACCAAATGTTTAGGCACACCGTCCACCGGCATAATGTAAGGCAGGTTAATTTCCGTACTTGCGGAACTCGATAGTTCAATCTTTGCTTTCTCCGCAGCTTCTTTCAATCGCTGAAGAGCCATAGGATCCTTGCGCAAGTCTAAGCCTTCATCTTTCCGAAACTCTTCTGCCAGCCAGTCAATAATCACATGGTCGAAGTCGTCACCCCCTAAATGCGTATCACCGTTGGTAGACTTCACTTCAAAGACACCGTCACCCAATTCAAGGATAGAGATGTCGAAAGTACCTCCCCCCAAGTCAAAGACAGCAATTTTGAGGTCTTTGCTGGTTTTATCTAAGCCATAAGCCAATGACGCGGCGGTGGGTTCATTTACGATACGGCGCACGTTCAGTCCAGCTATTTCACCAGCTTCCTTCGTGGCCTGTCTTTGTGCGTCGCTGAAATAAGCAGGCACAGTAATCACGGCTTCCGTCACTTCCTGCCCCAAATAATCTTCCGCCGTCTTTTTCATCTTCTGCAAGATTATGGCGGAAATCTCTTGTGGCGTATACAGACGTCCGTCAATATCTACGCGCGGAGTATTGTTTTCACCCTTTACCACCTTGTATGGGACACGCCCCGTTTCTTTACCTACCTGTTCGTAGGTTTCCCCCATGAAACGTTTGATGGAGAAAATTGTTTTCTGGGGGTTGGTGATAGCTTGACGCTTGGCCGGATCTCCGACCTTACGTTCACCGCCTTCTACAAAGGCAACTATGGAAGGGGTTGTCCGTTTCCCTTCACTATTTGCAATAACAACCGGCTCATTGCCTTCCAATACGGATACACACGAGTTGGTCGTCCCTAAGTCAATACCAATAATCTTTCCCATTTGTCGTTGTTCTTTTAAGGTTTACCTTTCTCACTATCTATGAGAATTATCGGCAAATGGTGTGCCAAAGGATAGTCTTTTCTATCAAGTCATTTGGAAACGATCTCCAACGCCCGCATAATATCCGTGTTTATGCTCTTTATGTTCTTGATAGCTTTAGAAAAAGGCACATGTACAATTGTGTCATTGTGGATGCCAATCATGACATTACGTTGATCGTCGAGAAGAGCGTCTATGGCTGCAACGCCCATGCGTGTGGCAAGGATACGATCCTGTGCAGAAGGAGAACCACCCCTTTGTAAGTGACCCAAGATAGAAACACGAACATCGAATTGAGGATATTCTTTCTTAACCCGTTCGGCCACGCCTGCCGCACCTCCTCCGGTGATTTCTCCTTCCGTCACCAGTACGATACTGCTAGTCTTGGAAGTATTAAAACTGTGTTCAATCATGTCCGAAAGCTGGTCTCTCTGCGAGGAGATTTCAGGGATGATGGCTGCTTCCGCACCTGATGCGATAGACCCGTTGAGTGCAAGAAATCCTGCCTCACGCCCCATTACTTCAATAAAGAAAAGACGTTCATGAGAGGTTGCTGTATCCCGTATTTTGTCGACACACTCCATGATGGTGTTTAGTGCTGTGTCGTAACCGATGGTTACATCCGTACCGTACAAGTCGTTATCAATTGTTCCCGGAAGACCGACAATCGGGAAGTTGAACTCCTGCGCGAAGATGCGAGCACCGGTCAACGAACCATCCCCTCCTATTACAACGAGTGCATTAATACCATGTTCTTGCAGGCACTGATAGGCTTTCTGTCGTCCTTCGTGAGTACGAAACTCTTCACAACGGGCAGTTCGGAGTATTGTTCCTCCACGCTGGATGATGTTACTAACGTCCCTTGTCTGAAAATCGGTGACTTGGTTGGTGATAAGTCCTTTATACCCATGGTAAATGCCCTTGACAGCTATATTGTGCTGAAGGGCAGCACGTGTAACAGCGCGTATAGCGGCGTTCATTCCGGGGGAGTCACCTCCGGACGTCAATATCCCAATGCATTGAATTGTTGACATATACTTTCATTTATCAGATTGGAGGCAAAAGTAGAAAGTTTCAACTAACCGCAAAGTTCGCCAAAACGGCCGAAAAAGAATAGATTTGTCGCCCGTTAGCGAGAGAGCATGAGAGAAACGAAACTGTTGTTTGCGGTGTTTCTCACCGCGTTTGTCCTTCCCGCGTTTGCACGGCAAGAAGTTGGGGATGTTTCCGTAAAGAATCTCATTATAATGATACCTGACGGCACCTCGCTTCCCGTTGTTTCCGCCTCCCGTTGGGTACAATGGTATCGGGATAGTAAAGTAGACCTATATATTGATCCATACTTATGTGGCACCGTATCCACTTTCTCTTCAAATGCACCCATTGGCGATTCTGCTCCCACCACCTCATGTTATATGACCGGTTACCCCTCGCGGGCGGGTTTTGTATCAACTTATCCATCTGCCGACTCCGATAACGATATTTACCCTGTGGATACCTCCCGATCTTATCAGCCCCTTGCCACACTTTTTGAAGCTGCTCGACTTTGTATGAATAAATCAATCGGGCTTGTTTTTACTTGCGAGTTCCCTCATGCAACTCCTGCCGACTGCGCCGCTCATAGCTACGATCGTTCGGCTTATCAGCGTATCGCTCCGCAGATGATACATAATGACTTGTCTGTGGTGATGGGTGGAGGGCTATCTTACCTGCTTCCCGAAGGGGAACATTATTTAATGAGTAACGGATATAGCCTTTACAAGAAAGACTTACACGGAGTACGAACCGATACCTCTGCACGGATGTGGGCACTGTTTGCCCCTAAGGCGATGGATTATGACATAGACAGGGATACATCCATTCAACCGTCTCTTCAGGAGATGACCCGTATTGCCATTGACAAACTCTCCCGAAACCCTAATGGGTTCCTGCTCATGGTAGAAGGTAGTAAAATAGACTGGGCGGCTCATGCCAACGATCCGGTAGGGATAGTGAGTGATTTTCTTGCTTTCGACCGTGCATGCGGTGAAGCTATTGATTTTGCAAAACGAGACGGGCAGACGGCTGTCGTCATTGTCCCTGATCATGGGAATAGCGGATTTAGCGTAGGACGTCGTGATTGTAAGGGGTACGATAAATTAACCAAACATCAATTGTTTGAAACTTTCTCTCAATTCAGATTGACTGCCGAAGGCCTTGCGCATAAGATTGTCGGTCGTTCGGAGAATGAAATAAGGGATATTGTCCGTGAATATACGGGGATTGTCCTTTCCCCTGAAGAACTTGTCGCTATCTGCTCCACCTCTCACCCCACCCCCGTAATTGCCGGTTTGTTTACCTCCCGTACGTGTTTCGGTTTTACTACTGGGGGGCATACAGGCGAAGAGGTTTTTTTGGCTGCTTATCATCCACAGGGTTATTTGCCTTTGGGAAGGCGAACCAACGTTGAACTCAATCAGTACCTCTCCCATATTCTTGCCCTGCCTTCATTGGATGAGGTAACGGAAAGAATTTTTGCCCCTCACCCCGAAGTCTTCCCTGACTGTACATATAAAATAGAATCACATATGGAAACAGATGACGCCCCAGTACTCATGGTAAAAAAGGGTAAGAAAACTTTGACCATTTCACCCTTTACCAATGCGGTGAAGCTGGGGAAGAAGATTATCCGGCTTAATTCTGTGGTCGTCTACGTAGATAAAACAAATACTTTCTATCTTCCCCGAAATCTTCGTAACTATTTGGATTGATGAAGGAAGCCCTACAACAATTAGGAGAATACGTATTATTAATGCGAAAGACCCTCTCCATTCCGGATAGGTGGAGTATGTTCTTTCGTCAACTGGTAAAGGAAATATACAAACTTGGAGTTGACTCCCTTTGGATAGTTATTGTCATCTCCATCTTTATCGGGACGGTAATAGCCATACAGATTTCCCTTAATATCCAATCCCCACTCATACCCAAGTTTACTATAGGTTATACTACACGCGAGATTATTCTGTTGGAGTTTTCCTCTTCTATTATGTGCCTCATACTGGCAGGGAAAGTGGGAAGCAATATTGCTTCCGAGATAGGTACCATGCGTGTGACGGAGCAGATAGATGCTATGGAAATTATGGGTGTCAATTCGGCGAACTTCCTTATCCTCCCCAAGGCGGTTGGCTTGATGTTGTTTATCCCTGTATTGGTCATATTCAGTATGTTTACAGGGATTCTCGGAGGTGTTGCAGCCAGTTATATGATGGGTGGAGGGATGACGCCTGCCTCTTTCGAGTTTGGCTTGCAGTATTATTTTAATGCATTTTATGTAGAATATTCTATTGCAAAATCAGTAGTCTATGCCTATCTCATTTCTACTATTGCCGCTTATTTTGGGTACAACGTCAAAGGTGGGGCGTTAGAGGTGGGGAAGGCAAGTACGAATGCAGTGGTCATGAGTAGCGTGATGATACTGCTTGCCGATGTGATACTTACTCATCTGATGCTTACGTAATCGGAAGGTTATGGTGGAAGTCAAGCATATTATTAAATCCTTCGAAGGACATACTATATTAAATGACATTAGTGCTGTTTTCGAGGAAGGTAAAGCCAACCTCATCATTGGACGGAGCGGTTCGGGGAAGACGGTACTTATCAAGAATATCGTAGGCCTAATGAGGCCGGATTCGGGAAGGATACTCTACGACGGTAGAGATTTTATCTCCATGAACAAGCCGGACTTGAATCGATTACGTCGTGAGATGGGTATGTTGTTTCAGGGGTCAGCCTTATTCGACAGTATGACCGTCTTGGAAAACGTCATGTTTCCCCTCAACATGTTCTCTTGTGAATCAAGTAAAGAACGGGAAAGACGTGCTATGTTCTGCCTTGAGCGCGTAAACTTGCCGGGAGCGGAACATCTTTTCCCTTCCGAAATCAGCGGTGGAATGATGAAGCGTGCTGCCATTGCTAGGGCAATCGCTTTGAATCCGCAATATCTGTTTTGCGATGAACCTAACTCAGGCTTGGATCCGAAGACCGCCCTGATGATAGATGACCTCATTCATGGTATTACGACGGAATATAGGATGACGACGGTGATAAACACGCATGATATGAACTCTGTCCTCAACATTGGAGACAATATTGTCTTTATACAGGAAGGTCGAAAGGAATGGCAAGGTACGAAGTCGGATATCATGGATTCCGGTAACAAGGCATTGAACGATTTTCTCTATGCTTCCGATTTATTTCGCAAAGTGAAGGAAGCGGAGCTTGTTATGGAGGAAGGATAACCTATCTAAATGGGTATAGTTAAGGGAGATGAGGAATTGCTTGAAAAAAATCGGTGTCTCAATTGGAAGTATTAGAAACTTCTTACCTTTGCGTTGCACATTATAGTGCTGGAAATTTGTTGTAATTTCAAGAGACGTAAAAAGGTAGTATCATGAGAACCCGTGGCATAAGTAAAGCACACAAGAGGTTCTTCCTCGTGTCGGTGCTGGCGGTCGCTTGCGTGGCGGCGGTCGTAGCCCAAGAGCCATCCGGAGGCCTTCAGCCGGGAGGGACTGAGTTTCACGTGCGCACATGGGCGGATTTGGAAGATTTTAGCCAAAGGGTTGATGAAACCGGAAAGGCTGGAACTATAGCACAAGTTGTACTGAAGAATGATATTGTATGTAATGAAGGGGGTATAAATATTGTGAATTGGTCGAAGAAATGGAAGCCGATCCCCTTGAATGGCATCCAGTTTCTTGGTGAAGGTCATACGATAAGCGGCCTTTTTGTGGAAGAGTCGTCAGAAGTGGTAGGCGTGGGGCTATTCTCCGAAGTAATAGGGAACGCCCTTATTAAAGACCTTGGTATTGTCAGGTCTTATATCAAAGGGGGGACTTACACAGGTGCGATTGCGGGGGGAGTAAGTGGAACTGCGCAGATTCGTAACTGTTTTGTGAATACAACGATAATTACAACGGATTGGTACGCAGGTGGAGTGGCTGGACGATGCTATGGCTCAGGCCGGATTGTGTGTAGCTATTCGGCTGCTGCTGTAATAAGCGAGGCGAATAAAGCAGGGGGGGTGGCCGGATCAATTTCCGATCAGGCGAGAATAGAAAAGTGCTTTTGGATGAAGAGTGGCTCCGAAAATCTTCCGTCGATGGTATACGGAGTATCTTCAGGAAGTGCATCTGCAGTGGAATGTGCAGGTAAATCTTTCGACGAAATGCATGATTATGGCGTCATGTGGGCTTTGAATAAAGCAAAAATTGAATTTGATCGCTTGTGGATTCGTCCGGATGGAGGTTATCCCTCTCTGTCTGATACCAATAAAGTGCTTGTTAATAAGGTGATTCTTGATTTGGATATTCCGGAATCAGTGCTGTACATGGGTGTGCCAATTGAAAAATCCGGACTTGTTATTCAAACCACAGAAACGGGGCCACTGAATACAAATGATTATAGTGTAAGTTATCAGGACAATACGGAAGCGGGTCAAGCAGGTTTGTATGTAGAGCTTAAACCAAGTAATTATTTGGAAGGAAGAGGTCAGATACGCCGTTTTGTCATTGAAAAATTGTCTGATGAAGCTTTCTTGCGGAAAGTGAATATACCTTATGACGGTAAGCCGAAAACTTTCAGTGACTTTACGGCTAAGGCGAAAGACTCAATCCCTGCAAGGTTTGGAGAAGTACAAATTGTACCATTGGGGGCTAATAACGTTGTAACAAACGTAGGCAATTACTCTGCAACAGTGAAGGTTTCAGGTTGGGGATGGAGTAAGAATATGGAGTTTCACTATGCTATAGAAAAGGGAACACTTCCGAAGGATGCGTTTGTCTATACAATGCCTTCCGGTACCATCTTTTTTGATGGTACACCGAAAACTGTATCCGTACATTATCAAGACGGAATTGAGGGAGCTGGGGCTTTTGTTGTAAAGTATAATGGTGAAGAGAATGCGCCGACTGCTGCCGGAAGATATGTCGTTTCGGTAGACTATGTAGAAGGGACGAGCTATAAAGCGGGACGTTGGGAATTGGGTAGCTTCGATATTGTAAAGACGACACTACCTTCTTCCTTTAAAGAAGATGCCTTGAATTATGAACTCCCTTCGGGTGGAATTGCTTTTTTTAACGGACTTCCTCATGCAGTACCTGTCTCATTTAAGCCGTCGGTGGTGGCTGGTTTTGACGGAGTAACGTTAAATGTGACTTATTATTATGCAAGTGATAAACTAACAGCCCCTCCCGTAGAGATAGGTGGGCCATATTTGGTCTTTGTCACTGTGCCGGAAACTAAAAATCATAGAGAAACGACGATACAGCTTGGTTCGTTTGTCATAGAAAGGGGGCGTCATGATGCTTCGCTCTTACAGGATTTCATTCCGAAAGGGCAGAGGTTAATATGCGATTATGATGGAGCACCAAAAGGAGCATTTAGTCTTCGGAAAAATAATCTCCCTCCTGGAATAGGAACAATGACGGCTTTCTTTGTAAACAAAGCATCAAAGGATACGCTTTACGAAGCGCCGAGAGTTGTAGGCGTATATAAAATCTTTGCTTCTTTTTCTGAAGGAGAAAAATATGATAGAGGCATCGTAGAAGGAGGTGAGATTGAAATACAAAAAGTGAAGACATCTCGGGGGATGTTTGGTATTATTGAGCCTGTCGTTGTATCTTTTGAAGATGAGAAAGATATTGAGCCTGTCATTGTGCCTTTTGATGGAAAACCACAGAGGATCCGTGTCAAGCTCCGAGAAGGTCTCCCTGAAGGAGTGGGTGATGTTATAGTGAAGTATGACGGATCGGAGACACTTCCGTCTGAATGTGGTAAATACTTAGTGACGATCAGCGTTGAAGAAGGGGTTTGTTACGAAGCGAAACTTAATTTAGGCCTCTTTGAATTCCAGATTGTTCAAATAGATCAAACTTCTCTTCATAAATGGTTGAATTGTGATCTTACGGATAGAGAATATACGGGTAAGGTGCAAGAAATAGGAGTGCGATGGGCAGATGGAATGGATATTTCCAAGATGGGAAAAATCACAGATACACTTTACAATGGGACGTCCGAAGTTCCGCTGGAAGTAGGCTCGTACAAAGTGTCTGTTAAAGTAGCCGGAGCAATAGCGCACGCTGCAGGAGAAATAGAATTAGGTTCTTTCGCTATCCGCCCAGTAGATTTGAGTATCGAAGAGAATCGCGTACGATTTTTAACTTATCCGACATCTGCTGCCTTTACCGGAGAACCTCAAGAAGTCAGAGTTTCCTTAAAAGAAGGATTGAAAGGTTTGGGAAGCCCCGTTACCATAACGTATGAAAACAATATGGTTCCGCAAAACATTGGGAACTACGTGGTGTACGTCTCTATTCCTGCAGGGAAAAACTTCCTTGCGGCGCAATTCCAGATAGCTTTCTCTATCACTCCTATGCAGGGTGTCTTAGAGTTTCTTCAGAATGACGTGATTTATACAGGTAAGCAGATAGACAAACCTACAATTCAATCTACTACACTCACGGCACAAGCTCAGACTAAGGTGAAGTTTGAATATAAGTTAAGTGGTCAAGCTGACCAAATATATGTGGAAGCTCCGCCAGAGAATGCCGGAACGTATATCGTTCGAGCGACAGGCCCAGCTGAAGGAGACTATTCGGGAATAGTTACCGAGAGAACCTTTAAAATACTTAAAGCGGAAGGAGTTTTAGTAATTGCATTAGAGCGAAATCCTGTCATTTTGGGAGAAGACCCTGTTGTGCAGCTTGTGAGTACAACAAATGTGGGAGCTGTATCTGTGACTCGTTATAAAGAGGTCAATGAGGTTGCGTGGACGGATAATCCTCCTCGTAAACCAGGTCATTATATAGTCTCAGTGACTTATTTGGAGACACAAAATTATAACGTGGCAATAAGTGAGCTACCCTTTATTGTCAGAGGTCCGGCGCAAGATATTACCTACACACTTCCTCCGAGTGTTCCTGCAGGTGAATATCCCTTAGGTGTTGGTACCATCAAAATAAACGCTGTTTCAAGTGAGCATACATTGAGCTACTCAAGTAATGCCGAGAACGTGGCAACGGTTGATGCTACAGGGTTAGTTACAGTACATCGCACAGGTAAAGTGACGATCACCATCAGTCAAAATGGTAATCCCCTGTATGATCCGGCTGACTCTGTCTTTGTCGTGTTGACAATAAAGGGGGCGGATGCTATCACCGATGTGTTTGACGCTTCCGATCGCATATATCTTTCTTCAGACTATCTTGCTCCAGGCAGTTTGATCTACTTGGAAGCAGATTTGGATGAATCTTTGTTAGTAGGTGCAGAGGTGGCTGTTTGCGATTTTTCTGGAAAAATGATTGAACGGAAGAAAGCGACAGGCCGTACGACCGCTTTACACACACCCACCAAATCAGGTGTTTATCTCTACGCTTTTATCAATGCAGGTAAAGGGTTCCGTCGAACGATAAAGGTGGTAGTGCGATAACGCACGGTCAGTGAATCACACTGTGTACCTCACCATCCGCAAAACGGGTGGTGAGGTTATCATTTGTACGGAGTTCGGTAGCACGTTTTATAATCTTTCCCTCCTTTAGGGTAAGGGTATAGCCTTTCCGGAGAATGTAGTCTGGAGAGGCCATGCGAATGAATTGCTCCGAGAGTTTGAGGAGGTTATTCTGTTCGGAGAAAAAGGTAGACAACCCATTGTCAAGGCGGGAGCGGAGAGTAGCCATCAAGGCAGTATGCGTAGAAAAAACGGAAGATGTAATAGCCGGTAGGCGACCCCTCATTACTTGTAGTAAATTCCGGTTACTTTCGATACGGCCGATAACGAGGGACGGTAAACGATTCCCGATTAAAAGCAAGGAATTCTTGTGTTCCGTTAAATAATTCGCGGTGGTTTGATGAATGAAATCCCGAAAGCCTGCTATTTCTTGTGCCGCAACATCCATGTGTCTAATGAGAAACTCGGCAACAGCTGTTGGAGTCTTCATACGGGTATGGGCGATCAGGTCAAGGACAGTATCGTCGCGCTCATGCCCTATACCGGTGACAATGGGTAAAGGGAATCGGGCACAATGGGAAGCAAGGGGGTAGGAGTCGAAACAACTCAATTCGGACGTTGCTCCTCCTCCGCGAAGAATAACAACAGTGTCAAAAAGATTTTGGTGAAGATTTATCTTTTTCAGGGCGGCAATGATGGACGTTTCTACTTTCTCTCCTTGCATAAGCACAGGGAAAAGATGCGTGTAGAAAGAATAACCGGCCTTGTTGTGCAACAGTTGATTCATGAAGTCTTCGTAACCGGCGGCGGTGGGTGAAGTGATAACAGCAATTCGTTGCGGCAAGGAGGGGAAGGGGATAGACTTATTGAGGCCAACGCTCCCGTCCCGCTGTAAGCGCCGTACGATCTCTTGCCGCCGTCGTATCATATCCCCCAGCGTATAAATCGGGTCAATATCAATTACATTGAGGCTGAGCCCATAGAGTTCATGATATTCAACAGTAACTTTGACGAGCACTTTTAATCCGGAAGCAAAAGCTTGTCCGGTTTCTTGTTCAAAAAAAGGCTTAAGTTTTTGGAAGGTAGTTGCCCAGATAGTGCCGCGTGTTTTGGCTATGAGCCTCCCTCCCACAGGATGCTTTTCAACAAATTCGAGGTAACAGTGCCCTGAGGCGGGGTTTGCTCTTACATCACTTGTTTCCGCCTGTACCCAGCAGGGAGAGGGGAACGCTACACGAATTGCGTCGTGAACCTTACGGTTTAATTCCGAAAGAGATAAGGTTTCCCGTTCTTCAAAGAGTGTTCCGATTGTCATTGTTCGACAATATCAACTACTTCTACTTCAAAGATCAACGTGGAGTAAGCAGGGATACTACCATCACTTGTACCTGATGTACCGTAGGCAAGTTGATAGGGTATCCATATCTCCCATCGGTCGCCCTCCTTCATGTATTGTAATGCGGTAGTCCAGCCTGTGATTAAAGAAGAAACTGTGAAAGTTGCAGCAGCTTCATAAGGTTCATCCGCCGAATCAAAGACCGTTCCGTCGATCAATCGGCCGGAGTAATATACTTTGACCTTGCTGTTGTAGTAAATGGTTTCTGTCCCTGTTCCTTCTTCTAATACTTTGACGTAGATAGAACCGTTGTTCCCTTCCGAAGGGATTTCCC
>JAITRC010000011.1 GCA_031288615.1 Tannerellaceae bacterium
GGATGTCGAAGAAAGCAAAGGTCAGTATCAGGTAAAGGAGGAGGATCAACCACGAAGTCCCCACTTTGCTCATCCAGCTGCACCAGGACAGCGGTAAGGGACTGGACGGTGCCATACCGACCACCGGCGCCAATATGAGTGCCACTGCCGCGGCTATGAGCAGAATCCGCCCTCCCGGCGACGGCGGCATCAGTTGCCACAGTCGGTAGAAAACGTAAGCGTTTCCCCCAAGGACAAGAGCTACTACTACGAAAATAAAAAACGGCACCCGCACCTCCTCAGAAAGGGAGATCGTCGTCCTTACTGCCGGCAGTAGCCGTATAGGCCTGAGGTTCCGGATCCGGAACAGAGGTATTGACCGGCGACGGTGTATATTGTCCGGAAGAGGAAGAGGCAGCAACTCCCCGTTCCACCTTCCACGCCGTCACCCGCGTAAACCACCTCCCCTGATACTCCTGGCTCTCCACATCCATATGCACCGTCAGTTCTTCCCCCTCCTGTATCGCCGCCTGGTTGATGCGCTCCTCCCCGAAGATCTGAAAGCACACCTTACGTGGAAACCTGTCCTGCACCTCTATCACATACTCCTGCTTCTTCCACGGGTTCCCCGTTCGACCGCTCACTCCACCCTGAGCAGGCAGTACCGCTATGATCCTTCCTCTGATCTCCATCGCTCCTGTTGTTTTTCCTGTGCTTACCCCGCAAAGGTAAGGAAAAGTATGTTCCTTTGTAGCCATGACAGAGTCCAATTTCGTAGACCACGTGAAGATCTATTGCCGCTCAGGCAAAGGAGGACGAGGTTCCACCCACCTCCGACGTGAAAAGTACATCCCCAAAGGTGGCCCCGACGGCGGTGATGGTGGACGGGGTGGACATATCTACCTCCGGGGCAACCGTAATTACTGGACTCTCCTCCACCTTCGATACCAACGACACATCATGGCTACCGATGGTGCACCCGGTGGACCCAGCAGAAGTGCCGGTCATGACGGCGAAGATCGCATCATTGACGTCCCTTGTGGTACTGTGGCTTACGATGCGGAAACCGGCGAGTTCCTTTGTGATGTCACCCAAGACGGACTCAAAGTGAAGCTCCTGCACGGTGGACGTGGTGGACTGGGCAACTGGAACTTCCGCACCTCCGTCAATCAGACTCCTCGCTTCGCTCAACCTGGTGAACCCGCCTCCGAACGATCCGTCATCATGCAGCTCAAGCTCCTAGCCGATGTCGGACTTGTCGGATTCCCTAACGCCGGTAAATCCACCCTCCTCTCCGTGGTCTCTGCCGCCAAACCCCGTATCGCCGATTATCCCTTCACCACCCTCGAACCCAACCTCGGTATCGTCAGTCATCGACAAAACCAGTCCTTCGTCATGGCCGATATCCCCGGCATCATCGAAGGTGCTGCCGAAGGCAAAGGACTTGGCTTACGTTTCCTCCGACACATCGAACGCAACTCCCTCCTCCTCTTCATGATCCCTGCCGACTCCGACGACATCGCCCGCGAGTATGACATCCTACACCACGAGCTTGTCAAGTACAATCCCGAACTGCTCACCAAACGACGTGTCCTCGCCATCACCAAAAACGACCTCCTTGACGACGAGCTGCGACAAGCCCTCCGGGCGCACCTCCCGCACGATCTTCCCCACATCTTCATCTCCTCCCTCCTCCACACCGGCCTCGACGAACTCAAAGACCTCCTCTGGCACGAACTGAACCGCGAAAACTTTCACCTACCCGACGACATCATCCACCGCATGAACGGTCTTGAGCCGGACGAAATCGCTACCTTTGACCCCCAGATGTAAACGTATTCACACCGACATGGACCTCATACGTAAGAAAGACGACAACAGCTGCGCGAAGGGTAGCGGCTGTTGTAAGCGGAGCGGGAGACGACCCATGGCAGTGCACAACTGGATGGCCGACCTCAAGATAGAAGGTGCAATAGCAGGGCACATTCACCAGGACGCCGACGATGATCCGGTAGAGGTGCAGTTCAAAAATACCCGCAAGGGCTATTACCTCAACAGTAACCACCTTAACCTCAAAGAGGGAGACCTTGTCGCTGTAGGAACGATGTCGGGTGGGCATGACATCGGTACCGTCACCCTGACCGGACAATTGGTACGCTTGCAGATGAAGAAGAACCGTATCGGGCTTGACTCCCCCGACGTAAAAAAGGTCTACCGCTTCGCCTCATCCGTTGACATAGAAAGGTATGAAGCCGCCAAAGCCCGCGAACATGAGACGATGATAAGGGCGCGACGTATGGCGATCGAGCTTAGGCTGGATATGAAGATAGGCGACGTCGAGTTTCGGGGTGATGGTAACAAGGCCATATTCTACTACATCGCCGAAGGACGTATTGACTTCCGGGAACTCATCCGCTTATTCGCCGACACCTTCGGCGTACGTGTAGAGATGAGGCAGATAGGTGTGCGACAAGAGGCCGGACGTATCGGAGGACTTGGCTCTTGTGGACGGGAACTGTGTTGCTCGGGGTGGATGAGTTCATTTGAAACGGTCACCACCAACGCCGCCCGGTGCCAGGACATCTCCATGAATCCCCAGAAGCTCGCCGGACAGTGCACCAAACTGAAGTGTTGCTTCAACCATGAAGTAGACGTCTACGTGGAAGCTCAAAGCCATCTACCCTCCCGCGACATCCACCTTGAAACACAAGCCGGCACCTATTACCATTTCAAGACAGACATCTTCAAAGGGGATTTAACTTACTCCACCGACCGAGCGGCTGCCGCCAACCTCGTCACCATACCCGCCAAGCGGGCTTTCGAAGTCATTGAGATGAATAAGCGGGAGGAGAAACCACTCACCCTTGCCTCCAACGAACCTCTCCCCGTGCCGCAACTTGATGCTCAGGATATACTTGGCGCGAACAGCCTCACCCGTTTCGATCACCTCCACAAAAGCAAGAAGAGGAGAGGCCGTAGCAAGGCTAAGGAATCTTCACGCCCCTCCAACACGCATACTTCTCCGGAGCAATGAATGTGTTTCGACCGCTTGCCCTTTTGCTCTGCCTATCCTTTGCGGGACTGTCTTCCTGTATCAATAGGGATGACCTGATTGGCCTCTATACCCTGGAAAATGACTGTTGGGAGAAAGGACACGACGTGTGTTACCAGTTTGAGGTAGCCGACACTTCCATCACCTATGACCTCTATCTCGAAGTCCTCCATACCAGCCTCTACCCCTACCAAAATATCTGGATCTTCCTGAACACCGAGACGCCTATCGGGACGATTCAACGCGATACACTCGGTATGTCACTTGCCGATGAACAGGGACGTTGGTTGACACCCAGTGCCATGTTTGTACACCGTTGCCGTTTCCATGTCGCCAACGATCGCCGCTTCCCCCATCCCGGACGCTATCACTTTGCCGTCCGGCAAGGCATGCGCACCGATACTTTGGAAGGTGTCCGATACATCAGTTTCTCCCTTCGCAAACACTGAAGGAGAATCAGAACTCTTGCCCGAGTATGAAGTTGAATTGCCCTCCGGAGCGGGTAGACGTCGCACCACTATTCGGCTTGTCAAAGCCGTATGCCCAGTCAATTCCCATGAGGCCTATCATTGGAAGAAAGATACGCACCCCCACACCCGCCGCACGTTTCAAATCGAAGGGATTGAAGCGCTTCACCGAGTTCCACGCATTACCGGCCTCCACAAAGAGAAGCCCATAGATTGTGGAGGTGGGTTCGAGCAGGAAGGGGTAACGAAGTTCCATACTGAGACGCGAGTAAGCGTACGCGTTTGTGGAGATGCCTCCATTCTCATAACCGCGTAGACCTATCGTTTCGGTGGCATACATACTGGAATACCCCGTCATGCCATCTCCACCCATGTAATAGGTCTCAAAAGGAGAGAGCTTGCTCGACGAATAGTACCCCAACAACCCATACTCTGCCCTTGCCATCAGGACAGGTGTCCGCTTGACGGTAACGGGAGCGAGTGGCGCGAAGATACGGGCTTTGAACTTCCATTTGTGATACTCAATGAACTTGAACTTATCTGGGGAACGGTCGTCCATAGCGGCGTAGTTCTTTCCATCCCAGAGAGAATACGGCGGAGTGGCCGAAACTGAAAGGGTGAACTGTGACCCGCGACGGGTGTACAAGGGATTGTCTACTGAGGAGCGTTGAAGGAGTAGCTCAAGATTCAGGCTATGGCATGTACCGTTGGCAATCTGGAAATAGTCACCCCAATTCTTCATCGAATAGAGCTGGTAATTGAAGGTGGCCATGAATTGGAAGTAGTCGTCAGGCCAACTCAGGCGCTTTCCATATCCGATAGAGAAGCCTCCAATGGTGATGTGTTTGTCGGGGTCGTAAGCACTTTCATAGTAGTTCTCGTAGTAGTTGGAGCCGGTACCCGAACCGTAATAGCTGTTGCTATATCCTCCACTGTAGTAGTAGGGATTGTTGTACATGGAATTACTGAGGTAACTGCTGCTTACACCCGTCTGACGGGAATAGAACGTGGTTATCGAAAAGGAGTTAGGGCGCTTCCCTCCGAACCAGGGATCAAGGAATGAAAGACTATACGACTGGTAATAACGTCCGTTGGTCTGTCCGCTGAGGGTGAGTGTTTGCCCTTCGCCCTGCGGAATGATGCCTTTGTAGGTCTTTGGCGACAGGAAGTTCTTCAGGGAGAAATTGGTGAACTTGAAACTAAGCCGACCAAGTAAACCCGTCTGACCGTAGCCTGCCGACAACTCCACCTGATCATTAGCTTTCGAGGTGAGGTTGTACTCAATATCTACGGTACCGTTCTCCGGATCCGGAATGGGCACCGGATTCATGTTCTCGGGATCGAAATGCCCCATCTGCGCCAACTCCCGCACCGAACGAATCAACTCATCCCGATTAAAGAGTGTACCCGGCTTGGTACGCAACTCTCTCCTGACGACATCTTCATACAAGCGATCATTCCCATTGATGATGATCCGGTTGATAGTCGCCTGAGGGCCTTCCTGAATACGTATCTCCAAGGTGATGGAATCGCCTGTGATGTCGGTTTCGACAGGATCGGCATTGAAAAAAAGATACCCGTTGTTGAAGTACACATTGGAAACGGCATCTTCATCTGTGGTCAGACGTTCACCGAGCTTCTTTTGGTTATACACATCGCCGGCCTTCATGTTCAGCAAAGCCAGAAGATAATCCGACTGATACTGCGTGTTACCTATGAAGCGAATGTCCTTGAGGTAGTACTTGCGCCCTTCGTCAATAGTCAGGTAAACGTTAACGGTTTTGGCATCGAAATTGACGACGCTATCGCTGACAAGCATGGCATCCCTGTACCCGTACTCATTATACTTGGTGATAAGGTTCTCCTTATCCTTTTCATACTCTTCGGAGGTAAACTTCTTTGTACTGAACAGTTCACGCCAACTCGTTTTGAAGTCGTACTTCATGTCAAAGCGCTCGTTGGTCTTTTTCATGGCGGCTTTGAGCTTCCGATTGGTCAGTGCGGCGTTCCCTTCAAAGTGAATACGGTGGATACGTGTCTTTTCGTTCTTATCAACAACCACGTCAACAATGACTTGCCCTTCGTTAGTAAGGTCATCTTTTTGAACGATCTCAACGGTCACATTCTTAAATCCTTTGGCGTCGAAGTACTTCTGGATAATCGTTTTCACTCGGTCAATCACATTCGGTGTGATCTGGAATCCCTTCCTGAAACTACCCAGACGGGTATCCAACTCGTCTTTCTCGCTCTTCTTAACCCCTATATAATTCACCTCCGATATTCTCGGCCGTTGCTGCAGACGGATTTCCAACCAGATACTGTCACCTCGTATACGGTCGGCAAGTATTTTCACGTCGGAAAACAGACCATGCTTCCAGAACCTTTTTGTAGCAGAGGTGATCTCGTCACCCGGTATAGCCACCACACTCCCCACAGACAGTCCTGAGAATCCTATCAAGGTGTAGTCTTTGTAGACCACCGTATCCACCCCCGACACACGCATCTCCGCAATGGTATATTTTTTCGGTACCAACGTGTACGAAATCACCGGCTTTGCTTCCTCCTCCGCTATCTCCACCGTATCCTGTGCCTGAATCGGCAACAGCCCCATACAAAACATCCACGTTGCTGGCAACCACGCCCACCGTCCGCTTACTCTCCCCATACTTCGCCAACGTCCATATCTCTCCGTCTTTATCCGACTACAAATGTATGCCTTTTCTTGAACTCGCCGGCAAAGACAAAGCTTAACGAATCTGTTCGCTCGTTTTACCAAAACGACGCTCACGCTGTTGGTAGTCACGGATGGCTTCGTAGAGCTGCTCCTCACGGAAATCCGGCCAAAAGACATCCGTGAAGTACAACTCCGCATAAGAAGCCTGCCAAAGAAGGAAATTGCTGATACGCTTCTCCCCTCCCGTACGAATCAGCATATCCGGATCAGGGATGCCGACCGTTGTAAGTCGCTCGGCAAAAACAGTCTCCGTAATCCCATCCACCGTCAGGCAACCACCTTCCACTTCCTTGACTAGGCGCCGGGCGGCACGCACAATTTCCCAGCGTGCGGAATAACTGAGTGCAAGGATAAGCGTCGTCCCCGTATTACCGGCTGTCGTTTGGATACAATTGTCCAATGCTTCACGCGCTGATAGCGGCAGACGGTCTAAATCACCGATGATTTGCAGGCGGATATTGTTTTTCATCAAGTCGGGTGTTTCTCGTTCAATGGCTGAAACGAGTAGCTCCATCAAAGCAACGATCTCCTCTTCAGGGCGTTCCCAGTTCTCCGTTGAAAAAGTATAGACCGTCAAGTACTCTAACCCTATCTTCGTGGCTGCTTCCAACACCTTGCGTACAGAGACAACACCTTCAGCGTGCCCAAAAACCCGTTCTTGCTTCCGTTCTTTCGCCCAACGCCCGTTGCCGTCCATAATAATCGCTATGTGCCGCGGCAACCTGCCTCCTTGCAAAATCGTCTCTTCCACCATATTGCACTGCTCTTAATTTGCTATCCCTCTTAAATGTACTGTCCCATTATCCACTCACCACCTCATTCGCAATAGTACGCAATTTAGGTGTAACCCTATTTATCCTACTACAAAAGCAGCTATCTTTACGGCTATTGAAAAAGGGAAGGGAGCTAACTGCTCTTATAGATTCACATACTAAGTCAATTAAACCTAAACGGATATCTGTTAATTATGGCTATAATAGAAGGTTTGAGAATACAAAACTACAAGTCTTTGAGAGACATTTCTCTTGGACGACTCAGGAATAGGCAAGGCGAAAAACCTCTTACTCCATTAACGGCTGTGATTGGGAAAAATGGTGTAGGTAAAAGTACTTTGTTTGATGCATTAGGTTTTATATCCGATTGCTTAAAATTAGGGGTTGAAGAAGCTT
>JAITRC010000002.1 GCA_031288615.1 Tannerellaceae bacterium
TAAAGTACATCTGGTTGGTGCCAGAGCCTGTAAGCTTAAAGGCTTCGTAATTAGCAAGAGTGCCTGTTTGCGCGCCTGTGAAAGTGTTACCCCCAGCAAGTTTCATGAAGTCTCCAGAAGCGTCTGCTGAAAGCACACCACCATTTACCGAAAGCCCTGCGCCGATGCTCTCAAAAGGCTTGTTGAATACGCTGCTCCAAAACGGAACAGTTTGCCTTGTACCGAGTTCACCGTCTATTACGATAAACGAATTCGCTAAGTCGAGTGTGTTGAAAGGTTTTCCGGTTGTTGTTGCCCACGTGGGAGTGGGAGCAGTTAGCGTGTTGTTCACAACACTTAAGCCTGACCCGATGGAGCTGAATGGCTTTGAGGTCACTTCCGACCAGGTTGTCAAGGTAGAAAGTTCATCTGCTGTCACTATAAGCCCCTGGCCGATGGAACTGAAGGGCTTTCCGGTTGTTGTTGCCCAGGTGGGGGTAGCGGCAGTGGCTGAAAGCACATCACCCGTTACCATTAAGCCTGTTCCGATTGAAGTGAAAGGCTTTGAAGTCACCTCTCCCCAAGCCGGAGCAGTGGCCGTTGCTGAAAGCACATTGTTACTTACTGTAAGCCCCGTTCCGATTGTGCTGAAAGGTTTGTGCTGAACGTTATTCCACTCCGGCGTTCCTGAAGACTGCCCTCCATACGCTCCATCTGCCCAACCCTTCGTTATATACTCATTGTCGTGGTAATGCCATGGGTAATTGTCTGGGTCAGTACCCCAAGATAGCGTATGCTCATCATCAACTACTACCTCTGTGTCAAAATACGATGCCCCCCTTGACTGAAATTTGACGCCATTATACCCTCCAGGAACTTGGCCAAATGTGATTGTGGCTTGGTTGTCTGGTTTTCCAAACGCAAGTTTTAAATCGGTGTTGTGCAGGCCGATACTTGCGTTATTTGCCCCCATAAGCATGTCTATGTTATTCGGGCGCACGTTAAAATATGCGCCTTCGTTTTGGCGCACAGTAAAATCGGCATTGGTGTTCACCGCAAACGTATTTTTTTTCGTGAACTCATTGTCGTCGTCTAACTTTGCATCACTATCAGAAACCGTTGCAATAGCAGCGTTAAGTTGTGACTGTGTTACAAAGTTCCTGGTGTCTATGTCTACCGTCCCGTTTTCATACACATAGAACTTATTGCTGAACCTGTTAAATGGCTTTCCGGATACATTGTCCCAGCTTGGGTATACGTCGTTGGTAACGTACAGTTCAAAGTCTGTGTCAGACTTTTGAATGACAGAAAGCCCAGAACCGATTGAGGTGAAAGGCTTTTCTTTTACCTCTGCCCATGTGGAAGCCTCACCGCTATACTGCGGAACACTTGTGGAAACCCATGTACATGCGTCGTATCTCCATGGCCGTTCGTTGGTGGTGATAGGTTCTTCGTAAAAATTCGTGTTCACCTCAAAGGGATTCCCCAAATAGGTACCGCCGTTTGGCCAGCCCACTTCCTTAAAGTTATCCACCATTGTATACATTGCAGGTTTGTTGGTGGGGGGAACGTATTCCGCATAAAAGAACATGGTGTCTCCGTTCTGTAACGCCACAATGGAATCAATCTTGAAACCTGCCAATGAATCAAGTACCAGCGTAGATAGTAAGTTTGATTTGTTTACGCCGAAGCCGTGGATATACTTATATGAATTAGGGCGTCTGCTTTCAACGTCCCAAGCACCGTGAACCAAGTCGAGTTCAAGATACCGAGGGAATTTGGTATACTGCGAACGCGAGAGTATCTGCCACCCCAATAGCTGATACTTATGGCCTATCATGTTTTGAAGTCCAAACATTGTGAACTTGCCTTCCACCCCAGGCGCCTTCTTCATGTAGGCTATATCATTCAATGGGGCGGTAGGACTGTCATTGTAGGATGCCACCATCACCGGTTTGCCCTTTCTTAGTGTCATGCCTCCATAACTTCTTACCGCAATCTCACAACCCTGCATATCGTTCGATTGACGGCTATAAAAACGAAGGTATAGGTTTCCATAGGCCTGCTCCCGCACCCCTATCAGGCGTAATCCTTCAAAGTAAGGAGAGCCGCCCAGGTAGGTTACTTCTTCAATATTACACCAATCCGCTCCTGAACTATGCCCTGATATTCGGTAACGTTCGTAAAACCGGTAGCGGTTGTTTCTGAAGTTGGTGTAGTGGGGTATAATATCGAACTCCGCAAACCATTTTCCATATGTGCCTGCGAACGAAATCTCATATATCATATCCTGATTAACCTGAACCGTGTCATAGTCTCCACTCGACCAAAGATAACCGCCGGGGACTACTACATCGTTCTCAACTAAAAGACCGTCTCCTATTATACTGAAAGGCTTAGAAGTTACAGCTGACCACAAAGGTGTTTGGGCTTTTGCGACAAGCACCTCACCGTCAACGGCAAGACCCTCACCGATTGTACTGAAAGGCTTCTCTTCCACTTCACGCCAAAAAGGTGCTTCGATGGTAAGCGCGTCTCGCACAACTGTCGCACCTGAACCTATTGTACTGAAAGGCTTCCCCGTCACATCCCCCCACGCCGGTGCATCCCCCGACGTGAAAGTACTGTTTGCCCACTCCCGAATGGCCGCCGCCGTATCCCCAAGCTCGGCTTTGAATTTGACCGCCGCCGACACCGCGAACACGATTGCCATCCCTACTATCAGCCCCTGTTTACCCCTTTCTAACCTCTCCATTGCCTTTCCTTTTTATTTGTCACAGTAGTTCGGGATTTCCGAACTACTACTATTACATACTTTCATGGAGGCGCGGCTGGAGAGGCGCGGGGAAGCAAGAAGTCAGATGGATACAGGGAAAAAATTAATTGCACAAATTCACAGATTTGTTGCGAGGTGTGAATAAATCAGTTCACATTTGTTTACAGAGAGGTGTCTGGAGGAGGGGAGAAAAAGGGGGTGAAAAAGAGGGGGAGTGGTGAAAGTAAGGAGCCGTCGTAACGACGGTTTTGTGGCGCTACGCGGTAGTCACGGGGGTGTCAGAAAGCGAAGAGGAGTTGCACAAATTCACAGATTTGTAAAGGAGTGTGAATAAAGTCGTTAAGGGTTGTTCACAGAGTGGGATCTGGAGGAGGGGAGGGGGAGGAAGTCAGCAGCGCGAGGAGAGGGGGTGTTCAAGAAGTCAAAGAGCGAAGAGGACATAGTCACGGGGCGAAGATAGGGGGCGAAGAATGTAAAAATTCACGACGGCATCGTAACGATGCATTTATTGCAGAGAAGTAGATTGGAAGTAGTAACGGAGGGGGGATGGGGGAAGTACCTGAGTACATTGAGAACTACGGTGACGAAAAGCGCAGAAAACGTGATGGGGTGATGGAAAAAAGTGGCTTGGATTTTATTACGGATTACCGGAAACTCTTAAGTTTGCACGGTTTTAGTAAACAATGTATACCGTAGTTCTCAATGGACTATGGTGATAAAAGGTGTAACCGTCCATTTAATAAGTTCAATATGAAAAAAAGAGTAGGTTTTATCTGGGTTTTAGCCCTGTGGATTGCCGGCGTACAAGCCCTTTCCGCGCAGCAAACCAGCCTCACCGGCATTGTGCTGGGTGAAGAGGATGGTGAGCCGATCATCGGTGCATCTGTCGTTGTCAAAGGTGCCTCCACGGGCACGATCACCGACATCGACGGACGCTTCGCCCTCGATGCCCCTAAGGGGGCTACCTTAATCATCTCCTATGTCGGGATGAAGCCTATCGAGATCAAACCCCTCGATAACAAGCCCCTACGCCTTATCATGTCCGTCGACGCGCGTGCCCTGGATGAGGTCATCGTCGTGGCCTATGGCACCGCCAAAAAAAGCTCCTTCACCGGCTCCGCCACGGCCGTAGGTGCACAGATCCTCGAGAAACGCGTCCTCTCCAACGTCACCTCAGCGCTCGAAGGCTCCGTTTCGGGACTTCAAGTAACCTCCGGTATGGGTCAGCCAGGGTCGACCCCTTCCTTCCGTATCCGAGGCTTCGGAAGTATCAACTCCTCGACCACCCCCCTGATCATCCTCGACGGTGCCGTCTTTGACGGAAACCTCGCCGACATCAACCCCAACGACATTGAGTCGATGACGGTCCTTAAGGACGCCGCCTCGACCTCCCTCTACGGAGCCTCCGCCGGCAATGGGGTGATCCTGGTCACCTCCAAATCAGGCAAAGGGGATAGCGGCTCTCATTCGGTGAACCTCTCGATCTCACAAGGGTTCTCCCAGCGCGGTATCCCTGAATACGACCGCCTCGACGTCTTCCAATACTACCCCGCCCAATGGCAGATGCTTCGCAACAAATACCAATATGGTAGCAGCGCCCTCTCCGCCCTTGAGGCCAACCAAAAAGCCTCCGACAACATTGCCTCTACACTGATCTACAACCCCTTCAAAGGCATTGATCCTAAGGAAATTGTTTCCGTGGACGGCCTCCTGAACCCCAACGCCACTCAACTCCTTTACGGCGATGACCTCGACTGGGAAGGTGAGTTTTTCGGAACAGGCCATATCCAGGACTACAACCTCTCCTTCACCTCCAAATCAGACAAGTCCGATGCCTTCGCCTCCGTCAACTACCAGGACAATAAGGGCTATGCACTCGCAACCGGCATGGAACGTTTCACGGGACGCGTCAACTACAACATCTATCCCGTCAAGTGGTTCAAAGCGGGCCTGAATATCTCCGCCGCCCACTCCATCTCCCAAAACACCACCGCCGATGATTCCGGTAACAGTACCGCCTACAACAACTTTTTCCAGTTCTCCCGCCTCATGGCGCCCATCTACCCCATCCATAAACATGATGACATCACCGGTGAATACATCCTTGATGCCACCGGACAAAAAATTTACGACTACGAAAGTGCCCGATTGACCCACACCGGTCGTGATGCGTTGGTCGAAACCCTCTGGAATGAACGAGGGTATGAACGAGACCAATATAACGGCCGCACCTTCGCCGAATTCACCTTCCTTCCCGGCCTCAAACTCAACCTTTCCGCCAACCTCGAAGGTCGAAACCAACATTACAGGACCTATGAAAACATCTTCGTGGGCGATGGCAAAGGCTCGGGACGTATGGATATCGAACACCGTCGCTACCGCACCCACCAATTCAATCAGCTCCTGACCTACCAAACGGCCCTCAACAACCATCACCTCGACCTTTTGGCCGGCCACGAAAGCTATGGGTACCGCTACGAATACCTCCACGGCACCCGTCAAGGTGAAAGTATTGCCGGATTGCATGAGTTCGGCAACTTCGTCACCATCAATACCCTCTCCTCCTTCACCGATAGCTACAAAAAAGAAGGCTACCTCTTCCGCGCCAACTATGACTTCGATGACCGCTACTACGCCTCGCTCTCCTACCGTCACGACGGCTCTTCCCGCTTCTATAAAGACAACCGGTGGGGGGACTTCTGGTCTGCCGGCCTCTCCTGGAGACTTGACCAGGAAGACTTCCTGAGCTCCGCCGAGTGGGTGGACAACCTCAAGTTTCGCGCCTCTTACGGTGAAACAGGGAACGATAAACTCCTCAATTCAAGCGGAGGCAATATCTATTACGCGTGGCAGACGCTCTTCAACCTCACCAGTAGCGCCGATGAATCGGGTGTATACTTCGACTCCTTCGGGAACAAAGATCTGCAATGGGAAACCGTCGTCTCGTCTGATGCCGCTGTAGAATTCGGCCTCTTCGGCCGGCTCTCCGGTTCCATTGAATATTACAACCGGTACTCCCGTTCACTCCTGTTCTCCGTGCCCACACCTACCTCCACAGGTGTAGCCGACATCTACAAAAATATGGGGCGGATAGACAATTACGGGGTAGAGATTAACCTGGAAGGTGACGTCTACAAAACGCCCGAGTGGAGGGTGAACCTGGGCGCCAATGCCAGCACCATTACGAACCGCATCAAGAGCCTTCCCCCCGAAACACCCACCATCGTCAGCGGTACCAAGCGCTACGAAGTAGGACACTCCCGGTACGACTTCTGGCTGCGCCAATACGTGGGTGTGGATCCTGAAACCGGTAATGCGCTGTACCTGTTCGACGCCGAAAACCAAATTGAAGACGCTACAGTCTTTGAAAAAGACGGTAAACAGGTGACCACGACCCTCACCAAAGCTCTCTACGCCTACTCAGGCTCCACTATCCCCAAAGTCTACGGGGGCTTCCATGCTACGGTAGACTACAAAGAGTTCGAACTCTCGGCGATCTTCTCCTACCAGCTCGGCGGTAAGATGCTGGATGGAGGTTACCAAGCGCTCATGAGCGTGACCGAATACGGCTACGCCATGCATACCGACGTCCTCAAGGCTTGGAAACAGCCCGGTGATATCACCGACGTTCCCCGCCTTGACGACTCTCGAGGTTCTAATTTTGACGGTACCTCTACCCGTTGGCTCATCTCCTCCGATTACCTCAACGTCAAAAGCATCACCCTGAGCTACGGCCTCCCCAAAAAGTTCCTCCGCCCGATAGGGTTCAAATCCTTGCGCCTATCTGTTTCTGCCGAAAACCTCTGGCAGTTCAACGCGCGTAAAGGTCTGAACGCCGCGGCGGAGTTCAACGGCATCGTGTACAACGCCTACCTGCCCGCGCGTACTCTCACCGCCTCGCTGAACCTCTCCTTCTAACCCTTAATACCATACAAACATGAAAAAGATAATTGCACTGTCTCTTACCTTACTTGTCATCTCTTGGGGGTGCACCGAAGATTATCTCGACACCAACCCCACCGACCAGACTCCCGAAGGCCTCATCTCTTCCTCAGTAGAGAATCTACGCCTGAGTATCAATGGCATTCACCGCCGCATGGTGTCCCAAGCCGGCTCTAGTCAGGGACTGGGCGGTGAACCCGGTTACATTGTCAGCCGAGAATCCCTGGGCGATGACATGACGTGGAAAACCAATACTTGGCACATGACGACGCATGCTTGGCAAGCGCACCGCTCCGCCACCAACTCCGTTGTAAGCTTCCCTTGGCAATATTACTACTACTGGATACTGGGTGCCAACTTTGTACTCGAAAACCTGCCCCCCTTCGAAGAAACCAATCCCGACCTGCATGATGGCCTCAAAGGAGAAGCGCTGTGCTTCCGTGCCTTCGCCCATTTCAACCTCGTCCAGCTGTACGCCAAACGTTTTGCTGCCGGTGAAGCGAATGACAACCCCGGCATCCCCTACCGCCTTTCCTCCGAAACGGTGCCCCTGGCCAGGCATACGGTAGCTGAGGTGTATGAGTTCATCAATCAAGACCTTGATGAAGCCATTATCCGCCTTGAGAATTATGCTCCCGAAGACGCTCCCTCCGCCGACCGTCGCACCCACTTCACTATCGAAACAGCCCTAGCCCTCAAAGCACGCGTGGCGTTGGCTCAACAGGATTACGCTACTGCCGCTGATGCCTCCTCAAAAGCCCTCGCACAGGCCAAGGTGCAAGGCTACCAACTCATGCAGGGCAACGAGCTTTTTCACGGCTTCGCCACTATGGGCAATGACGTCAAAGAAATGCTCTGGGGTGCACTCACCAAAAAAGACCAAACGGTCTATTTCTACTCCTTCTACGCCTACATGTCTTGGAACTTCGGAGCTACAGCCGTCCGTCAAGGCGTCAAAGCCATCTCCCTGGATACCTACGACAAACTCTCGCCCACCGACCTCCGTCGTCAGTGGTGGGATCCCGAAGGTAGCTCGAACGGTCTTCCGGCCACCAGCTATATCCCGTACCCCGGCCAGGTACGTAAGTTCCGCGCCGAATCTACCGGTGACCCCGTGGGCCATTTCCCGTACGTGCGCATCGCCGAACTCTACCTCGTCCAGGCCGAAGCCCTCGCCAGGCAAGGGCTTGATGCCGAAGCCCAAACCGTCCTGACCGAGTTCGCCCTCACCCGCGACCCCGAATACCAGGCAAGCAACACCGGCGCTGCCCTCATCGAAGAGATCATGACCCAGCGACGTATTGAGTTGTGGGGTGAAGGGTTCCGCTGGTTCGACCTCAAGCGTCTGAACCTCCCCCTCGACCGCAAAGGCTCCAACTTCGATGTCGCCTTCTGCGGACTCCTCGAAGTACCCGCCGGTGACGCCCGTTGGCAATACGCCATCCCCCAGAAAGAGCTTGATGCGAACCCCCTCATGACCACCAACGAATAACCCCCCTCTTGCGCCGGAGTAAGAAACAACCTTACTCCGGCGCAATCCCTATCCCCGATTCTACAAACAAAGCGAAGTGCTTCTTCACACTTACATCCTCCTCCAAAGCCTGCAAAATAGCCTTGAGCATAAACACAATAAAGGATTCCGAATCGGCGGCCTTCTGTGAAGCCGCCAAGGCTTCATAGTAACCCTGTTGATTGTCATAGACGACAGTCTCCAACGGTAGCCACGCAAAAAGACGGTTCCACTGCGAAAGCACAAGCGTTTGCCAAAGGCGGCCTATTCTCCCGTTACCATCCATGAAAGGGTGTATAAACTCAATCTCAAAATGAAGGACGGAACTCTTGATCAAGGGATGTAGATCCGACTGCTTACCCCAAGCGAGTAAATCGCTAATCAGTTGCGGTACAAATTGATAGCCTGCCCCGGGATGAATCAGCTTGCTACCGTCAAACACCCCCACTCCCTGAGAACGAAAATGCCCCGCGTCCTTGAGCAAATCCAGGGTCATAAACCGGTGGGCTTTGAGGAAATCCTTGACCGTGTAAGGATCGTATTCGGACAAATGCGCATAAGCTTGATAGGCGTTCTTCACTTCCAGAATCTCGTGAGGCATGGCCAAAACACGCTTACCGTCAATAATATCGGTGACCTGTCCGAGTGAAAGGGTATTGTTCTCAATGGCCAAAGACGATTGTATAGAACGTAGCCGGTTGATTTTTCTCAGGCGTAGATTGCGGCTATATTCATCGGTGTTTTTCAATTCGCCGACCTTCTCTGCAATTTTAGCGACGAGGTCGACCGCATGGGCGTTGAGGGTGTATGTGGGTATGTTCATGATGCCTTTCCTTGCTGTTTCAAAGATAGAAAGTATATTGCATTTCTAAACGAGGAAGCATGAAGGTGGTTATTCTGAGTACTTACGCGCATGAGGGAGGAGCCGCGATCGCGGCTGAACGGCTTCAGGCCGGCCTACGGAAGATAGGCGTTGACGCGGCTATGCTGACCGCTGCCGGTCTCAATTCCTCCCGACTGAAAAGACTACGCCACTTCCTCCGCTTTGTCACCGAACGTCTCGTCATCTTCATCGCTTGTCGCTTCCGTCGGCCGAACCTCTTCAAAGTCTCCATCGCCAATACGGGGACAGACCTCTCCCGTCACCCCCTCGTGCAACAAGCCGATATCATCCACCTGCACTGGATCAATCAGGGTTTCTTAGCGCTATCGGATATCCGTAAGCTCCTGCAGCTCGGTAAACCCCTCATCTGGACTATGCACGACATGTGGCCATTCACCGGCATTTGCCATCATGCATGGAAATGTGAACGGTACAAGGATAGCTGCGGATATTGTCCGTTTCTGGAAAGCGGCAAAAAAAAAGACTTGTCATATCGAACGATGCAAAAGAAACTGCAAATAAAACAGGAGAATATCCGGTTTGTGGCAGTGAGTAAGTGGCTCAAAGCAATAGCTATGCAAAGCCAGATGGGGGGGGGTAAAATACAGGAAATAGCGGTGATCCCGAACACATTAGATACAGAAATGTTTCGCCCCATGCCGAAAAAAATGGTACGCCAAAAGCTATCCCTCTCTCTGAAGAAGAAAATCATCCTGATGGGAGCCGCAAAGCTAAATGATCCGATCAAAGGATTTAAATACCTTAAAGAGGCCTTATACATACTGAAAAAGAAAGAAGAAGAGCTGCTACTGATACTTCTGGGGGAAATAAAAAAGGACGATGGTTTTTTGTCCTCCGTGCCGATAGAATGTAAGTATGTAGGAAAACTATCAAGGAGCTGTGAGATGGCAGAATGGTATGCGGCAGCAGATGTGACGGTAGTATCGTCGCTATATGAAACTTTTGGACAGACGCTAATAGAAGCGATGGCGTGCGGGTGCCCCACGGTGAGCTTTGATAACAGCGGTCAGACAGATATCATTGACCATAAACAAACCGGTTACCTCGCCCATTACGAGGATGCAGAAGACCTGGCCGAAGGTATCCTTTGGGTCTTGAACCACAATCATGACGGTCGGCTTTCCGTCGCCTGCCGGCACAAAGTAGAAACCAGCTACGCCGACTCCGTCGTCGCTCAGGAATACCTTAAGCTCTATAGCTCTCAGTGAAGTTGAAGCGGCCGTTCACTGCAGGCATTAGGTGGGTGAATGCGAAGCAGGTGGGTAATCGTGGGAGCGATTTGCGTGGCCTTGACAGCTTCAGCATGCCTCTCGGCAGCGATGCCGTTACCGAAAAAGACCACAGGTGCCGGCACAATATTGTGCCGGATCACCGGCAAGGGTGGGAATGTCCTCCCCGAGGGCGTAGTCCGCTCAAAGTCCAAGCGGCGCCCAGGTTGTAGACGCAGGATGAGGTCTCCCCTCCGCGAAGAATGTGTACCCACATCCCCGTCCATCGCGTCAGGCGTGAGCACCTCCTGCACCCCCGTGAACTCCCGCACAAAGTCCGCCGCCGTGTGCCGCACCGTAGAAAGTGCCAAGCCCGCATCGTCAATAGCCTTCCGCTCAAGGTGTATCTGCCCGTTATGATAGCCCCGTACCCACTTACGTTCCTGTCCGTAAACGGCCATCAGGTACATGTTCAGTAGAGCCAAGCAACGCTTGGGGTAGAATACCCCATAATGACGCAGAATAGTCTCCGGATAATCCTCCTCCGTATCGAAATAGCCTGTCCCCGTAAGCACAATCAGTGTGTGTGACAGGCCGACTTTCGTGTCAATCACCTGCAAGAATGTATCCAGATTAGCATCCAAGCGGAGGTACAGGTCTTGCACCTCGCGTGTATATTCCTTGTCCCTTTGTGGTCGGAAAAGGCCGGCATGGAAGGTGATAGCCAGTAGATCGGGGACAGGTCTTGCTCCCAAAACCCCGAACTCAAGGAAGCGGATAGCCAGCTGCGTGATCTCATCATTCACGAAAGGTGAGGTTTTGAAGTCAGGGATAGACTCCGGGTTATCAGGTGGGAAGGTGTGCCGGAACGGCAGATCATCAAGCAAATAAGGGAAGGCGCAGTACTCCTCAAGCGGCAGCCTCGGTACCCACACCATAGCCCCCAACCGCGCCGAAAGTGCCTCCGGCCCATTGTTGTACCGGTCTACGTACCAAGGTAAATCCCTATAAAAGGTAGTAGTAGCCCACTTCCCATTGGCGTCATCTATCCAGAAAGCCGCGTCGCCGGCATGCCCCGCAGAGAGAATGGCCGCCTCCGGTGTCGCGGCGATGGCAAACACTTGACTACGTCCTTTGGATGCGATCTTCAGCTCGTCGCCGAAGGTGGAGCTGATAAGCGCCTTGGGCGAGAAATGGTTGTCGGTGTAGTTACCCAGAAAGTCGGCGTCGTAAAGGATGGAGTATTCCCGCTCGGTATCGAAATCGAACGCCCGACTACCATCAATTCCGTGCAACGCAGGGTTAGTGCCCGTGCAAAGGGTGGCCATTGCGGTAGCGCAATCTAAGTTGGGGAAGTCAAAGTCTACGCCTGCAAACACCGTCCCAGCCCCAAGCAACCGCTTGAAGCCCCCTTGAGAAAGGGTAGCGGAGAAGTACTCAAGATAATCCCCCCGCAATTGATCCACAGCGATAAAAACCACCAGATGCGGCGCCTCCGCCTTTGCCCCCACATGCAAAGCAACAAGCAGCCACGCCATAGCCGCTCTCGCCCATCCCCACATCATAGCTCCTCCCGAATCACGTAGGTGTTGCGCCCCGACGAGTTACGGACGATCAGCTCACCGATAAACCCCGTCAGGAATAGCTGCGTCCCCACAATCATCCCCGTCAGCGAGATATAAAAGAAGGGGGAATTGGTGACCAGAGGACGGAGTACTATCTCCGGTGACAACATAGACGCAAACTTGGCCGCCAAGACAATCACCAAAGCGATGAAGCCCACCAGAAACATCACCGTCCCCAGTACGCCGAAAAAGTGCATCGGCTTTTTCCCGAAACGCGAAGTGAACCAAAGCGTGATCAGGTCAAGGTATCCGTTAAAAAACCGGCTCACCCCGAACTTTGTTGTCCCGTACTTACGTGCCTGGTGTTGCACTACCTTCTCCCCGATACGCCTGAACCCTGCTATCTTTGCTAAGTAGGGGATATAGCGGTGCATGTCATTATATACCTCAATGCTTTTGACCACCTCTCGCCGATAGGCCTTCAGCCCACAATTAAAATCATGCAAGCCCAAGCCCGAAAATTTTCGTGCCGTAGCATTAAACAGCTTCGTAGGCAGAGTCTTGGAGAGAGGATCAAACCTTTTTTTCTTCCATCCGGAAACCACGTCATAGCCCCCCTCACCAATCATACGGTATAGCTCCGGAATCTCGTCGGGGCTGTCCTGCAGGTCGGCGTCCATCGTAATGACCACCTCGCCTTCGGCACGATGAAAGCCGCAATGCAAAGCCGGCGATTTGCCGTAATTGCGCCGGAAACGGATGCCATGTATATGGGGATTGTCTTGGCTCAAGCCGCAAATCACCCCCCAGGAGCCATCCTCGCTGCCATCATCCACGTAGATCACTTCATAGCTCAACCCCGCCTCCTCTGCCACCCGGACTATCCACGCATTCAACTCCGGAAGAGACTTTGCCTCATTGAATAACGGTACCACTACCGATAAATCCATCCCCTTTGCTTCTATTTTGGTCACTCTGCGAAGGTAGGAAGTTTTCGGGCGGAATTATTATTTTCGCCGCGTGAATGCATCAAGATGTGGTCTTTAACCTAAACAGAAACAGAATGAAAAATCACTTACAGACAGGAGTGTTGATGCTTGCTTTGAGCCTTAGCACCGCCGGTGCATCGGCACAGTGTGAAGAGTCCGTTGACCGGAAAGCCTGCAAGCCGCAATGGAAGCTGGCCATAGAATATGGTGTCAACGAGTTCTTCGGGAATTTTGACCGCCCCGCCCAAATTCGGCAGTCCGGTAGTTCCTCTGAGGATGGCTATGATTATGGCTCCGGTTATGGCCCTAGCTCTAACTTCGATATCTATGGGTTGCACTACAATACCGGCCGCAATGACGGGCACACCCTCCGGTGTTCATACATCGGACTCAAGCCGGAGGTCTTTTTTATGGACGGACAGTTGGGTGTCGCTGCCGGCCTTCGCTGGTATCGTACCGATAGTGAGTTGAGAGATGACAGGACTCTCTTATGGAGAGTAGAAGAAGACCTCCGGACGGATTATTTTCGGGTGGAAAGTATAGAAAGGGATTTTCACCTGCTCGGTGTCCCGCTGGAGGTGCGCTTCTTCCCTGAACAGATAGACAGGGAGTTCCAGCACTACATCA
>JAITRC010000016.1 GCA_031288615.1 Tannerellaceae bacterium
GTCAGTAAAATTTTACGTCTATAATACATATTGCCACCTATACCTTATACTGATGTACACCGTACCATGCCCCGGCCAACCATTTTCTCTCTACTATCTGTCCATTGCCTCTGTCCATGTTTTACGCCTACCAAGTAATTTACGGAATCGTCGATAGATTGCCCGAACGCCATCTCCCGATTTACTTCTTTCCGTATCTAATTCGGCCGCAAAGGTAGCCATCTCAATTGTGAATATGCACATAAAACTGTGTTAAATACAAGAGAGGCCTTCACTACCCAGGAAATTCCTTACCTTTGCCACAAACAACATTCACAATGAAACACTTCATAACCATGGCAGCAATCGCAACCTTAGCCTCCTGCGCCCAAGACACTCCCAGCGTCACTCCAGAGCCCGTTGATCCCAACGCGCCGACTACCTATTCATTCAAGTTGGAAGCAGAAACAGATAATTTTCCAGAGGCAATGAGTGCCTATTTCGACGAAGAGACTGGTGAATGTAAGCTTATTGCTAAGCATGGAAATCTTGTACCTTTCATCGCTACCGATACGGTGGAAATGCCTGAATATCATTCACCCATCTATCTATTTTACGGAGATTGTCTTAGACTAACTGCTTCCTTCACTCCTGAGCGTGGAAAACACACTGTCTTTGTAATATCCACAGCGGCTCTTGGAGACGAGGGGATAACAGGGATATTTATTGCGGGTAGGGATAAAACTGTTTATACGTGGCCCCATTGACATTCACCTTTTAATCTTTAAGGTATCTCCGTCTCTGTATACCATCCCTCCTGCCAGCCCTTCTGGGCCAGCCGGTAATCCCCTAAGTATAACATATAACTTATCAACTGGCGTCATGACAACAAAAACATGGTCATTAGTACCAGTCCCAACACCAAGTTGTCCCGGCGTGATAGTAACAAATTCACCATCTGATAACCCAGAGGATAGCATTGGGTTTTTAGACAAGAGTAATCTTGGCGTATCTTCGTGCATTCCAAGTGATGCGTATTGGCTGTCGTTATTATGGAGAGATATTTGGCCCCACACTTCACTCGGATCAATCATTACCCTATGGCCATTTTTAGCTGATTGAAATTTCCCAGTAATCGACACCTCGCCGGTGCGACCGTCAAGGAAGGCGCCGCCGTCTTGTGATTCCATCCGCTGATTTTTGAATATCCACCCTGCGATGTTGGCCTCCTCGGCCAGGAGTAGGCCGGTTGCTATGGAGGAGTATTGTGCTCCAAAACTTTCCCAGTCGTTGCCATCCCAAGCAGTATTGGTACTACCGACGGTCTTGCTGACAATTGTTTTGCCGTCTTGTCCTTTATAGATGTACCAATAAAGACTGCCCGTTCCCCAGTCGGCATAGACCACGTCTCTCCGGATGGCATTGTTGTACAGTGTCATGGAAGTTCCGTCGGGGTCATTCCAAGGGGCGCGACCGCGGTTCACATGCGCTGGGCCAACAGTACCGGCGGCCCCGGCGGCCCCGTCCTCTCCCGGAATAATATAGGGCGTGGGTGTGCTCCATGAGCCCCATAGCCCGGCGGAATTGATACACTGTGACACCCAAACATACCGGTGCGAGCCTTTGTTGGGTACCGCCGTCCAACCGCCGGAGATCTGTCCGGCGGCGGCGGGCTTCGTCGGGGCGGTGGCTATGCTGTCGTTTGCATAATAAGCGTACTGGTAACTTGTTCCCTGCAGGCCGGTGTGGCCCTGCGGCCCTTGCGCGCCGGTGGCTCCTGTTGACCCTGTCGGCCCTTGGGGGCCTTGTGCACCCTGCGGCCCTTGCGCACCGGTAGCCCCTTGCTGACCGAACTTTGCCCAAAGAGCCGGTGTGGAGAACGTGCTCCAGACACCGTTCTTTCTGTCCCGTTTGCAAGTCCATTCGCACAGGTACGTTTCGGAAACGCCGGTGGGGTCATCCGTCCAACCGCTGGGTACATAGTCGTCGGTTTGTGAGGTTTCCGGCGTCGACGGCTTAGTGCTTGACGCTGTCCGCTTGTATATCCATTCGGTATCTGTACCGTCTTTGGCTCCGAACTTTGCCCAAAGAGCCGGTGTGGAGAACGTGCTCCAGACACCGTTCTTTCTGTCCCGTTTGCAAGTCCATTCGCATAGGTACGTTTCGGAAACACCGCTGGGGTCATCCGTCCAACCAATCGGTACATAGTCATCGGTTTGCGAAGTTCCCGGCGTCGACGGCTTAGTTAAGTCCGCCGTAAGCTTATAGATAAACTCTACACTATCCCCGTCTTTCCCGTCAATACCATCCTTGCCGTCCTCACCGTCTTCCCCCTTGTATTCACTCCATTTGTATTCAGCCTTATTGGTACTTTCCGTCGCCGTCGTTTTGTTGTATGCAAAGCCTATGAATTTCTTGCCTACACCTGAATCCGACATCCCGTTCCCGTTAACGTCGTCGGCATACTTAATCCAAGTGTAGAGCGTCTTTCCGTCCGCACCTTTTGCTCCCGGCACACCATCGGCGCCTCTGAACTTGCTCCACGTATACACGGCCGGGTTGGTGTTTTCCACCGGCGACAGCTGATTGACGGCTATCCCTATGTAGACAGTGCTGTTCGTGGGTGTATCGTACATGGCGGACGTATTGCCGTTTTTACCGTTGGCATAGTCGGAGAACTTGATATGGGTGTAGTATGTGGTGCCGTCCGCTCCTTTAAGTCCCGGCACCCCCTGTGCACCCGGATCACCTTTGTCACCCTTCTCTCCGGAGATCTGTACCGGCGCGCTCCAGCTTTGTAGGATTTCTGTGCCGGAGGCGTTCTTTTCGCACATTGACATCCATAAGACTGATCCTTCCGGACGAGTAGGCGGCTTAGTACTCCATCCGGCCGGATTTAACCCTACCGGCACGGTGGGCATCCCGATGAACTCACTCTCTACCTTGTAACGGTAATCCCAATATTTGCCATCGGCACCAGGCTCCCCATCCTCGCCCGTCACTTTTACCGGCGTGCTCCACTCTGCCGCTACATACAATTCCCCCACCTTGTTAACTGTCGCCTTACTCATCCACCAGACGCCCTCTATCGAAGCCTCTTTCATGATGACGCTGTACCATGCGCAGTCGTCACCTGTATCCACACTTCCGTCTTTTGCATATCCGACTTCAAGGAAGTGTGTCCCCGCGATAGGCACGTGAATAGTGACCGTTTGTTCGGCACTTCCTGCGATACGGGTGGTATAGTTAGCGTCCCTGCGTAACTGATCATCGTCCAGGAGACCTACAAGCGCGTAGTCAAAACGTGCTTCTGAGGACACTTTCAAACAAACACTACACGTCATATCATTGCGTAAGGTGGTAAAGGAGATACGGCTCTTTGTCAATCCGTTACCGCTGATCTTCGGCGACTTCCGCGTTCCGTCTTCCTGCAGAATCCAGTCACCCGTATAGGATAAATCGACGAAGCCGGCTTCGTACGGTGCATCTACCCACCCTGCGGGTATAACTGTCTCCGGTGTATTGGCGGAGACTGAGGTCGGTTTGTCCGGCTCTTCCGTGCTACGTTTGAACACAAAGTTGACGAAGCTCCCCACACCGTCCTTCCCGTCTTTACCGTCCGCTCCCTTGCTGACTACCTTCTTCCAAAAGTCCGCAGACGCCGGTGTGAGACCTGCCGACGTGGTTCTTGTGCACTTGTATACATCCCCGTTCCAACTCACCTTGTCCCCTGCATAGTATACCGTCCCCGTTGTCCATTCGCCTCTGTCCACCTCCAGATAGTCGACTGTACCCGCTGGCGACTGTACCATGGTACCCTTCAACACCAGCTGCCCGTCTCCGGCAGTGTTGTACGACAAGGAGGTGTTGTTATTGCCGATGCGGAAAGCATTCTGCACCAGGTCAAGAAAGTTCTGCCCATCCGAAGAAACGATACGGTCGGTTGTGATCCTGCCCGGCAACACTTCCGTAAAGCCGTACAGGGTCACGAACGACCGTTCCCCTTCATGCGCCTTGTTGAGTATACCGACCAGGAGATGGTAATAACCTTCCTCATCGTTCATAGCGATAGCCGTTCCTGAGAGACGGAAGGTAGCCTCTTCGGTACCCTTATCCGCCTTGATGTAGAGGTAATACAGGGCGTTGTCGTCCAGTTCGTCGGACACGAATTCGTCCAACTCCCAGAAACGGTATTCCGACACATCATGCGAGGAGGAGATGGTTTGTATATCCATAGTCATGTGCTGCATCAGCCCCGCCTGGGCATACAATTTCTTGTCCGTACCGTCAAACCGGATGTGGTGAACCACCGTATTGAGACTGTCCTTACTGTCTATGAAACGGTATTGCAGGCTCTCATCACCGGCCAGCAGGGACATTGTCCGCACTACAATGGGATTGATTGCTTCCGAGAAGTTAGTCAGCATTGCAGCTTTCAGCGCCGTAACCGTATCCATCACATCCCACCAGCGACGTTTGGAGAACACCCTGGAAGGGTTCTTCAAGTCGTTCACCATGGCAAGCTTGTTCAGTTTCTTCACTTCGGTCTTCAGCTGTTGACCCAGACTACGACTGCTGACGTCACTGAGGGTAATATCATACTCATAATCATTCAGCATATCCCGTGTATATACTCTGAATAAATAAACAAGCACTCATGGAGAATTTCGACATTGTCCCGACTTCAAAGGTAGCAATAATTGAAAGCAATTCACAACAGTGTCTTGGCGGTACAAGACAACATAAAATAAGTAGTAGAATAAATGTGGGTTACAGATCGTTTTTAAGATGATTAATCTTCAGGCTGTATCTTTACCTTTACTGTCAGAGGGATATAATTCTTTATGTTCCGACCATACAGTTGACATTCAACTTCAAACTCAGTGATATTTACCTTGTCTGTTACAACAATCCTGAGATCCTCTACAAAGGCATCTGAAGATAATCCATGCTTTATATTTCCAATAGTACTCATTATACATATATGCAAACCTTGATCAATTACGTTGGGGTAATGTAAATTCGGATTTAATGTGTATTCGTTTCCATTTGGATCTACTGGAATTTCGTTAGCGATTATAACCCCCTCTATTTTAGGAAATATCATACACAAAGTTGCATCTTCTATATACTTTGATCCGCAATTTTCAATAGACAGGTTTATTTTGTTAGATTTTTTCTCAAAGAGGTAATACAAGTCTTCTATAGCATATGTTTTTTCTATATTGGATAATTTCTTTTCTAATTCATCGATCGTACAATCTTCGTAAGAAAGTCCATACCCCATACTGAGAGCCATAGTCCTTCTCATATTAAATTGTTCAGGGATAAACTGAGACCCTAAGTGACTATACATATCTGCTTCCTTTTTCTTTTCTTTCAGCACTCTTTCTATTTCATTCTTTTTAAGGTCAGAAGGGAATTTTAGAATTCCGGCTTTTCGTAGAATAATCATATTTTGATACGATTTTTCTTTCGAAGAAATTGTGATTTTATCATCAAAATAGATGTTATCATGTTTAGTTTGATATATTCTATCCAGATCAGAACGAGTCAAGTGCATTTGAGATGAACCTTTTCGGATATATCCATCACCCACTACCAAATGTTTATTTCCCGAACTATAGTCTTTTTTGATCATATATGGTTGATTTCGACAATCAGAAATCTTCAATATCCCCAAAACCTTGTTGTCTATTTCAAATGGAGTATAATCAATAGTTATTTCCGGCTCAATATGATAATACACCAACTGTTGGATTGTCGCAGAATCAATAAGCTGGCTAATACCTAAAATGTTTCTTGTCCCGTCAGAATGAAGTTTCACCCCTATGATAATATATTTATCTGAAAGAGTGTCTGCGTTAGCCATAGACATAACATCCTTCAATAAATCAACATACTTATCCTTAGTATACTCTATTGCTTTAAAATCAATGGATGTATTTTCGTTTTCATACCTTATAACGTCTTCAATTTTATTCATTTTAAACTATGTTTATTCACCTCGTTCTATCGGAACATAACTTATTGTTCTTGTTTTCCAACTATCTCATTGTCCCAACCCCAAAGGTAGCAATAATTGAAAGCAATTCACAACACCGATCGGACAGTGAGTTTATCGGCTTTGACAAGCAGGGTATTATACAGGTTGTCTTCGGCAAGACTAAAAGAATCAAAAAAACATATTACCGTATGACAACAAAGCGCCCTCGTATTTCCTTTCCAACCTTCACATTTCTCACCCACTCACCTTCCCACCTGTGGAGCTGGAGAGATTCGAACTCTCGTCCAAACGAGGAATTAATCCGCTTTCTACATGTTTATCTCCGCTTCGGTTGTCGGGAGCGGGCAAGACCGGAGCCACCAACCCACACCTTAGCCTCTTCTTTTTCGCTTGCCGTACGAGGCTACGACAAACTATCTCCGATACTACTGCACCACCTTATCGAACCGCTTCGGAGCCAGAGCATCCGGGTGATGTTGCGTCCCCACACCCGTGCGGGGATGAAGCGTTGAACCTACTATTCTTCGGTTACGCAGCGCAAGCGTAATTATTTTCGCCAGATAAAAGGTCGCCGGCTGAGATTAAGGTGCTAACCAACCACGCACCACATGCTTACAGACCACTTCTGCCCGCTGTCAATGCCAGTCAGCCCCATGATCTTCGCCGCAAAGGTATTTATTTTTTTCAGCTACGCACCACCACCACTCACCGCAAGAAGATTTCTTCGCGGGACAGCGGCCGGTGCGGAGCAGCGAAGAGCGGTTTAAATCCGGACAGTTCATTTTCACCGGCGGGCACCAGGGGTATTGGTGTGAGTGTCCCGCGTGGCGATGAGCGGGCGACAAGGCGTTCCATGCGTCCCGAGTAAATATATATACTCAGTTCACCGCTACGGGTACGGTTAAGGTTCACGTACGTGCTATCGGTTTCGGGGGGGTAGTAGATTGATTCGGCGTTGCCGGACAGTTCTATGCGCCGGTCGGTGGGATTCGGAAAGTACACCTGCATATCGACGCCTTTGAGTTGGTTGTAGAAGGTGTCTGGTGGGCAGGTGACCTGTTGTATGGCGAAGGCGTTGGGGCGTATGTGCGCGTAGCGGAGGGTTGTATCGCCAAGGAGTAGGTCAATTGTGTCGCCAAGGAGTTGGAGTTGGTTTTGCCAGAGGCGGGGGTTGCCGTACATACGCAGGGTGGAGTCGCTGTCGGTGAACGAGAGTGAGTCGGTGCTACCTTGTATATCGCTACGGTAGAACCGTACACCGTAGTACGCAACCGTGAGGCGTGTACTATCCACACCGAGTGTTAGGATCGTGTCGGCATGCAGATACAGGGTGTCGCCGCTACTATATTCGAGCAAGCAAGCTCGGAGGCTGACGAACGAACGCTTCGCGTCACCATTGTGATAGCCATAATCTCCGGTCAGGGTAACGCTGGCGCTGCTATCGCATATCTCCACACACCCAAACCCCTCACCGACTGTCTTCGGGCGGTCGAAGTAGATTGAATCGGCCACCAGCGTTCGCCCACCGCTTTCCACTATGGAGCGGTCGAGGAAGTACCCTCGATTCTGTTCGGTATGGTATTGTCCTCGTTGGGTGTATATTGTAGCCGAGTCGGTGAGGATACGCGAAGGCCCCAGTATTGTGGCTTCTTTGCTGGGGGGATGGTACAGCAGGGTATCGGAGAGCAGCCTAAAGTCGTTAGTTTGAAGATCTACGCTATCGCGAAACACCGCCTTCGCGTCACCCAAGTCATAATTCAGACCGGCTGCCGTCACGCTCACTTCCGTATGCACCAGCTTCACCTCCTGACGCAGCCGTGCCAGCTGGCTATCGCCGTCATAGTGCAGGTAGCGCCCGTAGAGGTGGATAGTATCACCTTGTGTTATGTGCACATCCCCGAACGCTTCCAGCGAGTTCCCGCTCTCATAGAAGTACGCGCTATCGCAGTACATCCGTGCACCTCCTTGTCTGAACGCTACATCTCCGCGCAGCACCTGCACATCCGGTGCCTGGGCTTTATGGAAGACGAGTGAGTCGGCGCGTTCGAGGTACACCCGTTCTCGTTCGCTTCGCGACACCGCATTCCACAGGCACCCCCACCCGATCAGTACAATTACCAGCCGTGACAACCCTGACTTATTCCACAATTAAATGTACAAAACGTTTCCCCGCCAATTGCCCGCGAAGTTACGACAAGTTCTTGGAATCGCAAGCTTGGGCTCAATGCCACAGCCACGTAGCCCGGTTTATCTCATCCACACCAGCAAACTGACGCTGCAGCGCAACCCTCAGATTCTCCGCGTTAGTCTGATATTCCGCCAGGGGGTACTGCCACCGGTAAGGCACCTTGACGCCCTCCGGGCACCTAAATGCCGGATACCCCGTACGCAGGTGGTCAAAGTAGGGCGTCCATTTCCCTTGCAGGAACGACTGAAAATATTTCTGGGTGATGATCGCTTCAATTCGTCCTTCTTCGCTGGGGATATCCTCAAGCCTATGCTGGGGGTCACGCAGGTACTCCTCAACCGCTTCGCTCAAACCATAGAATCCGAACGCTGCGCGTACACCTGTGGCGTATAGCGCGCCCGCGTCAGCTGCTATCCACCCATACTCCGCCGCTTCCGCAAGGATGAACTGCTGTTCGGCATAGCCGAGCACCCACACCGGCTCCGCCACCGGGTTCTGGTAATAGCGTTCGTGCACCTTCGACACCCTGCCTGCTGCCGCCTTCGTGTTCACTAGGTCATACGGCGCCGCCGGGTCACCCCCTTCATACGCACTGAAGTTATTCACCGCTTTTCCTGCTTCGCGCGCTACCTTCGTAGGGGCACAAAACACAAACAGACGGGGATCCTTATGCGTTTGCAGCAGACTGATAAACGTGGAATCCACATAGATCCCCGAGTTGTAGCGGCTGGAATTAAACTCCGGATAACGGTTCCCTGTCCGGTCTAAAAAAACCAGCTGACCATCGTCTCCCACATCCCGCAACAGCGGCGCTCCCTTATAGATGGCCGCAAATCGCCTGCCCACCTCAGGCCTATCGTCTCCCGCACGTTTTGATAGCATCAGCAGCGTCTTCAGACGGAACGCGTTGATCAGGCGACGCCATTTGTCCACATCTCCCTTATATATAATGTCTCCTGCTAACGTCACCTCCGCCGGCAGTGCCTCCAGAATCTCGTCAGCAGCCTCAAGTTCGGCAAGGATGCCCTCAATCACCTCCTCTTGGCTATCATACACCGGCTTATCTATACCCTCACTCTCCCCTTTAAGTGCCTCCCGGTAAGGGATATCCCCGAACGTAAGTGCCATATGCAGAAAATAGTACGCCCGAAAAAAATGGGCTATCGCCGGATACACGGGCTCCTCAAACCGCACACTTTCTTCCCGCATTTTCTCCACGTTCCGCAGGGCTGCAAACGCGTACTCACCCCTTGACCATTTATAATATTGGTGCGCGCTTTCCGTATCCGTCAGCACAAGCATCCGCGAGGCATAGAGCGGTGTAGGCCCTTGAAATGAGAGGAACGCATCCCAGATGATCTGGGTAAGTAGTTGGGAAGGATGTGACGAGCGTGGATTCACCGGACTTTCGCGCAGTGAGCCTTCTTCTGCACACCCACAATATATTAGCAGGGCTACGCCCCACACCGGCACCGCTACTGACCGCATTAATCTTCTGCTTATCTTTTCCGCGCACAAAGGTAATACTTTCAAAAATTGCTACCTTTGCCGACAGGACTGTTGATAATTATAGCACACGTACGATGAGACACTTCGTAGGAATTGCGCTGGCTCTTGCCATAACCTTTACCGGACAGGCGCAGGTTGAGCGTAGGCCTGATGGCTTCCCCTACCTTTCGCACGGCAGGTATTGGTTCGTCAAAAACTTCTCCCGCTCGGTGCAGAACCTGACCATCCATTCCGACTTGGGGCAGAAGGGGGACGATCTGCTTCTCGCTGCCCTGCACCCCACTTCTGGGGAAACACTCCCTTTGATCAACCCCACCTCCGTCAAGGACGTCAAGATCTTTCATGTCTTTGAAAACAGATACTGTGCCTTCGCCGTCTACAGTCTCGGTACCGTCGACAAGGCGCGCTTTGCGATTTTGAAAAAAAATAACCCCAACTCCTTCGATGCGCCCACCAGAGCCTCCGACGGCAAAACCTCCGCCGGAAACCCCATCCCCTTCGCCCTCGTCAATAACTTCAATACGCCTTTTCAGGAGGATACCTGGATCGTCTTCCCCGTCAATACCCGGTTGAACCTTGACCTCATGAACCCCGGCATCAATGACATTGCCGCCGAGGCCGAAAGGAGACGGCTCACCCCTAAGGAAACTTTCCTGCTGTTCACCAAAAGCCATTACCTGGCAAACTTCTTCACCTCCAAAGAAAAAGATATCATCCGCTGGGTTTTTGGCACCGACGACATCGATGACAGCATCTTCATCCGACACGAAGCGCAGATGAGCCCCAATTCCTTAGATGGTTTCATCGGGTGGGACCCCGATGACTTCTGGGATGAAGATGACTTCAGTTACGACATCCGGTACTTCTGGCCTCAACATCCCATAGCCCCTGAAGCCAGTATCGCCAACCCTGACATGGCCATCATCTACCTCTCCGAATTGGGCGACAGGGCTTGGAGAGCCCATTTTGATCTCCCGCCCGACGGTGCTGTCTGGTTAGACCGACAGAAAAGTTTTGCCCTCGAAAACTCCTTCATCGTCATCTCCGACAATTTCCTCTTCCTCCTCATCCACGAGGCGCACCCTGCCTCGGATACCAAAAAGAGAACCGTCCTGATCTTCCACACCGATGACCCTGTAAATTTTGCCGCCCTTGAAGCCGGTAACCTCAAGGTCAAAGATTTCCACTGGAAATTTATCGATGGTGTCAAGCTTAGCGACGCCGTCAATGACATTCGCTTCACACCCACCAACCTCCATCTCACGGATGGACTGACCGGACTTCTCGCCTGGGTGAATGACAACCCTGCCGCTACCTCCTACTTACCTGACATCGTTGCCAAGCACATCGCCCAAATTGTGCAAATCCCACTTGCTACTACTTTCCACAATTGGAGCGGTGCACCCAATATCCCAACCGGGATCCAGATCATTTCTCCCGCCTCCGCCGCAGGTAAAGAAGAGATCCTGCAAAACCTTTTCTTCAGTGACAACCGCTTCGACTTACGCTCCTTTGGACGATATACCTTAGAACTTCCTGCCGTGCTTCCTGCCGATTATTACGTCAAGCATGAGTCCAGCTATGACCAGAGGAGTCATACCTCAACCTCCATCTATAAGCTGTCCGATTTGGAATGGCTCAGTAATTTCTACGTAGGCGCCGGTGCTTATTCCGATGTCTGGAACGATGCCGAGAACCGTGGCTCCTTCGAAGATTTCTTTGATGAAGCCAATGCCGGTGTGCTCTTCAAATCTTGGTTCGTCGTCACCGGGGATTTCTTATTCCTGGGCATCGTCCAGGACGGTCACTATTCGGAAAGCGCCTTGGATGCCCTCACCAATGGCTTCCTCCCTCCTCAAAACAACCTCTTTGTCTTAGGGATTTTCTATTGCCCCGACGGCGTCAATACCGACGACCTCTGGTTTGGTAAACGTTCCTTACGTAGCTACAAATGGCAGTATGTCGACGCCTTCCGCCATTCTTCCATCTTCTTCGAAGAAGTGAACAATACCCCTGAGGAGTTACACCTCTCCCAAGGACTTGGCGCATTCCTCGACTGGCTTGCACTGAACCCCAATTACCCCGCTCCTTACCAAGCAGGTAACCCTATTACATTTATTGAGGGAACCTTCTACTCCTACTCGTATGGAAACTCCATCGCTTGGCATCTTGGACAGATTGTCCGGAAGATCACCCAAAACAAGGCCAACAACAAATCCTGGAGTAATGGCCTGACACCACACGATTGGAGCAACCTCAATCATAATGCTAACGACGTAGAGACTTACATCCCCAACCTCAAGGACGACAAGGGCAAACCCATCGATACCATCCCCTACATCTTCTATTACAACGAAGGGTCGACTCGCTATTACGACATCCGAAATTTTGCCCAATCCGCTATAAACAACCGCTATCAATCCCTCCCCTACTATTTCACCTCCGCCTCAGAGGGTGCCACTGCCTGGAAAAATCACTTCAATGCCCAGGAATGGAATAGCGGTAAGGATGGCTTTGACCTAACTCAATCTTGGGCACTCGCTTCCGATACTCTCCTCCTCCTTGTCATCTATGACTGTGGTGCTCAGAATGCCGCCATCTCCTACAACCTCTTTCACTCCCATACCCCCGTCAACCTGGACGCCCTTCGGGCCGGATCTAAAAAGTTGAAGGATTATGAGTGGATTTACCTCGACGGCTTCAAGCGTTCCGGCGCACCCGACGATAACGTGAACTTCTCCCTCGTGGATATTCGATGGCTTTTCGAAAATGGCTTCTCCTCCATCACCGCCTGGGCGGACGCCAGACCCACCTGCCCCGCTCCCAAAAAAGTCTTTAGCTGGGACTGGACATTCGCCGATAGCTACATCTGCCCCATCGTCTGGAATCTCGGACGGGCGCTCACCCACTTCGTGACCAACGCCGCCAATCCCTCCTACTACATCGGCTGGGGACACAACCTCCTCCAATCCTCTGCCTCCGTTCCACCCGTCGTAACTACGGCTGACAGCAACCCTCCTCAAAGCTTCTTTTCCGAAAAAGCCACCGATGGGTCCTTCCGTTACAACCTCCTACCCTTCATAGATGCAGCTGTGAAAAGACGTTAATTCTTAACACTCTGTTACAAATGTGTGAATTTGTGCAACTCTTCAACGGTTTTTTCTAAGCATTTGCGAGTGCGTACAACCCTGATCATACTTCACTTTCTGGCCGGTTGCACCGGTGTGTTCGCGCAGACTTATGCACCCTCATCGGTCTTGGCGCAAGGACACTGGGTTAAAATGGAAGTTAAAGAGTCCGGTGTCTACCGACTCACTTTTGCCGACCTCCGGAGCATGGGGTTTGAGCAACCGCAACAAGTTGCCGTCTACGGATACGGGGCACATATCCAAAATGAGAACCTCCTGGGATATATCGACGACCTCCCCAAACTGCCTGTCTGGAGAACAAACGGCGATGACCTCCTCTTCTTCGCCACCGGTACGGTGCAATGGAACCTCGCAAATGGCGTCTTTCTACACACCAATAACCCCTATGCCTCCGCCGCCTATTACTTCTTGTCCGATGTAGACGGGGCGGCCCCGCCCATCGAAGTACAAGAGCCTCCTACCGAATCCCCTGACATTGACCTACAGGTATACGATGACTTCCTACTCCATGAATCCGATTTAGCCTCCGTCTCAGGATCCGGGAGGGAGCTTTTCGGAGAACCTATGGATGGCTCACGCTCGCTCGACATACGCTTCGCTGCACCCGGTATTGTCCCGGAGGCTCCGGGTAAAGTCTCCGTCCGCTTTATCTCACGACCTACTGCTACCGCCGGTGCCTTCTCTATGGCCATTGCCGGTGAATCCCTCATTGGCAAAGCCCCTGTCCCTTTCGTCAGAGACTACGACACCAAAGCCGTCGCCTTGGCACAAACCGTAGACTGGATCAACAACAAAACAGAGAGTCCCGTAGTGACACTCTCCTACGCCGCCGCTTCGCACACCAACTCCCGCCTCGACTACCTTCGCCTCCAATTCAAACGCCGGCTTCAGCCCTATGGGGCATGCACCCGCTTCCGTGCACTCGAATCCGTCGGACACGCCACCCGCTTCCTCATCGCCAACGCCAACGCACAAACCCTTGTCATTGATGTCACCAACCCCACCCACCCCATCCGTATGAACACCTCCCTCAATGGGCAAACCCTCACCTTCTCCATTCCCGCCGGCGACTTGCGCGAGTTTGCACTCCTGCAGACCGACGCCGCACTTCCTGCTCCCGTGAAAGTAGCCGACCTTCCCAATCAGAACCTCCATGCCTTAACGCACACCAACCTCATCATCCTCGTCCCTCCTATACCTGCACTCCGGGCTCAAGCCGAACGCTTAGCCAAGGAGCACCGTGACCGGGACAACCTCACCGTCGAAGTGATCGATGCTACACTAATATATAATGAGTTCTCCGGCGGGGCACCTGATGCCACCGCCTACCGCCATTTCTTGAAGATGCTCCATGAGCGCGCCGATGCCGATGCCGAACGACTTCAGGCGCTACTCCTCTTTGGGGACGGGCTCTTTGACAACCGCGCACAATCCCAAGAACTCGCCGCCCAATACCCGCAAGGCGCGGTCTACCAAAAGTTCCTGCTCACCTACCAATCCATCGAATCCATCGCCTCCTCCTCCTTTACCACCGACGATTACTTTGGCTTCCTCAGTGACGACAACCACATCCCTGACCGCAATGGCAATTACAAGGCCATCACGCGTTGGAAGCTCGACATCGGTGTGGGGCGTATTCCCGTGCGATCCGGTGAGGAAGCCAAGCAAGTCGTCGATAAGCTCATTGACTACCGCAATAATACCCAGCTCGGCGCCTGGAAAAACAACATTTGCTTCGTAGCCGACGATGGCAACTCCGCCGACATCTTCTCCATCACACATGCCCAAAACTCCGACTTGTTAGCCCAGTACTTGGAGGAGAACCATCCCCAATTCCTGGTCGAGAAACTCTACTTCGACGCCTATAAGAAAGACTTCTCTGCTCCCAATAATCCCTATCCCACCGTCCGTAACCGCTTGCAAAAGCTTCTCAAGGAGGGCTTACTCGTGGTCAATTATTCCGGACATGGTGGCCCCACCGCCTGGAGTGATGAAAAAGTCCTTACCGTCAGTGATGCCACCGCCTTCAATCACCCTCGCTTACCCCTTTGGATCACCGCCACTTGCGACTTTGCGCCCTTCGATGCCACCCAAACCTCTGCCGGTGAACAGATCATGCTCAGCCACAGTGGTGGCGTTGCACTCTTTTCCACCACCCGTTTAGTCTATCGTGACCCCAACTTCATTGTCAACGAGCACCTCATTCAACACCTCTTTAACCCCAAAGACGGACAACACCTCTCCTTCGGTGACATCTTCAAAGAGGCTAAGAACAGCCAAGACCTCGACGGTGATGCCAACAAGCTCAATTTTATCCTGCTCGGTGACCCCGTCATGAAGTTGGCCTACCCCAAATACACCATGAAGTTGACGGCCGTGAATGGCTTACCTCCCGATGACGACAATCCTTTCACCCTCAAAGCCCTTGACCGCGTCACCCTGGAAGGAGAGGTGCTCAATGAGCTTGGACAATGCGCCTCCGGTTTTCAGGGGGACGTCTACCCCACCGTCCTCGACAGCAAGGTATCTCTCCAAACACTTGACAACAATAGCACCGGCGAGTTCCTCTCCTACACCGACTACCCCAACACCCTCTTCTTCGGCAATAACATCGTCACCGACGGACGTTTCCGCTTCGCGTTCACCGTCCCCAAGGACATCTCCTACTCCGGAGACTTTGGCAAGATCTCCCTCTATGCCGCCGATCCCGCCACCGGCAATGAAGCCCAAGGCGCTTACACCCGTTTCCGTGTCGGTGGCACCGGTATTTCCGAACAAGACTCCCTTGGCCCCGCTATATACACCCTTTACCTCAATGACGAAACCTTTACACCTGGAGCTTCCGTCAACCCCACCCCACTCTTCGTAGTCACCCTCTGGGATGAAAACGGTGTCAACCTCGGCGGCAGCAGTGTCGGACACGACATGACCCTCACCATTGACGGACGCACCGCACTCACCTATTCCCTCAATGAGTACTACCGTAACATCCCCGACCAAGATGGCTTGGGTATCATCACCTTCTCCATTCCCACCCTCCCTCCCGGCGAACACTTTGCCGAGTTTGTCGTCTGGGATGTCTACAACAACTCCACCCATGCCGGCTTCTCTTTCCTTGTCGACCAAACACTCACCCCTCGCTTTGCCGCACTCCTCGCTTCCCCTAACCCTGCACGTGATCAAACCCACTTCCTGCTCTCCCATGACCGCCCCGAAACCAACCTTGACGTCCAACTATACATATTCAACACCTCCGGCCGACTTGTCCGAACCATTGCCGAAAAGGGCGCCTCCGACTTCTCCGCCAACTACACCATCACCTGGGATCTAACCGATAACCACGGTGTCCGACTACCACCCGGACTGTACTTCTGCCGGGCAACCATTGCCGCCGCCGGTTCACGACAAGCCTCCCAATCCTATAAATTAGTCATCCTCGCACAATAAACCCACCTACCCCACTGTTTTATACCCGTCAAGTCAAAATAGTTTTGCCCATGAACAGACATATGTTTCTACTGCTCACCATCCTCACCTTCTCCCTTGTAACTACTCGGGTGCAGGCGCAAGCGTATACTGAAAAAAACGGTATCGAGTTTGCACCCATTAACACCGCCATCCCTTCCCTCACCATCATTCCCGATGCACGCGGTGGCTCTATGGGCGATAACGGTGCCGCCACGACCCCCGACGTGAACGCCCAGTTTTGGAATCCCTCCAAAAATGCCTTTCAATACAGTCCCGCCGGTATTTCCTTGTCCTATACTCCCTGGCTCAGTAGTCTCGTCAGTGACGTCGCACTCGCCTGCCTTTCCGGGTACTATAAAATAGGTGACAACGACTTGCAGGCCATCGGCGGCTCGCTTCGCTACTTCACACTCGGGGAAGTGCAGGACAGTCGACAGGGCAATGGGATCATCACCCTTATTTACCCCTACGAAATGGCGCTGGACATCAATTATAGCCGCAAGCTCACCGAAGAGTTTGCCATGGGCGTCGCGCTTCGTTTTATCCGTTCCGACATGGGCGTCCAAAACGACGACCAAATGTTTCCCGACAATGCCTATGCCGCCGATGTATCCGGTTACGGTGAACGCTACATCATTCTGGGTAACTCCGAAAGCCTTTGGACTTACGGCTTCAATATCTCGAATATCGGCACCAAAATCTCTTACGACGGCGGTACCTATAACCAATTTCTCCCCGCCAGTCTCCGCATAGGAACCGGTATCCTCTATCCGCTGGATGAATACAACCGCATCGGATTCTACCTTGACCTCTCCAAATACCTTGTCCCCAGTGAACCTCTCGCTGACATGTTTGAAACTACGGAAGATTTTGAACTTGCACGTGAGAAATACCAAAACACCGGCTCCATCAACGGTATTTTCCGTTCTTTCTCCGACTCTCCCGGAGGAATGTCCGGCGAACTCAAAGAGGTCATGGCCTCCATCGGCGTAGAATACACCTATAACGACCGTTTTTTTCTTCGCGGTGGATATTATTATGAAAGCGAAAATATGGGACACCGCAGTTTTTACTCCGCCGGTGCAGGGTTCCGTATGAATGTCTTCCAACTGGATGTCGCCTACCTCATGTCTAAAGCTTCCACCAATCCCCTTGACCAGACCCTCCGACTCTCCCTCTCTTTTGATATGGACGGTATCAAATCCCTCTTCCGATAAACTCCTAAGTCCTTGATAATGTGGCCTTTTCGGGTAGGTTTCGGCTACGATGTCCATCCCCTCGTCTCCGGACGACCCCTCTGGATAGGTGGTGTGCGTATTGAGCATCCATTTGGTTTACAGGGACATAGCGATGCCGACGTCCTCATTCATGCCATCTGCGACGCGCTGCTTGGTGCCGCCGCGCTCGGTGATCTTGGACGGCACTTCCCCGACACCTCACCCCTATACAAGGACATCGACAGCAAGCGCATCCTACAACGCACCACCGACCTCATCTGCCAAGCCGGGTACTCCGTCGGTAACATTGATGCCACCGTCGTCGCCCAGGCTCCACGACTTTCCCCCTACATCCCTGACATGCGGACAGCGCTCTCCCCCATCCTCCGGATTCACCCCAACGACCTCTCCATCAAGGCCACCACCACCGAGCAACTTGGCTTCGCCGGTAGGGAGGAAGGGATTGCCGCCTACGCCGTCGCACTCCTCTTCCGGGGTCCGGAACCTAAAACTTGTAGCTGAGGGACAGACCCACGTAACGCGCCGATGGGTCTTGGAGACTGTCGTCATCACCGAAGTCGGGGTCTACATACGGAACCCGCTTCCACACGGCAACGTTGTTCCCAAAGAGCGTCACCGACAGGAGGGGAAACGCGTAGCCTACCGACAGACGGCGCACCTTCACAAAGGTGCGGGGGAACACGTTCGCAAAGACGGGGTCTTCGGACAACGTAATGGCCGCCTGGTATGGGTACACTTGGCACCACGTCTGCCAACGTACCGGCACCTCCCCTCCGGGAGGTACATACACCGCCACTCCTCCGGCCGCTAACTCCGCATCACGCATAGCCACTGACTCAGGATGACGACCGCCCCACCACAGCTTCTCCGTCGTGATAGAGCGAAACAGCCCTCCCACTGCCCCGTCTATATCCACACCCACCTCCCACCGCCCCATGCGGAAACTGTTCACTAGCCCGAACGTCCAGTCCGGGTTACTGTGTCCAAGTGCTTGGGGTACGGGGTCTTTTGAGGGAAGGCCGTTCCCATCCAGAAGCAGGTGCTTGTCAGCGTCGCGTTGCCAGACGGTGGCATAGTACGTGTCCGCACGCTCACCTCGACGAAGGTTCCCGTAACGTTCACCGCCCCCATAGATCTCCGTCAGACGGGTCACGTAATGACTCCAGTTAAGCGTCACCTGCCAATCAAACGACTGCCGAGAGATCACCTCACCACGAACAACTGCCTCTACACCCCCTGTACGGTAACGGTTGCCGTTCACACGACGCGCACTGAAGCCCGATGCTTCGGAGAGGGGTAGGTCGATGATCTGGTTGTCGTCAATGATACGGTACACCGCAAGGCTGACGGATAGGCGGTTGTGGAAAAGGCCGGTGGAGAGGCCGGCTTCGTAGGAGATAGACCGGTCGGGACGGATGTCCGCATTCACTATCGTACTGGGGTAGGTAACGGAGGGTGTCTCCCCGTAGCTAACCCCGTTCTGATACAGTGGATAGATGCTGTATGGGGGAAGGGAGGCAGAGACACTGACGACGGAAGCTGAGGCGCGGAGGTAGTTCACAAAAGAGGGGAGCCGCAGGTAGCGGGACACCAGTGCACTCACTGACAAGGAGGGATAGAAGTAGGTGTTGTGTGCTGGAGGGAGGGTGGAAGAATTGTCGGCTCGGCCGGTAAGGTGCAGAAAGAGGGCATCGTCGTAGTCAAGGTTCACCGTCCCGTATGCGCTTCGGGTCTCCTGTGCGGTAAAGTCATTCGTAGCCGTGACGGGGGCGGAGGAGTTGGCCAATGAGTAAAGGTTGGGCAGGATAAGCCCGTCGGTAGATTGGCGCTCCTCATGAAAGGTTTGACTGTACAGGGATACACCGGCATTCAGGGCAAAGGACAGCTTCTCGGTCAGGGAGCGGGAGTAGGACAGAAGTAGGTCGGCGTCAAGTGTTTGGGTGGAGGCATTACGGGTGCTGTAGTTCCCGTTACGGGGATCGTCGAAGTTGAGGTACGACTTAGGACTTCTGACCTCCTCGAAGAGCAGGCTCTCGCGTAGCGCGGCTCGTCCTTGCAACGACAAGTTGGGCAGGACTTGCCATTGGAACGACGTCTTGGCATCAGTCAGGTGAACCTGCTGCTCCTGTTGCCATTCGGCGGCGGCGAAGTAAGGGTTGTTGTACCATGCGTAGTTGTAGTTGGCCTGCCGGTAACCTTCCTGTCCTGTCACATAGCGATGCCGTTCCAGCTCACGGATATCGACGTCGCTCCCCATCCAGAGGAGAATGGTGTAGATATGGTTCTTGGGGCCATAACCGTAACGGGGATAGTTGGGCGTATGAAGTCGGTCGGCCGAAAGTGAGGCGCCAAGTCTGAAGGAAGGGGACAGTGTAAAGTCAGCCTTAAACAGCAACCCACCGGTAGAGAGGGAGGTGTATGGTACTTGTCCTTGCTGGAAGTCATAGTGGGTGGAGAAGTAATACGACGTCCGGGCACTGCGGGACGCTACGGAAAGGTTGTTGCGGGTGACAATGCCGGTGCGGAGGAACTGGCGGAGATTATCACCATGGGACACAAAGTCGGTAGGCACCCGTTCATAGAGTGACTTGTCATTGTACGGTGTACCTGAAACGTCACCCCACCAGGGTATAGTCACCCCCGTCGCCTTGTTGCGTAACGGACTGTTCCATTGGGCGACTTTGAGTCCGGCATCAAGCTTCGGCCCCCAAGTCATATCTCCGTCGGAGATGCCACCGTTTTGCCCGTCCCAGAACTCGTATTGGTAGTTGGAGCCGCTACCGTAGACGTTTTGCGCCGTAGGGTATGCGGTAAATCCGGCCGTCGCCATTACGGTAGTAGATAGCCTCACCTCAAGACCTTCTTTCTTTGCGGAATGGGTAGTGAAGAGGATAGCCCCGTTCTTGCCTCGTGCACCGTAGAGTGCAGAAGCGGTAGGCCCTTTCAGGGCATTGACAGACTCAATGTCTTCGGTGTTGAGGTGAAAGAAATCGGTCTCCACAGGAATGCCGTCGAGCACAATAAGAGGCGTCCGTCCTCTCAGCGAGAGTGTCGGTGCTTGGAATAGTCCTGTGCGGTTAGACACCGTCAGTCCCGCGATCTGCCCTGATAAAGCGTTACCGATGTTCATCGTCTGCGCTTCCGTCAATCGCTTTGCTTCAAGACTTTGTGTGGTATAACCAAGCTGCTTGCGTTGCTGGGGAATGTTCATCGCTGTCACCACCACTTCCTCCAGCTCCCCCACCGATACCACTTCCCCCACCTCCCTATTGCTTCCGCTCACCGTATCTGCAGGCACAAACTCCCCCACCGATACCACTTCCCCCCGCTCCCCCACTTTCTCCACCGATATTACTTCCCCCACCGGCCTATTGCTTCCGCTTACCACCGAAACATACACCCCACCCGCTATCACCCAGCAAGCGACAAGTCCCTTCACCCAGATCCTCCTTCGAAAGTCAGTCTTTTAACGGGAACGTCGAGCTACCTATATGATCCCCTTCCGAGAAGATGTCCACGCGATAGATGCCGGGGGGTAGGAACTCTTCCACCTCCCAATACAGGGTGATGGGAGTCTCTTCTCCATCGTATTCGATGAGCCGCTTCATGGAATACTGTATCTCCTTCCCCTCAAAGAGGAAAGTATTGACGAGGCTCTTCACAAGGAGCTCGTCGTTAGGTTTCATGAGGCGCACATAGAGAGTACGTTCTCCTGTGGCGGCGGTCATGTTTTTACTCACATTGAAGGAGACGACAATCTGGTGGGTTTGGCGAATGCGCTTGGCTATTTTCCCTCGCTCCGTCACCGGTTTCACGCTCAAGCCTGTAGCCACTAAACGTTCAGCCAGTGTAACACGTTCCGAGAGCTGTTCCTTCTCCTTGCGGAGCGTCGCTGCTTGTACCGAAACAGCTTCATACTGTGTAGTCACAGCCTGTTTCTCTTGGCGTAGCTGCTCGTTCTCGCGATTCAGGGAATCTATTTGTATTACGTAACCCCGCATAATCACCCGAAGGGTCTCAAGCTCCTTTTTCAGTTCCGTGATGCGTCTGGTATTGGTGGACTTCACTGTCCGCAGTTCCTCTTGCAGCCGCTGCACCTTTTCCTGCTCAGTCACTAACAGAGAGACCAGGGAGTCGTTGTTTATGGAAAACTTGTAGCCTTCATATTGGACAGAAAGCTCATTATATTCGTCCTCGAGCATCTCCTTCTCCAATTCAAAACCCTCTACCAGAGCATCTATCTGTCTCTTCTGGTGGAGGAAATAAAAAAACCCACCCACCAATACGACGAGAAGGACGGCGACTAGGGTTGTAGTCAACCTTGACGGCTTGTTCATACTTTGTTGTTATCTTGTTTTCCGGTGTCGGCAACTTATGCGGCAAAATCTGCCTCACAAAAGTAATAATTTACGAGGCACCGAGTTATATTTGAAACGAAAACAAAAACCATGAGTAGCACGGTGAAAAGCGTATTGAAAGGGGCTGTGTTGGTAATGCTAAGTGCTGGTGTTGCGGTTGTCGTTTGTTTGTGGGTGCTCGGCAAAAGAGAGGCAGGGGTGTCGAGGGTGGTAAATGAGTGGCAAACGGTGGGTCTTCCGCCGGGTGCTGAGAATATTGACTTTACACAGGCTGCAGCACAGACCGTACATGCAGTTGTCCACATCAAGTCTGTCGCTAAGCAATCGGGGCGTCCGGGTAATTTACAGCTATCCCCCTTTGAGTATTTTTTCGGATTTGGAGGTGAGGGGTTGAGGCAACCACAACCTAGGGTGGGTGCTGGGTCGGGGGTTATTATTTCGACAGACGGGTACGTGATGACGAATAACCATGTCATAGAGGGTGCTGATGAGCTTGAGGTAACACTCAATGACAACCGTAAGTTCACGGCCAATGTCGTAGGAGCAGACCCCACTACGGACATCGCCTTGCTGAAGATTGATGCTTCCGACCTACCAACCATTCCTTTCGGAAACTCCGAAGACTTGAAGGTGGGTGAATGGGTCTTGGCGATAGGGAACCCCTTTAATCTCACGTCGACGGTGACAGCAGGCATCGTCAGTGCAAAAGGCAGGGGTGGTATCACCCGGACGGGAGGTAACATTGAGTCGTTTATCCAGACGGACGCCGCTGTAAATCCGGGGAATAGCGGTGGTGCGTTGGTGAACACGCGTGGGGAGCTTGTGGGCATCAATACGGCCATATATTCAGAGACGGGTAATTTCGCAGGGTATTCCTTTGCAATACCTGTCTCTATTGCCGGAAAGGTGGCGGCAGACCTGAAAGAGTTCGGTACGGTACAGCGTGGGTTTTTGGGTGTACAAATGACTGATGTGCAGTATGTGGCGGAGGAGGAACGGGGGAAGTTGAAAGTGTTGGAGGGGGCGTTCGTGGCTGGCTTTTCCGGGCGTAGCGCGGCTAGGGAGGCAGGGATTGAAAAGGGGGACGTCATTGTGGAGGTGAATGGGGTGGTGATTAAATCGGGCAATGGATTGCAGGAGCAGGTGAATAAGTATCGGCCGGGTGATGAGGTGAAGGTAACGGTGAACCGTTATGGTAGGGTGAAGACGTATAGTGTCATTCTCCGCAATATACAGGGAGGAACGGATGTAGGTGGTCAGTGATGGCATGAAGGGGGGGGTGGATGCGGGGGTTATGAGCCAATGTCATGGCGGAAGTATTTGCCCTCGAAATGAATCTGTGGGACGAGAGCATAGGCGTGTTGAAGTGCATCAGGCACATTGGTGCCGAAGGCACCTACAGCTAAGACGCGGCCACCGTTGGTGAGTACATGGTGGGTGTTTTGCTGAAGCGTGGTACCGGCGTGGAAGACGAGGGCATCAGGGGGAAGTGTATCGAGGCCGGTGATGGCTTTGCCTGTTTCATAGGCATTGGGATAGCCTTCACTTGCAAGGACGATGGTGGCGGCAGCGCGGTGGTCAATCTGCAAGTTTCGCATGTGTAAGTCACCCAGAGCGACCCCTTCAAACAAATCCGTGAGGCTGCTTTTAATACGTGGGATGACGACAGCGGCTTCAGGATCACCCATTCGGCAGTTGTACTCAATGAGAAAGGGGTTACCGTCGACATTCATCAATCCGAAATAGAGGAAGCCTTTATAGGTGATGCCTTCGGCGAGCAGGCCGGTGACGGTGGGTATGATGATACGCTCTTCGACCTTTTTGGCAAAAGACTCATCGACAAAGGGTACCGGAGAGATGGCACCCATACCGCCGGTGTTGGGGCCGGTGTTGTCATCGCCAATACGTTTGTAGTCTTTGGCGTTGGGTAAGATCTTGTAGTGGTTACCGTCGGTGAGGATGAAGAAAGAGGCTTCCTCACCGTGAAGAAACTCTTCGATGACTACGGTGGCACCGGCTTTCCCGAACTTGCCGGCAAGCATAGCTTTAAGTTCCGTTTGAGCGTCGTGAAGGGTTGTGGGGATGACCACACCTTTACCGGCAGCTAAGCCATCGGCTTTGAGGACGTAGGGGGGAGTGAGTGTAGTGAGGAAATCCAAACCTTGGTGAAGGTTGGCGGCGGAGACGGTGAGGCTTGCGGCGGTGGGTATGTGGTGTCGCTGCATGAAGTCTTTGGCAAAGCATTTACTGCCTTCGAGGATGGCACCGTCTTGGCCGGGGCCAATGAAGTGTATGGATTTCAAGCGTGAGTCGGCGTCGAAGAAGTTACGTAGTCCTGCTACGAGAGGAACTTCGGGGCCGACGACAATCATGTTGACATTGTGGTCAATGGCGGCCTGAGCAATACGGGGGAAGTCGTCCATAGGGACACCGGGTATAGCCAATTGAGCTGTTCCGGCATTACCGGGGAGGGTAAAGAGGTTAGTGATGCGGTCGTTATCATGCCGTAGCTTCCAAATGAAGGCGTTCTCCCTTGCACCGGATCCGATTACCAATACATTCATTGAGCGATGCGTGTTTTGTGATCTTTGTTTGAGCCTGCGAAAAGCTCATAGCCCCGGAACTCACAGGGGAGCTGTCCATTGAAGACATGGATTTTGGTGGATGGCCGAAGGCCTATTTGGTCAAAACATTCTTCGCGATAGCCGAGAATCCAAGCGGAGCCACCGGTGAAGTGATGCTTGAGTCGTTCACCGAGCAAGGCATAGACTTCGGTCAAGTCGCGGACTTTAAGTCGTTCGCCGTAGGGAGGGTTGGTGACAAGAATGGCGGGGGAAGGGGGATCGGCAAAGAGCTGCAAGGGTCGGCGGTTGACCTTGATATATTGATCAAGCCGTGCGGATTCCACATTCTTTTTGGTGGCGTCGACGGCGGCAGGTGAGAGGTCGTAGCCGTAGCAACAGAAGTCGAAAGGTCGTTCGTTCGTATCATCTTCGGAGATGTCGGCAAAGAGTTCGGGCTCAAAGTCGAGCCATTTTTCGAAGGCGAAGGAGTTGCGGAAGATGCCGGGAGGGATATTAAGGGCAATCATGGCGGCTTCGGTGAGGAAGGTACCGGAACCGCACATGGGGTCAATAAAGTGAGATTGTCCGCGCCAACCGGTGAGGAGGATAAGTCCGGCGGCAAGGACTTCGTTGAGAGGAGTTTCGAGAGAAGCGACGCGGTAGCCACGTTTGTGGAGGCTTTCACCGGAGCTGTCAAGGAGGAGGGTGGCCTTAGTTTGGGAGATATGGAGGTGGAAGTAAAGGTCAGGGTTTTCGAGATTGACGGATGGCCGGATGTCGCCTTTTCGTTTCCAGAAGTCGACGATGGCGTCTTTGACGCGATGGCAGGCGAAGTGTGTATGGGTGATACGATTGGAGTGCGCGACGGTGTCAACGACGAAGGACATGGAGGGGTTCATGTATCTACTCCAGTCAAAGAGAGAGAGCGCTCTATAGATATCATCGGGGTCGGTTGCAGGGAACTCAGTGATGGGCAGAAGAATCCGTAAGGCAGTCCGGCAGTGGAAATTGGCTTTATAAAGCAAAGCTTTGTCACCGGAGAAGGTGACGGAGCGACACCCTTCTTGGACGTGTTCGGCGCCCAACTCGCGCAATTCATTGGCAAGGACACCTTCTAACCCTTGCAGGGTTTTAGCAATCATCTGAGAACTCATATAAGCTTTGTTAGTAGGGGTGCAAAGGTAACTTTATGGTACTTTTGGAGCCACAAGAGGAGGACAATTTTAAAGGACAATGATGGTTGAGGTTAATCAGGAGTATCTGTCCCGTCTTAGGGAGCTTGTTAGTGCCCGGGAGAGCGACAAGGTGTGTGGGTTGCTTGAGGAGTTGCACCCTGCGGATATAGCGGAACTTCTTCAGGAGCTTGATCTTGAGGAGGTGATCATGCTGTATCCGTTTATGGATGAGGACAAGGCGGCAGACGTGTTGATGGAGTTGGATGAGGAAGATAGGCGTCGAATCCTTAAGGAGTTGCCGGCGGAGCTTATCGCAGGCCGGTTCATCGAGAAGCTTGACAGTGACGATGCGGTGGGTCTTATACGGGAGCTGGATGAGGATGTGCGGGAGGAGGTGCTTTCTCATTTGGAGGATGTGGAGCAGGCGGGGGATATAGTGGATCTGCTGAAGTATGACCGAGATACGGCGGGGGGGCTGATGGGTCGGGAGATGATTGTGGTGAACGGAAGTTGGAGTATGCCACGGTGCATTGAGGAGATGCGAGTACAGGCGGCAGAGATGGAGGAGGTGTACTATGTGTATGTGGTGGATGATGATGAGCGGTTGTTGGGGTTGTTGCCGTTGCACCATCTGATCACGCATCCATCGGTGTCGAAGATCAGGCATGTGATGAAGAAGGATCCGGTGTCGGTGGGGGAGAGTGATAGTATAGAGGAGGTGGCACAGGTGATAGAGAAATATGACTTGGTGGCGGTGCCGGTGACGGACAAGATAGGTCGGCTGGTGGGGTGTATCACGATTGACGACATCATGGACGAGGTGCGGGAGCAACATGAGCGGGAATATCGTCAGGCGTCGGGGATCACGCAGGATGTGGAGACATCGGATAACGTGTTCATGCAGACGGCGGCGCGGTTGCCGTGGTTGCTTATCGGGATGATAGGCGGGATCAGCAACTCGGTGTTATTGGGAGGGTTTGAGTCAAACCTGGCGATGCATCCGAAGATGGCGCTGTTTATACCGTTGATTGGTGGGACGGGGGGTAATGTGGGGATACAGTCGTCGGCGATTGTGGTGCAGGGGTTGGCGAACAAGTCACTTAAGCCGCAGAATATCTGGGGGCAGGTGTTTAAGGAGACGTTGGTGTCGCTAATCAATGCGGGGATCATAAGCCTGGTGGTGTTTGTGTACAATTACGTTACGTTAGGGGATAGTGCAATCACGACGTCGGTGTCTCTGAGCCTGTTTACGGTGGTGATGTTCGCGAGCCTGTTTGGGACGCTGGTGCCGTTGGCATTGGAGCGAGTGAAGATAGATCCGGCGTTGGCGACAGGGCCGTTCATCACGATCACGAATGACATCATAGGGATGATGATCTACATGACAATCACCACGATACTGTTTAGTATGTAAGGCGTCCTAAGGCGTCCTAAGGACGCTTTTGTGGCGCTACGCGGTAGTCAGGAGGAGAGGAAGAAGTAGTCAAGGAGGAGAAAGGAGTTGCACAAATTCACAGATTTGTCAAGAGAGCTAAACGAAGTCGTTCACATTTGTTTACAGAAGAGTATCTGGAGGAGGGGCGAAAAAGGGGAGAAAAAAGAGGGGAAAAGGGGCGAAAGTAAGGAGTAGTCAGGACGAGAAAAATTTTCGAGTTGCACAAATTCACAGATTTGTCAAGGTGTGTGAATAAGGTCGTTAAGGGTTGTTCACAGAGTGGGATCTGGCGGAGGGGGAGGAGGGGGTTGTTCAAGAAGTCAAAGAGCGAAGGGTGTATATACACGGGTGCAAAGATAAGAAGGGGAAATGGTGAAAATTCACGACGCTTGGGAAGGGAAGAAAATAAAAGAGGAGGGGGGGGGTGGGATAAAAGTTGTGAAGAAAAAGAGGAGAACAGAAGGGAAAGAAGGGAGGAGGAGGAAGTGGTAAGGAAAAACGTATACCTTTGTGCAGGATATTCAAACAGGGATAGATGCACTTGTAGGGACGGTTAGCAATTTGAAAGAACGACTGAAAGAGGGAGAAATTTTTGAAGAGAAGCAACAATTCGCGGAAGCACTGAGGGATTTAAGCCGTCGCCTTGAGGCTATAGCGGGCTCCTTTGCTTGACTAAGGTGTCCGGAGGCGTCGTAACCTAAATAAATCTTTCTTCCCATGAAATGCACAACTCTTCGCGTGGCGACACTGCCTGCCCATTTTACCCCCCCCCCAGACGGTTGGGGAACGTTGGTTCGCCGCTTGGCGGCGGCGGCGGTGGTGGCCCTCTGGGGCTTCCCTCAGATAACCTCTGCCCAGTCCTGGGGCGTCGATTACAGCGGAAGGTTGACGGAAGAAGGCTATCACTTCCGTCCGTCCAACCTGGCCTTACCGGGTGCCCTCATCACGCTCGGTGCCGTCGCTTCGGCTGTCGACGGATGGCATGATTTCGGCCTCTTGCAACGCTCCGGCATTGAACGGACGGGTGCCGGCAAACAATGGGCTGACCGCATCGCTTACTATGGTTCCCTACCCGCCTTTGGGCTGGTCTTCGTCGAAGACCTCATCGGCAGAGAACGGCACCACTGGAAGGATCAGGTCATGGTCACCCTCCTTGCCGAAATATGCAACGGCTCCATCGTTACCCTCTTAAAGTACAGACTCAATAAGCAACGCCCCAAAGGTTCCGGACTTTCCTTCCCTTCCGGACATACCGCCAATGCCTTCCTCGGTGCACATATCGCCTTCAAGGAGATGAAGGACAGCTCCCCCTGGCTGGCCGGTGCCGGTTACCTGATAGCCACCGCCGTAGCCGCTTCCAGGGTGTATGATAATTGGCATTGGATGGCTGACGTTGTCACCGGTGCCGGCATCGGCATCCTCTCCGTCGAACTGGCTTACCTGATTTATTTTCCTCGTTACACATTCCCCGCCTCCAAACACAAACCTCTCTCCGAAATCTTCCTCTTCCCTGCACTCCATCAAGGCCGCCCCGCCCTCTCCCTCTCCTATTCCTTCTAACCCCCTACCCTACTCTAAACCTTCATTGTCGATAGTTAGCAATGGATCGCTTTAACGCTTCCATAACTACGTTGCCCTTTTATGCAAAGATAGTGGTTGCTTACCAAAAGTTATCTATCTTTGCGCTTTACGCGCGGAAGTGAGTTTTGACAATTTTAAGAAAAGAAAACTATGGTTCCACAAGTAAGTGTCATTATCCCTGTCTATAATGCAGAGTCCTTTTTCGAAAGATGCCTTCGTTCTCTCTTTGAGCAGACGTTAGAAAGAATTGAGTACATTTTTATTAACGATTGTACGCCGGATGGCTGTGTGCCGCTATTGGAACGTGTGCTTGACGAGTATCCTCACCGAAAGGAACAGGTTCGTGTTATCCATCATGAACAAAACAAGGGTTCAGGGGCTACCCGAAAAGAGGGGATGAAAGCGGCGACAGGAGAATATGTGATTCATTGCGATGCGGACGATTGGGTGGAAACCTCTATATACGAACGCTTGTATACCACTGCGGTTAAAGAAGATGCCGATATTGTCTACTGTGGATTTTACGAAGAATGTAAAAACGGACACTTGATAAGGATTCCCGAACAGGGTGAGGATAAAGAATTGATGCGTAAACGGAAGTGGGATGTTCTCTACTCTTCAGTCTGGAATAAATTGGTGAGGAAAAGTCTCTATATTGATTGGGGTATTTATCCTTACGAAGGCGTCAATATGTGGGAGGATCTGGGAGTGATCACACGCCTGCGTTTTTTAAGCCGTAAAACCGTAATCCTTTATGAACC
>JAITRC010000005.1 GCA_031288615.1 Tannerellaceae bacterium
AAGTCCTCCCGCCCCGAAGTAGCCTCTGTACGCAACGGCATGGTCAAAGCCCACTCGCCGGGAGAGGCTATTGTTCATGTCGGCACCTACGTGAATGAATGGATACCCGTCGGTTTTGAGCGAAAGATCACCGTCCCTCTCCCTGATTCCTACCAACTGTCCGACTGTATCCTCAGCCAAGGGCAAACCACTCAACTCACTGTCCCTTCCCTCACATGGAACAATAGTGATTTACCCTTTACCCATTCTACATGGACATCCTCCAATCCCGCTATCGTGACCATCACCCCCGACGGGCAAGCCACCGCCGTCAATGCCGGCGAAGCTACCCTCTCCTTCGCCTTTTCCGTCGCCCATAGTTTCAATCCGATCACCTTCACCCAACGCGTCATTGTCCCTCCCTTCCTCCGAATCACGCCTTCCCTCCCTTTAAAAAAGAATACCACAACCCTCACTGTAGGGAAACCCCTCCAATGCTACGTCGAAGCCCTTTATAACTTTGCTCCCTACCTCTTCTCCAACTATTCTTGGACATCCTCCAACCCTGCTGTCGCTACCGTCACTTCGGGTACAGGGCGTGTCGAAGCCCTCTCGCCGGGGGAAACCCTCCTCTCCGTGACCATCCCCGAACACGCTTTCGGCGACAGCCCCCTCATTGCCACTCGCCGCCTCACCGTAATAGCCAAGCCCGCCGTCCATATCTTTTCCCCCCTGTCCAACGAAAGCGAAGGCGACATCACCTTACCCCTCTACCAGTCCCTCCAGCTCACCGTCAAATCTTATTGGAACAGCCTCAATTACGCTCTCTCCGCCCCCCAGTGGACATCTTCCCATCCCGACATCGTTGCCGTAGACCCCAATGGCCTTATTACCTCCCTCCACCCCGGCACCGCCACCATTACCTTTACCGCCACCGGGACTGTCAACCCCGTCACCGTCACCCGTCGTATCATTGTATCACCGCGCTAATACACTTCTGATATGCAAGCAAAAGTTAAAATACTTTTTCTCGTGCTCATAGCCTCCACAGCCAGAGCGCAGATCAACATGCCTTACGCCAATGACTTCGCCGCACAAACCTCATACGAACTGCTCACGGATGTTAAAATGCATATCTCCCCCGAATTATGGCCACCCGATGATATTCCCAGCACTTGGCCTGATGATAAGGTCGTTCCTACCACCAAGTCATGGGCCTATGTCACTTCACGGATGTGTATCCTTTTTATAGGTCTTGATAGGGGGTGGTCCTTGCCCGCCACCGAAACCCACTCCGCATGGATGTACGTCCTTTTCTCCCTCGAACCCATTGACCTGACCGCTATCCACTACAGTGCGAAAAGGATTAAAGACTATAAGTGGGTTATCGCCGCCGGAATGCGCCATAGTAGTGCCAATTACCCTTCCATTGATATCCGTCCCGAACAACTTTACTTGGGACAGGACATTCAACCTCAGCAAGTCTTCTCCAACCTCAAGAACTACTACTGTACCTACACCATGAATGCCCCCAACCACCTAATTCATTACGCACGGAAGACCCTCTACAAAACCCTCTCCGACCCCGGGTCTGCCATATTAGGAGCTACCCCCGAAATGGACGGTAGCCCCGAATGGGGAAACGTGACGGAAAGTTTCGAATGGTGGGACGCGTATACTCTCTTCGCCTCCCAGCACAGTGTCACCACAACAGAGATCAAAGACCTGGAAACCAATACCCATATCTTCCGGATAACCGAATTCCTACAAAATCCTACGGCCACCCGCACCCTGTTTCAGCAAACAGGGCAATATGACAACCATCCGTTAAGTGACTACCGTTTCAATATTCCTGGGTACTCCCCTGTCCTTTCACCGAGTGTCTTCTGGTACGTGAACGATTTTACCTACCAAACCGATTACTTCTACACCAACCTCAAAGGAGAAGGTGATTTCACCAACCGTACCCTTCAGGAACATTTACTCAATGCGCGTTTTGATATTACGGGTAACTCCATACCTGGGTTCGGGGATAGAGTCGATGTGCTTGCGTGGGTATACGTTTCCTCCCGCTTCCTTGTTTTCCATGTCAACGCCGATTACTGCTTAGACAACAATTATTGCTTCACCTATGTGATGTTCTCCCTGGAACCGGTCAATCTCCAGCAAATCAAGAATAATCAAAAGAGGATATGCGACTTTGACTGGGTACTTGCCGGTGGTATGTACCACAAATCTACCTTCGTAAGCGATATCACGTTTAATCCCGGCGACTTCTTCCTTGATCGTTCCCCTAAAGAAGCCTTTGCGGCGCTCAGGGATTGGTACAAAAACAATCCTAAACCCTCTTCCGATGACCTTCGTGCTTCCGCCAGAAAGGCAATCTTCCTCACCCTTACCGACCCCATGTCCGCCATCCTTCATGGTACCGACTGGGGTAACGTCGACGACGAAATTTACAGTACCAACGAAATAGACAATACGGTGATACACTCTCATCCTGAATCCGAAAACGGGTGTAACGCCATCCTTCAGGTCAATTTCTTCTCCAAAAACGGCGACGCAGGTGCTGCACGGCGTGCATTTCAGACCACAGGCGCCTATGCAGGGAAGACGATAGACGAATACCGGATAACCAATCCCGTGTCCCTCATCATCACCCCCGACGTGACGGAAGGTAAGAAATATACCCCCCTGCACCTTAACCACCCCCATCTCCAGCTGGGAGGGGCGATGATATACAACAACCAGCATATAGAGTACACCAACCCCATCTGGGTCTCCTCGAATCCGGAGAACGTCTCCATAGATGCCAACGGGATGCTGACGGCTCACAAGACGGGGGAAACAATAATCAGGCTCGAAGTGACAAGTACCTACAGTTCGGCGCCGCTGATAGCCTCGCGACGTATCGTGGTGCCCACCGCACCTACCCCAACGCTCCTCCCCGCCCTTGAGACGCAGCAGGACGCCTCACCGCTTCCGCTTAACGAAACGCTTACTCTCTCTCCTTATGCTCTCTATGACGGAGACCCCTATACCTTCATCAATGCCGGATGGCAATCGTCCGACCCCGATACCGTTGCTGTGGACAATAACGGCGGCCTTACCCCACATAGAACGGGTTCCGCTAAGATACTTTTCCACGCCAACGGGGCTTTTGGCTATGGCCCCTTTGATCTCTCCCGCACCGTCGTGGTCACACCTTCTACCCAAGCCCCCTCACTTTCCATTTCTCCCTCCCCTTCCGAAGGGGAAACGGCTATTCGCATCGCTTTTTCCGAAACGCTACCGCTCTCCGTCCAAACACCCTATCCCTTCACCTCTACCACTTGGACTTCGTCCAACACCAATATCGCCTCCGTAGACAAGAACGGCCTCCTCAAGGCCATTACACCCGGTACGGCTACCATCATCTTCCGCGCCACCGGCTATTTGGGCAATATCACACTTACTCGCGATGTCCTCGTCCTCCCCTACCTCCGGATTTTTCCTCTGCTCCCTAAAAACCAAACCGCTACTATTTTACAGTCTTCCCAGCAAATCACTTTCTCTGCCGGAGCCACCTTTAATAACAATCCTTATCCTGTCACCGGCTTCTCCTGGAGTTCTTCCAACAATTCGATTGCTACCGTCAATAGTGACGGCCAGGTCACCGCCCTTGTTGCCGGTGAAGCTATTATCACCCTCACCGCCACCGGTGCACTCGGTTCGTTCACCGCTTCGCGTAAGGTCATCGTTTCCCCTACCCTCAAGATCACACCCCTACCTTCTTCTGCCGGAGTTACTTCCGTCTCTATGGATAGACCTGTCCAACTTTGGATAGAGGCTATCTACAGTGGCCTGCCCCTTTCCTTTAATGAGGTCTCCTGGACTTCCTCTAATCCCGAAATTGCCGGTGTCAATAATGACGGCCTCATCACTGCCTATCAACCCGGCTCCGCCACCATTACCGTCGCCGCTTCCTCTTCCGTCGCCCGTCTTGCCGCTTCGCGACAGATCACCGTCCCCTCTGGACTTTCTCTCCGATTGCTTCCCGAACTCCCCAACGGACACGCAGCTACCCTCCTGCCCATTACGAAAACCCTCACCCTTACTCCTGAGGGTTACAACAACGGCGCCTTGTATTCTCTCACTGCCCGTTCCTGGCAATCTTCGGCTCCCAATATTGTTTCCGTCTCTACTGGCGGTATGATTACCGCCCTACAACCTGGTGAAGCGGTCATCACCCTCACCGCCTCCGGTGTGTTAGGGATTGTTAATCTCTCTCGAACTGTTTACGTACCTCCCATCTTTGATCTTCACCCTCCCTTAGCCTACGGCGAATTCGCTAACTTCTTTTCACTCGGCCAATCTTTCCTCCTCTCCCCCCAACAGGTGTCTTATAACCTCCAGCCTTACCCCCTCGTCTATCAGCTCTCCTCTTCGGCTCCTGACATCGTGGAGGTTGATGATGATCAGCTTGGTAATCTTACCGCGCTTGCTCCCGGCGACGCCGTTATTTCCCTTCACGCTGCCGGACCGCTTGGATCCGCTGCATTTACGCGTAATGTCGTTGTGCCTCCTTCCCCACGACTCCTTCCTCTCCTTTCTCTCAACGCTTTGTCTCACCTTCTCTCCATCGGGCAAACCGATACCTTTACCATTGAGGCCACCTATAACCACCAGCCTTTTAATTACCCCGTCTTTTCCTGGATATCTTCCAACCCCACCGTTGTCAGTGTAAATAGAAAAGGTATCGTCTCCGCTCTTAATCCCGGCTCGGCTACCATCACCTTCCAAGCCACCGGCGATTTTCCGGTCTCCCTTTCTCGGCAAATTTTAATCCTCCCTTACCTTCAGATTCTTCCTCTCCTCTCCGCCGGCAAGGAGGCTACTTTACTTCCCCTCACCCAGCAGACCCGTCTCTCTGCCAAAGAAATCACGTTTAATGGAGTCCCTTATCTCTTCCGTAATTATAAATGGACTTCTTCCGATCCCACTATTGTCAGCGTCGATAATGACGGTCTCCTCTCTGCCCTCCGGCCGGGAGAAGCTGTCATTTCCCTCCAAGTTGAGGGTGATTGGGGTGTTAGCCAAGATTCCCGCCGAGTTTGTGTCCCGCCTGTCACACCCGAACCCGAGCCACCTGTCACACCTGAACCTGAGCCGCCTGTCACACCCGAACCTGAGCCGCCTATCACACCCGAACCTGAGCCGCCTGTCACACCCGAACCTGAGCCGCCTGTCACACCTGAACCTGAGCCACCTGTTACACCTGAACCCGAGCCACCTGTTACACCTGAACCCGAGCCACCTGTCACACCTGAACCTGAGCCGCCTGTTACACCCGAACCTGAGCCACCTGTCACACCTGAACCCGAGCCACCTGTCACACCCGAACCTGAGCCACCTGTCACACCCGAACCTGAACCACCTGTCACACCCGAACCTGAACCACCTGTTACACCTGAACCTGAGCCGCCTGTCACACCTGAACCTGAGCCGCCTGTTACACCCGAACCTGCTCCTCCCGTCGAACCTGGAGAGCTTCCTGTTGACCTTCCTTCCGTACCGGAGCCTCCGGTCTTGCAGATATTGCCTGCGCTTGGTGTAGGAGAGACTGCTTCCGTCTTAGTAGTTGACCAAGCCTTCTTCCTTACCGCACAGGCTACTTACAATAACGCCGGTTATCTCCTTCATAATCCTGCATGGGTATCGTCCAACCCTACTATCGCCGGTACTACTGCCATGGATAACGGCTGTCTGCTAATTGCTCGTCAATCGGGTGAAGTGGTCATCTCTTTCCAAGCTTATGGCGATTTGGGACTCATCACCGCGACCAGAAATATCATGGTAGTAGATGCCGAAATCCCGCCCGAAACCCCTTCCTTAGCTCAACCCGGAGATCCTCCATTGGCCAATACTCCTTTCTTTCAGGGTGACCCTACCTCTCCGCGTACGTATTATACCTTGACGGGGCAGTTGCTTGGGGCTACGCCACCTGTTCAGCGGGGTGTCTACTTGTGTAAGTATGGTGGGACGGTCACGAAATTCCTTGTTCGTTAGCCCCCCGATTGAGGTGGCTGTGCCTTCGGCTATAACTGAAATAGAGGATAAAACCGATTATCGTCCAGGCGATTAGCCGTAACCACGTACCCCAAGGTAGTGAGACCATCTGAAGGATACAGAGAGTCGCTCCAAGTATGGGAATGAGAGGAACAAAAGGAACGCGGAAAGGACGTGGAATATCAGGTTGCGTTTTGCGAAGCACAATGATAGAGAGGCAGACGATGGAGAAGGCCATAAGTGTGCCGATGGAGACAAGCTCCGAGAGTACATGAAGGGGAAAAAGTCCCGCCACGATGGCCGAAAGGGTACAGGCCAAGAGGGTAGCGTTGACAGGTGTTCCGCGTTTAGCGTGGATGCGTGCCAAGGGAGAGGGGAAAAGCCCGTCGTGGGCAATAGCGTAATAGATACGGGATTGGCCAAGCATCATAACCAGGATAACCGAACTCAATCCGGCGATAGCCCCAAGCTTAACGAAGGGGCTTAGCCATGCCAATCCTTCACCCGTACGGTCGATAGCCAGGGCTATGGGCGCATCCACGTGAAGCTCGCTATAATGAACGATGCCCGTAAGCACGGCCGTCACCGCTACATAGAGAATGGCGCAAATAGAAAGCGAGATGAGGATGCCGCGAGGCATGTCCCGCTGAGGGTTTCGGGTCTCTTGGGCAGTGGTAGAGAGGGCATCGAATCCAAGAAAAGCGTAAAAAACCACCGCAGCTCCCCTGAGGATACCGCTCCAGCCGAAATGCCCGAACTGTCCGGTGTTCTCGGGAATATAAGGGTGCCAGTTGCCTGTATCTACGTAAGAGAGTCCGAAAAAGGTGAAGAGAAGGATGACAGCGACTTTAATGAAAACAATGATATTATTCAGTAAGGCGGATTGACGTATACCTCCAATAAGAAATACCGAAACCAGGATGATGATAGCCATGGCGGGAAAGTTGAAGAGACTACCGGTGCATATCCACGTACCGTCGGGAAGGTGGTCGAATGTAGACTGGGTGAGCGTGGCCGGTAAGGTGATACCCCATCCGGCCAGAACGTTTATCATATAGCCTGACCATCCGACAGCGATGCTGGAACAGGCAAAGAGGTACTCAAGTACCAAGTCCCATCCGATAAACCAAGCGGGTAGCTCCCCCATAGTCGTATAGCAATAGGAATAGACGCTCCCTGAGATGGGTATCATGGCAGCAAATTCGGCGTAACATAGTCCGGCCAGGATACATCCCGTAGCGGAGATAAGAAAAGAGATTGTAAGGGCAGGCCCTGCGTAATCGGCGGCGGCTTGTCCCGTGATGACGAAAATGCCCGTACCCACGATAGCTCCTATACCCAACAGAATAAGGTGTTGGACGGAAAGGGTGCGTTTCAGTCCACCGGATTGTTGAGCTTGGTAAGAATCTATGGCCTTTTTTCGGAATAAGTTTTTGTTCATGGCTGTAAAAATGCCTGTTTGTGTATGAAAACGCGGTAAAGGTAGGCTTTCTGTAGCTTGTAAAAATCAGTTATTGAGAAAAAAAAGAGAGTTGTTTGCTTCAGAAATTAATCCATAACTTTGTCTTCGGATGGTGGTAAGAAGGTTATCTTGCCTCGCAAAATTTAAAAACAGACATGAGTGAATTTAAAAGGTATGCAATCGGGCATCTGGGGATGAGTAGCGGCGCGCTGGAAAGCTATATGAAGATCACCAGCAGTTACATTTCTCCCACAATTATTGAAGAGAGACAGCTGAATGTGGCGCAGATGGATGTCTTCTCGCGATTGATGATGGACCGCATCATTTTTCTGGGTACCCATATTGACGATTATGCCGCCAACGTAATCCAGGCGCAATTACTTTACCTAGATTCCAGCGAACCCGGTAAGGATATTTCTATTTACATCAATTCGCCTGGTGGCTCCGTCTACGCCGGATACGGAATATACGATACAATGCAGTTCATAGGTTGTAAGGTCTCTACAATATGTACGGGGATAGCCGCCTCCATGGCGTCAGTATTATTGGTGGCAGGCACTAAGGGTAAACGCTATGGCTTGGAACATTCTCGGGTGATGCTTCACCAACCGCTTGGCGGAGCACAAGGGCAAGCTTCCGACATCGAAATTGCCGCACGGGAAATCTTGAAAGTCAAAAAGGAACTGTACACCATCATCTCCAAACATTCCGGCAAAAGTTATGAAGAGGTCGAGCGGGATAGCGATAGGGATTATTGGATGACTTCGGCCGAAGCGCGTGACTATGGTATCATTGATGAAATTTTTACTCGGAAAAACAACAATACGGAGGCATGATTGAAAAGAAAGGTGTCTGTTCCTTCTGTGGACGATCACGGGGAGTAGACGGTGTAGTGGAACTTGTGGATGGGGCAGATGCTACTATTTGCAATGTGTGTGTGGGGCACGCTGCCTCTATCTTAATAGAACAAGGGGTCGTTTTACATCAATTCGAAAATGCAGACGCTGTCAATCCGGAAGAGGAAGAAACGGGTGTACTCTTGAATATGGATGAATTGCCGAAGCCGGATGACCTCAAAACTACATTGGATGAATATGTCATCGGTCAGGATGTGGCTAAGCGACGGCTTGCCGTAGCGGTATACAATCACTATAAACGTATTCTGCAAAAGGGTGAGGACGAAGTTGAAATAGAAAAGTCCAATATCATCATGGTAGGGCCGACGGGGACAGGCAAAACGCTTCTGGCGCGGACTATCGCCAAGGTGTTGGATGTCCCCTTCACGATCGTGGATGCGACAGTGCTCACCGAAGCCGGGTATGTGGGTGAGGATATTGAGAGCCTCTTGACAAGGTTGCTTCAAGTGGCCGATTATAATGTGGAGGCTGCAGAGCGAGGCATTGTCTTCATTGATGAAATTGATAAGATAGCCCGTAAGGGAGATAATCCTTCTATCACACGGGACGTCAGTGGTGAGGGGGTTCAGCAAGGTCTCCTCAAACTCCTTGAAGGAACTGTCGTGAACGTACCACCTCAGGGAGGTCGCAAGCATCCCGATCAAAAAATGATTCAGGTGAACACTAAAAATATCCTCTTCATCTGTGGTGGTGCTTTTGACGGTATTGAGCGGAAAATTGCCCGACGGCTTAATACCCGCGTCATTGGGTATACGGCGCAGCGTACCACCTTGACCCTTGACCGGGACGGTCTCCTCCAATATATCTCCCCGCTTGACCTGAAGACTTTTGGCCTTATCCCCGAAATCATAGGTCGCTTGCCTGTCCTCACATACCTCTTACCCCTTGACCGTGTGGCTCTCCGTAAGATACTCACCGAACCTCGCAATGCGATTACCAGGCAATACGTCAAGCTCTTTGACATGGACAATATCTCTCTCAGTTTCGACGAAGTAGTCTACGAATATATCGTCGATAAAGCGATGGAGTTCCGGCTCGGGGCACGTGGATTGCGCTCTATTATGGAGACTATCATGATAGACGCCATGTATAGGATGCCCTCTTCCGGCGAAAAGACCCTTCACGTTACACTTGAATATGCAAAGGAAAAGTTGGAACGTTCGGAAGAAATAAGGTACTTGCAATCTGCCTGATTCCTATACATCTACTTACATATATGGACACTGTCGTAAGAGATATCCTTTCCGACAAGCTGAAACAGCAGTTTGGTTTCGACTCTTTCAAGGGTAACCAAAAGGCTATTATGGAAAACTTGCTGGCAGGGAAAGACACCTTTGTGCTTATGCCTACCGGTGGAGGAAAGTCCCTTTGTTACCAACTTCCTTCCCTCTTACTCGACGGGACAGCCATCATTATCTCTCCCCTCATTGCCCTGATGAAAAATCAGGTGGATGCTATGCGTAATTTCAGTGAAGACAATAGAATTGCTCACTTCCTCAACTCCTCCCTCAGCAGAAATGCCATTGAACAAGTTAAAAAAGATGTGCTTTCAGGACGTACCAAGTTGCTTTATGTAGCTCCGGAATCCCTTACCAAAGAGGAGTATGTGGGATTCTTTCGACGCGCTATAATCTCTTTCTATGCCATTGATGAAGCTCACTGCATTTCCGAGTGGGGGCATGATTTCCGACCGGAGTATCGACGGATACGTCCTATTATCAATGAAATAGGCGTTCATCCACTTATCGCCCTCACCGCCACCGCTACACCTAAGGTACAACACGACATCCAGAAAAATCTCGGTATGACGGATGCCGCCGTCTTCAAATCTTCTTTCAATCGCCCCAATCTTTACTACGAAATACGTCCTAAAGACGCTGGTATTGATCGTGAAGTCATCAAATATATCCGTACCCATGCAGGCAAATCGGGTATCATCTATTGTCTCAGTCGACGTAAGGTAGAGGAACTTAGCCGGGTACTGATCGCTAACAACATCAAGGCACTTCCTTACCATGCCGGTATGGAGGCTCAAGAACGTGCCACCAATCAGGATGCCTTCCTCATGGAAAAAACCGACGTTATGGTGGCTACCATTGCCTTCGGGATGGGAATTGATAAGCCTGATGTGCGCTATGTGATCCATTACGATATGCCCAAAAGCTTGGAAGGCTATTACCAAGAAACCGGACGAGCCGGACGGGATGGTGGTGAAGGTCTTTGTGTCGCTTTCTATTCACACAAAGACTTGCAGAAACTTGAGAAGTTCATGCAGGGTAAGCCCATCGCCGAACAGGAAATAGGTAAACAACTCCTTGCCGAAACAACTGCTTACGCCGAAACTTCCGTTTGTCGACGTAAGGTGCTCCTCCATTATTTTGGCGAAACCTACCTCGAAGAATCCTGCGGAAGTTGTGATAACTGTCTTAATCCCAAAAAGAGAATTGAAGCTAAGGAGTATCTTGTCACCATTCTTGAGACCGTTATCCTTCTTCATGAACAGTTCAAAGCCGAATATATCGTCGATCTCCTCATCGGAAACAAAACGTCTGAAATACAGTGTTATAAGCACGAAAAACTGGAGATCTTTGGTTCCGGAACAGAAGAAGGGGAAAAGACATGGAATGCCGTTATTCGACAAGCTGTCATTGCAGGGTATATCTCCAAAGAAATTGAGAACTACGGAATTCTTCGTATCACCGACAGTGGACGTAGCTTCCTTGCCAATCCTCAGTCTTTTAAGGTCACGGAAGATAATGAGTTTGGTAATGATGCCGACGATGCACAGTTACAAAATGAGGGGGGTGGTGCTGCTGACCCTGTCCTTTATTCCATGATGAAGGATTTGCGCAAGCGCATCTCCAAACGTATGGATATTCCTCCCTTTGTCATCTTCCAAGACCCCTCTTTGGAAGCTATGGCTACGACTTACCCCATCTCTATGGAAGAACTCCAAAATATTCCTGGTGTCGGGATAGGTAAGGCCAAACGATATGGTGATGAGTTCATTACACTCATCAAACGGCATGTTGAAGAGAACGAGATTGAACGCCCCGAAGATCTCCGTGTCCGGACTGTCGCCAATAAATCCAAAGTGAAGGTTGCCATCATCCAGCGTATTGATCGTAAGATAGCGCTTGACGAAATAGCCCTCACCAGTGGCCTTGAATTTTCTGAATTGCTTGACGAGATAGAAGCCATTGTCTACTCCGGCACTCGTATCAACATTGATTACTTCATCAAAGATGCGATGGATGAGGAGCGTATTACCGAGATATACAATTACTTCAAGGAGTCTGAAACCGACAGTCTTTCCGAAGCCCTCACCTCCCTCGACGATAGCTTCTCTGAGGATGAGATACGCCTCATCCGCATTAAGTTCCTCTCTGAAATGGCCAACTAACCGCCCACCCAATCCTTTTCACCTGACCGCCTTTGTATAGTGTTGTGCACCTCTCCTCATTATGGCATGAAAAAAAGTTCTGTATGAGGTATAGTATCTAAAAAAGTCTACCTTTGTCCCCGCGTTTAGGGGCGTTTAGCTCAGCTGGTTCAGAGCATCTGTCTTACAAACAGAGGGTCGGCGGTTCGAATCCGTCAACGCCCACCTCAAAATCAAGGACTTACAAAACAAAGCCTTACAATAAAAAGTCAATCCTTTTCGCCTCCCCACCGCTTGTTCTCCAAACAGCCATAGGATGCTCTTTGACACGAAGATCTTCATCATCTAAATTACTTTCATTAACATGGGTGATTCTAGCCAAACATTCCACTAATTCTTCCAATCCCCCGTTTAAATTAATGTTGAAGGTCCAGACTCTGGGCTCGGCGGTCAATGCAATCCAAGACAGTACGTTCCAAGTCTGTTACTCTAACTAACGGATCAGTTATGAGATTAACTACACCCACATCTGCTTGATTGTATAGTTAAGTGTAGTTGGCGAGTTTGATTAATTTATTTTTCAAATAGTTAAAACTTGGAGATTTGTTATTATTAATATCCATATTGGGACTAATTTTTTCTGCCCACGTGGATTTTTCACATCCTACCGCTTGCCATCCTTTTTCTTTAAGCGCATTACATCCTTTATGATAAAGAGCCTCTGCCATTAATTCCCATGTACCACAAATGGAATCATTGATATAAGAGTCTAGAATACTAGTCTTTGCATCAGGATAAGCTTGTTTTATTGCAGGAATATCACCCAATAACCATGCCTCCCCTTCTTCAACTGCAAGACAAAAATACGTTTCCGGACGAGGATTACAAC
>JAITRC010000013.1 GCA_031288615.1 Tannerellaceae bacterium
TCGGTCATAAGGCGGCTACCAATGTGAAAGACATAGCCTGCCCCCAATTTCAGACCATCACTTCTGCCTGCTTCGGTCACCGAGTCGCCCTGGAACACAAAACAGCAATTTTGTTCAGGGTTGCCTCTTGTACAGGTACATGTGCAAGTGTCCTTAGGCAAGGGCGGCTCGTCATTGCTACAGTGTGTCAAAACATTTGGCATTGTGACAGCCCCCAACGTTGCGTATCCGGCTGCAGGGAGAAACTTTCTTCGTGTAATCATACGGCGAAAATACCGTTTTTGTGGTATTGTCGGAGGGTAGGGTAGGGGTTTATTTTTGCCTTCGGTAAAGTCAAATAAATGAAGGTGATATGATGGGAGAAAAGAAGAAAATTGCCCCCCCCCATTTAGGGATTTTTAGCTCTTCAAAGGGGCTATTGGGGATAGTGTCTGTCGCGGTGGGGTTGTTCGTCGGCCTGCCGGCAAGGGCGCAACAAGAGTTGCAAATCAGTGGGCGCATTATCGATGAACGGACGAAGGAAGCAGTCATCGGGGCGAACATCTTTGTAGCCAACGAAAAAGCAGGAGCTTTCTCCGATGTCAATGGGGCATTTCGGGTATCGGTCGGCGAACTTCCGTCCACATTGACGGTGAGCTATGTAGGTTACCGTTCACAGGAAGTGGTTGTCCACAATCATAGGGAGTCTGTAGTCATCCTATTGCGGGAAGATTTAGGGTTGCTGAACGAGGTGGTGGTCGTCGGTTACGGAACACAAAAGAGAAAGGAGTTGACGGGCGCCATCACGACGGTATCCGGTGGAGCCTTGCAACAACTCTCCACGTCGTTCGACAACTTGTTAGGAGGTGCAGTCTCGGGTCTAAACGTCACGCAGAGTTCCGGTCAGCCGGGAGCAGCATATAACATACGTATACGGGGAGGAAACTCCGTGACGGGAGGTAACGAGCCGCTGTACGTGGTGGATGGGGTGATCATTTATGAAGACGCCTCTTCATCTTCCACATCGGCAGGCGTTGGGCGTGTAGCCGACCGGCTCAATCCGCTGGCGTCTATCAATCCGGGAGACATCGAATCTATCGAAGTATTGAAAGACGTTTCCGCAACGGCTATCTACGGCTCGCGCGGTTCCAATGGGGTGGTGATCATCACTACGAAGAGCGGCAAGAAAGGCAAAACCAATATCGAATACCAATATTCCGTCGGCTGGCAGCAGACAGCCAAGAAGTTAGATCTTCTGAATGCCGGTGAATGGGCAAAGGTGAATCAGGAAATTTATCCTGTTACGGAGTTTGACAAAGGTCCATTTTACGATTGGACGCAGTCTCAATTTGACGCACTCGGTGAGGGTACGGACTGGCAAAGCGCCGCTTTACGCACTGCCCCGACGCAATCGCACCAATTGACAGTTAGCAAGGGCGACGACAAAACACGTTTCTTACTCTCCGGCAATTTCACCGACCAAGAAGGTATCATCCTAAATACGGATTTTCAGCGTTATACCGGACGTTTCAATATTGAGAGTGAACTGCTTCCCCGCTTCACAGTCGGCCTTACGGCCAATGCCGGTAAACTTATCCAGAATGGGCTGGCCAACTATGCAGGGATAGAGACCGGCGGTGCTTCCAATTCACTGGCTTACGTGATTATCATTCCGCAGGCAGTACCTATCTATAACCCCGACGGTAGCTTCAATTACAACAATGTACATGAGAAAGGCGATTTGCGCTATGGTGACCGTACCGTCAATGCCATCTCCGACCTCGTCAATACCGTATCAACCAACATCACCAATACGCTCATCGGCAACGCTTTCTTCAAGTATGATATCCTGCCTTCGCTGACAGCCAAGGTGAGTGCCGGTACCAATCTGGCGAACTCTACGCAAAATTTCTTTGGCCCTTCCTCATCAGCCGCCGGATTCCTTGCCAAAGGTTACGGCTCGGTAGGCAATAAACGTACCGATGCCTGGCAGTACGAGTACACCCTGAACTTTTCCAAACAACTGCACCCCGACCATTACCTTAACGCCTTAGCCGGCTACAGTACGCAAACAACGGATGTAGAGTACACAACAGTCTCTACCACACAGTTTTCCAATGAGACGCTTGGCTACCACAACCTCCAAGCCAGTCAGGGTCTGCTTGCGCCAATTACCGGCGGCTCGGTATCAATCCTCAATTCGGTACTGGGACGTGTGAACTACACCCTTAAAGGGAAATATAACCTGACCGCCACTCTCCGTGCCGATGGCTCGTCGCGCTTCGCGCCAGACCATAAGTGGGGCTACTTCCCCTCAATAGGGCTTTCGTGGAACATCAATGAAGAAGCCTTTCTGCAAAACCACCCTAACGTCAATGACTTCAAGCTTCGCGCAAGCTATGGTACAGTCGGCAACCAGGAGATTGGTGACTACCGCTACGCGGATATTTACGACACCCGGAAGTATTCTTTCAACAACAAGATCGTGGTCGGCTACGTACAGTCCAACCGTGCCAACCCCGAACTGAAGTGGGAGACTACCTCGCAATACAATGCCGGCCTTGACGTCAGTCTTTTTCACTATCGCCTGAGCCTCGCCGCCGATGCCTATTACAAACAGACAACCGATCTCCTGCTCAACATTCCTGTGGAAATCACTACCGGCTACGGTTCGCAGTTAAAAAACGTAGGGAGTATTACTAACAAAGGCGTTGAGCTGGAAGCTAAGGGTGTCCTGATTGATAGCAAAGACATCTACTGGCAGCTGTCGGCCAATATTGCCAAGAACATCAACAAGGTTACCGACGTCGCCCTCGGTGCCGGATACGTCATTCAAGGTAATACTATCCTCAAAGAAGGTGAGCCTTACGGTGCTTTCTACGGGCTGCTCTTCGACGGCATCGTGCAGCAAACGGAAGATGTGGCTAAAGTACCTGTCCCCAGTCGTAACTTAGAGAACGGCACTTCCGTGCAAGCCGGTGATGTAAAGTACAAAGACCTCAATCATGACGGTCGTATAGACCTTGATCATGACCGAACTGTCTTAGGCTCGCCTCAACCGGATTTTATTTATGGCTTCGCCACCACCTTACGTTATAAGGACTTCACCCTCTTCGCCGCCTTCCAAGGCAGTCAGGGTAACGAACTTTACAATGCCCTCTGGCGTAGGCTCGAAACCCCTGACGTCAGCTACAACCTCGCCGGCTCCTTATTAGACAGGTGGACTCTCACTAACCCCTCCAATACCGTCCCCAAAGCTGTTATTCAAGCGGTTACTGACCTTGATAGCCGTTACATCGAAGATGCTTCCTTCTTAAAACTGAAAACTTTATCGCTCTCCTGGCAACTTCCCTTACGGCTCAAAGAAGCTCCTTCCGCCCGCATCAAACTCTTCGCCTCCGCGCAAAATCTCCTTACCCTCACCAAGTACAGAGGTTACGACCCCGAAGTAGCCGGTGGTACGGACTCCGGCGTTTATCCCACCTCCCGTACCTTCTCCATAGGGATAAACCTTGCGTACTAATTGACAATTAAACACAGACCGAAATGAAAAAGATCTTATACACCTCTCTTGCGCTCACCGCTCTTATAGTTGCTTGCAATGATAGCCTTTATGTTGACCCCATTGACAAGCTCACCGGTGACAACTTCCCCATAACCGATGCCGATGCCATTGCTGCCGTCAACGGCGTATATCAGGCTAACGAACTCTCTACTCGCTTCGGCTACACCATTGACCTCCCTTCCGACCTCACCGTCACCGGTGAAAATCCTAACGGCGATGCCGGTTTTCTCAGTTCCCAGCAATGGGAGCCCTTCAATTCCTATATCACCTACATGTGGGAAACCTTTTACGCCGGTATTACCAATGCCAATCGGCTTATCGACAAACTTTCCGAACCCAATAACCCCGTAACTCCTACCCTTCAATCCCGTGTCATCGGCGAGGCCAAGTTCTTACGCGCCTACTATTATCAATATGCCGTACAGTTTTGGGGTGAAGTGCCCCTCATCCTACACAAGGGTGTCAATGATGAAGGTGTCGCTATCAAACGTGAAGAAATTGACGTCGTTTACAAGCAAATTGAAACCGATCTTATTGATGCAGCTGAACGCTTACCCCATGTCAATGCCTACTCCGGTTCCGACAAAGGACGCGCTACTTGGGGTGCCGCCAAAACACTCCTTTCCAAGGTCTATCTCGTCTGGGGGCAGACCTCGCCCACTCTCTCCGACGCTGAACGCACAGAATTATTCAGCAAATCGGCTACTATCGCTACCGAAGTCATTGAATCCGGCGACTACGCCCTCGAAGATGACTATGCGCAGAACTGGTCTGTGGAAAACCGTAACGGCAAAGAGAGCATCTTCGCTACTCAACACGCCATCTCCCAGTCATCCGACGGAGGTGGTGGTAACCACCTCCTCCACTGTGCTTTCGCTACCGGCTTCACCCAAGCCTTACCTCATGTGGTCATCTCCAACCTCAAGTTCCGTGATGAGTTTGACCCCAATGACCAACGCCGAGGCGTGACCTATGCCGACTCCCTCTTCAACCCCCAAACCGGCGAATGGTTTCACTTCGATATCCCACGCTACGCCAAATACATCGACCCCATTGATCCTAACGGCTCCGCCTCTAACCGTAATATCGACCGCACTGTGCTTCGCTACGCCGAAGTCTTCCTCCTTCGCGCCGAAGCGCTCAACGAAGCTCATCACGCACCCGCACTTACCGCTACCGCCGACCTCAATACCGTTCGCCGTAGAGCCTTCATCCGTACCTCTGACCCTACCGCCTACGACGTCCCCGACGGCCTCTCCTACGAAGACTTCAAATCCCGTATACAGCAAGAACGTACCTTCGAACTCACTTACGAACAAAACCGCCGCCTTGACCTCGTCCGCTGGCGCATTCTTGTCAAATCCCTCAAGGCCTCCGGAGTGAAAGCTAAGGAAAACGTTAGCCTTAAAAACTACCGCTTCCCTATCCCCGGCTCCCAACGTAACATCAACCCTAACGGCCTCCCCCAGAACTGGGGCTATGACGGCTCTACCATCTCCACCAACCCCTACGAAGGCTTCGAATAGCTCTCATCTATCTCTACAGAGAGTTTGTTACCTTTGCGGCTGTATACGGCGCAAAAACTTTGCATCCATGTTGAAAAAAACATTGATCGGTTTGTGTCTGTTTGCCGCATGGAGTGGATCAGCGGCGCAGACGGAGGAAAATCCGCAGGTAACGGATAGTTTATTGACTCAAGAGCCTACCGATTCGGCGCGGTTGGTGGAAACGCTGGCCGAATTAGAAGCGGCGCAAGTCCGCGAAAAGGAGCTTAGAATGGAGATGGAGGAATTGCGGATGGCCACGATCATCTCCGATTCCTTAGCCAAGGTAGCGCAAAAAAGACGAGTGGACTCCTTGCGGATGATCACCAAAGGAGTGCCTGTCATCGTAGAAGATGATACCTTATTTATAATCTATGCCCGGCAAGGAGGGTTATTACCGCAGGCACGTGCAAAAAATGCAGAAAAAGCTATCCTGGAGCTTGGCAAAACATTGGGGTTGAAACCGGATTCGCTCTATATAGAAAGTACGGATATACGGACAGACTTGATGTTCGGTGATAAGCTTATCACCTCCTTCACCGATCAGGATGGACTGTGGGCGAACTGTTCACGCGACGAGCTTGCGGCGTTGCACCGGCCTGTGGTGGTTGAAAAGTTGAAAGCCTTGCAACGCGAGTACGGCTTGATGCGTATTCTAACCCGCATCTTATACCTTATTATATTGTTTGCGGTGCAGGGCGGCCTAATCTGGGGGACTCTACGACTGTACAGACGTTTGAAACAACGTATTGAACGACTTCTGGACACGAAGTTAAAGCCCATCACGTTCCATGACTATGAGTTTTTGGATACTCGGAAGCAAGTCACCGTGCTGATGTTCGGGGCAAGCCTCTTACGGTACCTCGTTATCGCCATACAGCTATTCATCAGCATCCCCATTCTTTTCTCTATCTTCCCGCAGACTAAGGGTTTAGCGTACAAAATATTCTCTTATATATGGAACCCCGTGCGGGAAATAGCGGGTGATGTCGTGGCCTACACCCCCAAATTGTTTACCATTATTGTCATCTGGCTGGCCGTCCGTTACTTGGTGAAAGGAGTGAAATACCTTGCGGGAGAGATTGAGGCGGAAAAGCTGAAGCTATCCGGCTTCTATCCCGACTGGGCGCAGCCGTCGTTCCAGATCATCCGGTTCCTGTTGTACGCCTTCATGATAGCCATGATATACCCCTACCTGCCGAACTCGGATTCGGGCATCTTCCAAGGGGTCTCAGTTTTCGTAGGACTGATTGTGTCGTTGGGGTCGAGCAATGTCATTGGTAATATTATCGCAGGGATGGTCATCACTTACATGCGCCCTTTCAAGATTGGCGACCGCATCAAACTGAACGATACCGTAGGGAATGTGATTGAGAAGACACCTTTCGTGACCCGTATCCGGACACCGAAAAACGAGATCGTCACCATACCCAACTCCTTCGTCATGTCCTCGCACACGATCAACTACTCCTCCTCAGCGCGAAATTACGGACTGATACTTCATACCGAAGTAGAGTATGGCTATGATGTGCCTTGGGAGTTAGCGCACGCCTGCCTGATGGAAGCAGCTAAGCGGACGGATGAGGTGTTGCAGGACCCGCCACCCTTTGTACTGCAAACAGCGTTGGCGGAACTGTCTCCGGTGTACCAGATTAATGTCTATATCAAGGATGCCAACAAGATACCGCGCATCTTCTCTGACCTTCACCGTAATATACAGGATACGGCTTCGGAGTCGGGTATCGAAATAGCCACCGTGCGCCTGATTTCTACGCGGAGTGAGCCAACCCCCGCTGTACCGCGTCGCCCTTGGCCATTCAATCCCCCTTGGAAGGCATGAGACAGGCGCTTTGGGGGTTAGTGGCTTGGGGAATCACGCTTGCGGCGACTGCCAAGCCATTCACTGTGGTCATTGATGCAGGGCATGGAGGGAAAGATCCGGGAGCAATAGGGAAGATTGCCTACGAAAAAAACATCAACCTTTCTATCGCTCTCAAGCTTGGCAAGGCCATCGAAGAGCGTTGCAAGGATGTGAAGGTAGTCTATACGCGAAAGACTGACCGTTTCATTGACCTCAATGAACGGGCGGAGATAGCCAACCGGAACAAGGCTGACCTGTTCATCTCTGTCCACACTAACGCACTAAAAACAAAGGATATAGCAGGGGCGGAAACCTATACGCTGGGGTTGGCGCGTACCGATGAAAACCTGCAGGTGGCTATGCGTGAAAACGCTGCCATCCTCCTTGAAGACGATTATGCACAGAAATATGAGGGCTTCGACCCAAACTCGTCTGAGTCCTACATCATCTTTGAACTGATGCAAAACGTCTATGTGAAGCAAAGCTTGCTTTTTGCTTCCGAAGTACAAAATCATTTCAAGAAGGCAGGGAGAAAAGATCGCGGTGTACGCCAAGCCGGCTTTTTGGTGCTACGCAAAACGAGTATGCCAAGTGTGCTGGTAGAAGTGGGGTACATCTCCAATCGTGAAGAGGAACGATACATGGCTTCGGCGGTGGGGCAGAACAGGCTGGTACAATCCGTGTACGAAGCCTTTGTGCGTTTCAAGCAAAACTTTGACAAGAAAAATACTCCTGTTCCTGTGGTTACCAATAAGGCATCCAAAGAAGATAAAGAGGAGTTGAAGGAAGAGAGATATAAAGTACAGATATGTACTTCGGAAAAGTTATTGAATGCAAAATCACCTGCCCTGAAAGGTTACCCGCTGAGTTATTATAATGAGAAAGGTGTGTTTAAATATACCGTAGGCGAGACGAAAAGCAAGGAAGAGATTCAGACTGTCCTTGCTAAAGTAAAAAAAGATTTTCCTTCCGCATTCATTGTCGTCTTTAAAGGGGACGAGAGGGTACAATAGACAAGTAATAAAAGGAAATAAACGAATGAGCGTATGAGATGTTTTTCAAAAGAGATGAAGATTGGGCTGGCTACAGCCGTAGCCTTAGTGCTTTTATATGTAGGTATGAACTACCTAAAGGGGGTCAATCTTTTACATCCGTCTAATTATTATTATGTAACCCTTCCAAATGTGAAAGACTTGACCGTTTCAACGCCGGTCTTTATAGACGGTTTCAAGATAGGGTTGGTGCGGTCGCTTCACTATGATTACGAGCAGCAGGGACGAATCACAGTGGAGATGCACCTTGATGACGAACTGAAGATACCCAAAGGTAGCTACATTGTCCTGGAACATACCTTGCTGAGTGGCGCCGAGTTGCATATTCACCAAAATACCTACCTGACTGCCACGTTGGCAGCGGGTGATACCCTTGAAGGACGTATCAGTGAAGACATGCTTACGACGGTGCAACACGAACTGTTGCCCAACATTGAGACGCTGTTTATCCGGCTTGACTCCATTTTGGCAGGCCTTCAAACGGTGATCAACCATCCTGCGTTAGCGCAATCCCTTGCGCATATCGAACGCACTACTTACAATCTCGAAGCCTCTACCGGTGTACTCAATAGCCTGCTGGAACGAGATGTGCCGGTGATATTAGGCAACTTGCGGACAACGACCGACAACTTTAACCTTGTCAGTGGTCAACTTCGTGACATGGACTTCGCCACCACGCTACATTCGGTAGACCTCACGCTGGCCAATCTCAGAATAACGACCGATAAACTCAATTCCAAAAACAATACACTCGGATTACTGCTCAACGACAACAGCCTCTACGAAAATCTCAACCAGACCTCTATCCACGCTGCCGACCTGCTCCTTGATTTACGTGAACGCCCCAAGCGTTACGTCCGTTTTTCCATTTTTTAGTCCATTGCTCGGTGGTTTACCGTCAAATATTACAAGAGTATTGGGGATACAGCTCTTTCCGCCCTTTGCAGGAGGATATCATCCGCTCAGTAGGCTCCGGTAAAGATACGTTGGGACTAATGCCTACGGGAGGAGGTAAGTCCATCACTTTCCAAGTGCCGGCTATGGCGATGGAGGGGATATGTCTTGTTATCTCTCCGCTCATCGCACTAATGAAAGACCAGGTGGATAACCTGAGGAAGCGGGGCATCAAGGCTACCTACATCAGTGCCGACCTGTCGCGGACGGAGATCATTGCCAGGCTGGAGAACTGTATCTTCGGCGGGTACAAATTTCTGTACGTCTCACCCGAACGGCTTGGCACGGAGTTGTTTGTTGTCAAGGTACAGGCGATGAAGGTGTCAATACTTGTTGTGGACGAGAGCCACTGCATCTCGCAATGGGGGTACGACTTCCGCCCTGCCTACCTGAAGATAGCCGATCTGAGGGGTATCATTCCCGACGTACCGGTGCTGGCACTCACCGCCACAGCTACCCCTGAAGTGATTGAGGATATTCAGGAGAAACTCCTCTTCTCGAAAAAAAATGTGTTCCGGCAAAATTTCTTCCGCGCCAACCTTGCCTATGTCGTGCGACGTACCAACAACAAGCTGTCCCAGTTGATACATATACTGGAGCGCGTACAAGGTTCGGCCATTGTCTACGCCCGCACTCGCAGACATACCCGCGTCATAGCCTTTGCCTTGCATGACGTAGGTATGAAAGCTAACTTTTATCATGCCGGACTTCGCAAGGAAGAACGCGACAAACGGCAGGATAGCTGGATGCGGGGAGAGTGCCGTATCATGGTGGCGACGAATGCTTTCGGTATGGGCATAGACAAACCCGATGTACGGCTGGTGGTACATGTAGAGACTCCCAATTCTCTGGAGGAATATTTTCAGGAGGCGGGGCGCGCAGGACGCGATGGGCAGCAGGCGTATGCCGTTGCACTTTTTAACCCCCGTAAAGACAAGGAAAATATCAAACAGCACCTCTCCGAACAATTTCCCGAACGCAAATTCATAGTCCGGGTCTATGAGGCTTTGGGCAACTTCTTCCGGATAGCCGAAGGATACGGCCTGGATACGGCGCATGAGTTTGCGATGCGAAAGTTCTGTAGTGCCTACGATTTTTCCATCCTGCCTACACACCACGCTTTGCATATCCTCCACCTTTCCGGTTATATAGAGTATCTGGAAGAAGCGGAGAATGCTTCCCGACTGGTCTTTACCGTCCGTCGAGATGATCTCTACGAATGTCTGCGGAACGATAAACTTACCGACAAAGTGATCAAAATCATTCTGCGTATATACTCCGGCATCTTCACCGAGCCGACCTATATTGATGAGCAACTCATTGCCGCACGGAGCCGTACAAGTCTTCAGGAAGTGTATGAAATTCTCACCAGGCTCACCAAAATCCGTATCCTTGACTATATTCCTTGTAAAAAAATGCCTCTCATCATCTATACCCGTCCCCGTGAGGCACCTGAACGACTTCATATCCCCCGTGAAGCTTACGAAGACAGGCGGAAACGCTTTATCCAACGTTCCACCCTTATCCTGAACTACCTCAACGACTGTACTCATTGTCGTAGTCGCCTCCTGCTGTCCTACTTCGGCCAGACCGACAGCCATAAGTGCGGGCATTGCGACGTCTGCCTTGCCCGAGATAAGCAAGAGTTGACCGACCCTGATTTTCGGGAGATACGCTCCCTGCTCGAACAGATTCTCTCTTCCCAGTCGGTACTGCTTTCCGACCTCCTTCCCCAGCTTCCTTTTCCTTCCGATCAGGTCATCAGTGCCATCCGCTTTCTCCTTGATAATGACTCCCGTTTTACTCTTTATGACGGCTTACTCACGCTCTCTTCCCCCTAAATGGGGGAGGGAAAGAGAAAAGGCATTATCTTTACCCACTGAAAATTTGCTCTTGACCGCTACAAATAATTAAAAGCACATGGCTACACAAAGTGCATTTTGGATCAGTTTTGACCTTAAACCAAGTAGTGACTTGGCTGGTTTTTACAATTGGCTGGACGCCATGCAAGCGGTGGAATGCGGTAAAGATTGTGCTTTTTTTACGATGGAAGACCCCAGTGATGACCCTATCAAAGCGGTTAAAGAAGAAATACTTGCCCATGTATCTCTCCGCAAGAAGGATCGTATCTACTTAGTATACAAGGATAACGTATCAGGGAAGCTCAAAGGCAAGTTTATTTTCGGGAGTCGCAAGTGGGCGCGTTGGACAGGCTGGGCTTCTATCTGTGAAAAATGAATAAAGATCTTCTCCGTATCCTACGCCGCTTTGTAGCTCCCTATAAGAGATACGTGGCGCTCAGTGTGTTTTTCAATATCCTTTCTGCGATCCTCAACCTATTCTCATTTGCCATTATCATACCCATCCTCAATATCCTTTTCAGAATAAACGAAACCACTTACCGCTTCGTCCCTTGGAACTTCCCTCCCGCCTCATGGGATGCCTTTCGGGAACTTCCAAATGTGCTCCAAAACAATTTCTTTTATTTCACCAACCGGCTTATAGAAACGCAAGGAGGTGAGTATACCCTCATTGCCCTTGGCGTATTTCTGATTTTGATGACTTTGCTCAAGGTCTCCGCCATGTACTCTGCCACAGCAGGTATGGTGCCGATACGCACAGGGGTAGTGCGCGACATCCGCAATCAGATAAATGAAAAAATCACCCAACTCCCCCTTGCCTTCTTTTCCGAAGAGCGTAAAGGGGACATCATCGCCCGCGCTTCGGGAGATGTTAATGAAATAGAAGCCTCCATCATCAGCTCGCTCGACATGCTGCTCAAAAACCCCATCCTTATTTTAGTTTACCTGACGGGGATGTTCTTTATCAATTGGCAGCTCACTCTTTTTGTGCTCATTCTGTTGCCCGTGGCCGGCTATTTAATGGGATGGATGGGCAAGCAGCTTAAGCGCACCTCTCTAGCCGGTCAACAGCAATGGGGATTACTTATTAGTCGCATAGAAGAGACGCTTTCCGGATTAAGAGTCATTAAAGCTTTCAATGCCGAACCCTACGTTCATAAGCGTTTTGAAGAGGAGAACGAAGTGTTCAGGAAGCTCTCCAGCCGTATCTTCCTCCGTCAACAGCTGGCGCACCCCATGAGTGAGTTCCTCGGAACAATAGCCATAGCCGTCGTACTTTGGTACGGGGGGGCACTAATCCTTGCTGATGATCCGGCCATTAATGCCTCCACGTTTATCTACTACTTAGTCATCTTCTATTCCATCATCAATCCCGCCAAAGACCTGAGCCGCGCTTCCTACGCCATCCAAAAGGGAATGGCTTCCGTCGAGCGGGTAGACAAGATACTCACCGCCGTCTCTACCATCCATGACCCTGTCAATCCTCAGCCTATAGATCTCCGCGAAGCGATCGTCTACGACCAGGTTTTTTTTCGCTACGGCAACGACTGGGTGCTTCGTGACATATCCCTCACTATCCCTAAAGGGCATACCGTTGCGCTGGTTGGGCAATCGGGATCGGGCAAGACGACGCTGGTAGACCTCCTGCCTCGATTCTATGACGTCACGCAAGGCAGTATACGTATTGACGGGACGGATATTCGTGAAACGACGCTCCATGATCTCCGTCAGCTCATGGGGAACGTAAACCAAGACCCTATCTTATTTAACGACACCTTCTTTCACAATATCGCCTTCGGTACGCCCGACGCCACCCTGCAGCAAGTGGAAGAAGCTGCCCGCATTGCCAATGCGCACGAGTTCATCCTCGCTACCCCCAAAGGGTATGACACCAATATTGGGGATAGGGGTGCCAAACTTTCCGGCGGGCAACGCCAGCGCATCAGTATAGCCCGCGCTATCCTTAAGAATCCTCCCATCCTTATCCTTGACGAAGCGACTTCAGCCCTTGACACCGAATCCGAACGGCTTGTGCAGGACGCCCTCGAAAAATTGATGCGTAACCGGACTACCCTCATCATCGCCCACCGTCTCTCCACAATCCGTAACGCCGACCTCATCTGTGTACTCCACGAAGGGCAAATTGTTGAACGGGGACGGCACGAAGACCTCCTTCACGTAGGTGGGTACTACAAAAGACTTTGTGACATGCAACGCTTTTGATATGCCTTTTCTTTGAAGACGTGCGGCTGAAGGGACTCGAACCCCCACGCTGTGAAGCACCAGATCCTAAGTCTGGCGTGGCTACCAATTACACCACAGCCGCTACAAAAGGTAGGCAAAGGTAGAAATGTTTTTCCGATAAGGGGTAGGGTAGGGCGGAAGTCCGAAAAGTCCTTTACCTTTGCGCGGATTTATAATAAGATATGAAAGACTAAGAAGATATGCTGAATCCTATTTGTAAAACAATTGACCTCGGTGACGGGAAGGTGATCACCATTGAAACAGGGAAGTTGGCTAAGCAAGCTGACGGCGCGGTGACGGTGCGAATGAATAACACGATGCTGCTGGCCACAGTGACAGCGGCTAAGGAGGCTAATGCGGGCGTTGATTTCATGCCGCTGCAAGTGGAATACAAGGAAAAGTTTTCCGCCTTCGGACGTTTCCCAGGAGGCTTTATGCGCAGGGAAGGGAAGGCTTCCGACTATGAAATACTGACCTCGCGGCTGGTAGACCGTGCCTTGCGGCCGCTATTCCCCGATAACTACCACGCAGAGGTGTTTGTAAACATCACGCTGTACTCATCCGACGGAGAGGATATGCCTGATGCTTTGGCTGGGTTGGCGGCCTCGGCGGCATTGGCTGTCTCGGATATACCCTTTAACGGACCTATCTCGGAGGTACGTGTGGCGAGAGTGAAGGGTAAGTTTGTAATCAATCCTACTTTCTCCGAATTGGAACGTGCCGACATAGACATTATGGTGGGTGCAACGGAAGAAAACATCATGATGGTGGAAGGGGAGATGGACGAAGTGCAGGAGGCCGATATGCTGGAAGCCATCAAGGTGGCGCATGAGACGATTAAAAAACAGTGCCGCATACAGCTGGAACTCTCCGAAGCGGTCGGCAAGCTGACCAAGCGTGAGTATAATCACGAAACTAACGACGAAGGGCTTCGTCAGGACATCCGTTCGAAATGTTACGACAAGGTGTACGCCATAGCCGTCTCGGGTAGCGGGAAGCAGGAGCGTGCGGAAGCCTTTGAAGCCATTATCACCGAATACAAGGCTCAACTCTCCGGAGAAGAACTTGCCGAAAAAGGTGGGATGATTGCTCGTTATTATCATGACGTGGAAAAAGAAGCCATGCGTCGAGCCATTCTTGACGAGGGTAAACGGCTTGACGGACGTACCACCATTGACATCCGTCCGATATGGATAGAAACCGATTTTATTCCTGGCCCCCACGGGTCGGCAATTTTTACGCGAGGAGAAACGCAATCGCTCACGACCGTTACACTGGGTACCAAATCCGATGAGAAATTGGTTGACGAAGTACTTAACCACGGTAAGGAGCGATTCCTATTGCATTACAACTTTCCTCCCTTCTCCACCGGTGAAGCGAGGCCGCAGCGCGGTGTAGGCCGTCGTGAAGTGGGGCATGGAAACCTTGCGCATCGTGCCATTAAAAGGATGATACCGAAGGATTACCCATACGTAGTGCGAATAGTTTCCGATATCCTTGAATCCAACGGTTCGTCGTCTATGGCGACGGTATGCGCGGGAACACTTGCCTTGATGGATGCCGGCGTAGTGATTAAAAAGCCGGTGTCGGGTATCGCCATGGGGCTTATTTCTGAAAATAAAGGGAGCAAGTATGCGATACTCTCTGACATTCTTGGCGATGAAGACCACTTAGGCGACATGGACTTCAAAGTGACAGGAACGTGCGACGGGATTACCGCCACCCAGATGGACATCAAGGTGGATGGCCTCTCTTACGAGATACTCGAAAAAGCCCTCGCCCAGGCGCGTCAAGGGCGGCTTCATATCCTCAACAAGATCACCGAAGCCTTGCCAGCTCCCCGTACCGACCTGAAATCTCACGCTCCGCGTATCGAAACAATCACGATCCCTAAGGAATTTATCGGCGCGATCATTGGCCCGGGTGGTAAAGTGATACAAGGTATGCAGGAAAAGACGGGTGCAACCATCTCTATTGAGGAGACTGACGGTGTCGGTCGGGTGGAAGTATCCGGAACAAACAAGGCAATGATAGACGAAGCCTTCCTTGCTATCCGGAAAATTATAGCTGTTCCCGAAGTAGGAGAGGTGTACGAAGGAAAGATATCATCTATCATGCCTTACGGTGCCTTTGTGGAGTTCATGCCTGACAAGGATGGCTTGCTACATATCTCCGAAATTGACTGGAAACGGCTGGAAACGGTAGAGCAGGCGGGCTTGAAAGAGGGTGACCTCATCAAAGTTAAACTGATAGAAGTCGACTCTAAAACGGGTAAATTCAAATTGTCCCGTCGCGCCCTGCTTCCCAAACCCGAAGGCCATCCGGAACGAACCCGCCCCTCTCGGTAATAAATTGGCCTGAAACACTAAACGGTGCGGCTCATGGGCGGTCAAGGGTTTGCTCGGAAATGAAGGTATCGTAGGTGTTGTCTGAATAAAAAATCATGATCTTGGTGACGCGCCTTTGCGGCTGTGCGAGGCCGGAAACAGGTGGAGGTTCCTGAACAACGTGAAGGGAAGGGTTAGGTGTTTCGACGCGAGAGGGAGGGTTGTGTACTCCATTATCATAGGGTGAGGGTGGGGGTACCTCTTGCTCTTCGGAAAAGCCAAGTCCGTTACTAAACAAACTTGAGTGGATGAGGGGTTGTTTCTCTCGTCTATACATATCGCCGGCACCACGTAGTAGCCAATCGGGCGACAGTTTTGGAAAGCGATCAAGGATTTTCTGTGCAATCTCCAAGCTTGCGTTATTCCTTCCCGAAAGGATATGCGAGAGGGTAGCCCGTTGTGTCCCAATGGCTTCCGCAAAACGCGCCGCCGTCAATCCCTCAGTCTCCATAATCCTGATAATACGCTCTTTCATCTTCTCCAATCGTTTAGAAATACCCTTTTTATATTGTTACAAATGTAACAGTTCTACATTTGCTTATTAGCTACAAAGGTAAACTATAGATGTTACAAATACAAGTTAGATTTGTAAACAAACAACTCGTAACAATTGTACATAACAGGTAACCTTTGAACGATCGCCAGAGTATCGTGGCTATTTTCAATACTACAAAGTAATATGATTACTTGAATCAATACCATTAAACTACTGGCTTACATCTATATATAAGTATAAAACACCTTGTAAATAGGGATTGGTTTGCTGAATAACTACATTTGTAATCAAAAACTTGTACTATACATATAGACATAGCCTATAAATAGCTGGTTTTCAGATATATACATACATGAATAGATGGATATGATAGGATGGATAAAGATTGTTATTCCTGTGTGTTTACAAGAGTAACGTCATGTGTAATAGTTCCAGAAGTAAACAAATGGGATAGTTTGCGGGGTGTTACAATTGTATTGAATAGCTCTTATCTATTCAATATCAATTTGGATGTATGTAACATATGTTGTTACATACATAAACTGATACAATTGTTACCTTAAGTCTTTGAGAAGCCGTCCTATCTATCAGGAAAGAACAACAGTGTGTTTCAAGGTCTCCAAATACTGTTTACCAAAAAGAGTATCAGGTTCAATGTAATTTCCTTCACCCCATTCATTCCAGGATTTCAAAAAGATGATCCTGTCTTCATCGGGTTTATGTTGTACCAAATCCAAAGCATTGCAAACGTGTTGTCCGAACAATTCGGGGGTACTCCCATGCCAGATGCCTTCCCTATATGCCCCTGTGCCTATACGTGGGGTTCTATCCCAATTGGGTATAATGGTAGGATATACGTTCGTCCTTGCTTCTTCTTTTACGTGATAATACTTGATGATATTGCGGTAATTATGTCTGTATTTTCTTAGTGGAAGAAGGTGCATTTTGAGGAATATCTTGTCAAGCAGTACACGGATATAACCCTTTGACTTCATTTCTGCCCGCGTAGTACCTACAGAAATTACAGCATTAAACTTTTGTTCTAGCACCGTAGAAAAAATAGTGGCTTGATCGGGGAAACAAAACCGTTTAAATCCCTTTCCCTGTACCTGAATATGTTCACTATTACCTGCAAAATGTACTCCTTCAAAGCCATTTTGCCGAGCTAATTCGTTCCATTTGGCAATAAAATACGGAGGATCAGGTATACCCAGGGGGTCAAAGATGACAAATAGTGGTTTACCGTTCACCTGTATATATCGTTTATCCTTGAAAGCGGGAAGCACCGCATGGAAATGATTGACGTAATCCTCTTCGGAATAGGTTTGCTCCATAAGAGTCCCTTTTTGGACAAGGCTATCTTTGCCCTTCCATGTCTTATTTGTCCAGGAATGGTTTGCCCAGCCAAGGCAAAAAGGGAAATCCGGTTTTCCGGACTCCAAAACCTGTTGAAAAGGTTTTTCCAACAAACGTTTCCCGTTACCAAACCAATAGTGCCAATAACAGAAGCCTTCAATTCCCGCTTCTCTAGCCATTTCGGCTTGCTTCTCTCTCACAGCGGGGTCTAACAAATCATAGTATCCCAAGCTGTCGTCTGGTATACGCGGTTGATAATGCCCTTTGAATAAAGGTTTGGCTTTCTTTACGTTAGTCCATTCAGTAAACCCTTCTCCCCACCACTTATCATTCTCCGGAATTGCATGAAATTGAGGAAGATAATAGGCTATAATCCTTGCTTTTGTTTTCATCAACCCTGCCTTTTTACAAATCACCGTAGTTCATGAAGAACTACGGTGATTTTTTTCTTTCAAGCTATTGATTTACACTGCTTTCCAGTATCTTTTTTATCTTATTTCCATTCACTTGTTTCTATCTTCTATCTACATCCTTGCTGTAAAACTCGAGCCTGCGAAGCCGTAGTTCTTCATGAACTACGGTGATTTGGCTACATCACTTCCTTGAAAGGGGGAGCGGTGCGGATGCCGTGAGGCAAGTACAGAAGTAAGTATTTTAGGGAGGTGTCCGATGGCTTAAAACTTCCACTTGGCGGCAAGGGTGGGGATGATAAAGAAACCATCCCTCCCACCAAAGTTGTTGGAGAACTCTACTTCTGTACCGACACTGAGATTGAGTTTATCATCAACGCCTTTTATCTTGTTGAGGTTGACCCAGAATTGCGGTTCGGAGAGAAAGATAAAGTTGCCGTGATTATTTTTTTCTTGCCAGAAATCGACAAACCCTGCGAAGTCACACAAGCCCTGAGCGAGAGACATGTGCCAGACACCGGTTAGCTGGAAGTTGTGCTGATATTTGTTATCCTCGGTTTTCCGTATGTTCTTGTAAAGTGCGCTGAGCGAGAAACCTTTACTGAAATCGGGGCTATTGCAGGTATAGGTGGCACCGGCGAGATAAGAATTACCGATATACATTCCACCGTTATATTCCACATGTGCGGAGATGGGGCCTTGCCAAAAAGATAATTCACGGGCTATTTCCCAATAGGCATAGCTTACACCTCCATTTGCATAGTCCATATCTACGAAAAAGAAGGTACTACCCCATTTGTCAGGGATAAAGTGTTCAACAGTGGAGGTAATTGAGGGACGTCCCTTCAGATCACCATGCAATGCACTACCAAGATCATAATGCAACTGGATGTTTTGAGCCTGAACGGCGTAAGCCCCGACGGCAAAAAAGAAGACAACAGATAGCTTTTTCATGAGGAAATTTACTTTTGTATGACTTAACCCTAACGCCGCCAAAAGTACGGTAAATATTCCGATTTTTCTCTCAGTATTGTTCTTTTTCGTTGGGGAAATCTTTAGACTTCACGTCTTCGATGTACCGCTGGACAGCGCGGGTGATGGTTTCCCCGATATTGCCGTAGCGACGAAGGAAGCGTGGAGAGAAGCCCTGTGTGAGGCCAAGCATGTCGTGCATGACGAGTACTTGTCCATCGACGCCACCCCCAGCACCGATGCCAATCATGGGAATGGCGCATTCGGAAGCAACGCGAGCAGCAAGTACGGCGGGAATCTTTTCCAAGACGATACCAAAACAACCGACGTCTTCGAGTACATGCGCATCGGAGATGAGTTTAGAGGCTTCCTCTTCTTCCTTAGCCCGCACGGTGTAGGTACCGAACTTATTGATGGATTGGGGGGTAAGTCCCAGGTGCCCCATAATGGGTATACCGGCGGAGAGGATACGTTCGACGGATTCGCGTATCTCCACACCACCCTCCAGCTTAATGGCGTCGGCATGTGTTTCTTTCATGACACGCACGGCAGAGGCAAGGGCTTCTTTGGAATTACCTTGATAGGTTCCGAAGGGAAGGTCGACAATGACGAGGGCGCGTTTGACAGCCTTGACAACCGATTTGCCGTGGTAGATCATTTGGTCGAGGGTGATGGGTAGGGTGGTCAGGTTGCCGGCCATCACGTTGGAAGCGGAATCTCCAACAAGGATGACGTCTATACCAGCCCTGTCGATGAGGGTGGCCATAGAGAAATCGTAAGCCGTGAGCATGGAAATCTTCTCTCCGCGCTGTTTCATTTCAATGAGGCGTCGGGTTGTCACCTTACGGCCTACAAGGTCTTTTGTTGCTACAGACATGATTTTGAATTTGTTGATTAATAATCCCATGTATAATTGAAGCCAAAACTGAGAAGCTCGTTGAGCTGGAAGTAACTGTTGAATCCTTCTTTTTTGCTTACACCGTCATCAAAGCGCAGATGGAGGTAGATGCGGGTGGAGAAGAAACGGCTGATGGCGAGGATGAGTGTGTTTTCAGATTCGTTAACAACACGGTCGTAGCTGGTGAAGTAATAAAAACGGGATTGCCAGGAGACGTTGCGGTTGAACTGCCAAGCCAGATCGGCGCGAAGGGTGGAACCGAATTGGCGGAGGACGTTCTCAAAGTTGCCGGTTTGGGGGTCTTTTTGAAACCCATGCCGTCCGAGATCAATTTCTTTGGGGTCGTTCCTAAAACTGTACATGTGGGTGTAGGAGAGGGGTGCGAGGTTGAGGGAAAGGGAGAGCTTGCGGTGTCGTTGGGCGAAGCTTTTTTTGAGGTCGTACCTCATACCAAGCCCAAAGTTGAAAGCAATAGGAGAAAGGGTAGAGGCCATACGTTGGGAGGTGTTTTCGGCGAAGGCGGAGAAGAGTTGGGTGCGAAGTTCGGCGTCGAAGGTGTAAAACCAATTATTGAAAGCCTTGTAACCGAAATTGCTGCGGATACGGGATAGGTCTTCCCCTATTTTGTAGTTACGCATGGTATCTTTTGGGGCGGTGTAGACGCTGACTTTGATTTCAAGCTCATTGGTAAACTGTATCTTATCACGCCGGTAGTCATATTTGAGGTGGTTACGGGTGAGGATATTGAGATTGCTTGTTCCCCCTTGGTGCCAATTGGGAGAGAAATAGGTTTGGGAGAAGTGGGCGGTGCTCTCAAAGGCCGATCTCCAGTAGCGGCGATTGGGAATGAAGCGTACGGGAACGTTCATCTCATCGGCACGCAGATCGCCGGTGAACACGAAGGGCAGTTCTTTGGGTGAATCCTGAATGATTAAATCGGGAATGATGTAGGTGGTGGGGATATCATTTGCAGTGTAGCGGAAATACTCGGGGCGGTGGAGGGTGAAGAAACGGTAAAGGCTGTCTTCTATGACTTTGCGGGCGGTGTATTGAGGCAAGGTCTGAAAAGGGGTGGAAGTAGGGTAGGGGGGAAGGGTATTGAACAGGCTGTCGAGAGGGGAGGGCGGCAATGAGAAAGAGAGACTTTCGAGGAAAAGCCCCTGCCGGTAAACCAGAGGTAGGAATAACGGATTGGAGGAAGTTTTTCCTATCGCGAGGAAGAGAAGGAGCAGTATCCCTTTTTTCATATTAACTTTCGTAAACACGCTGGATGATATCCACCACTTTAAGACCTTCGGTGGCGGTGGCGGTGATGGATTCAAGCCCGGCGAGGGCACGGACGACGTTGCGGATGACGTAGTGATGATTCTGTGCCGATCCCATGTAAGCGCCATAATCGTTACCGGCGTTGGTAGGCGGCAGGAGGGGCATTTGGTAGTTTTTGATGTGGCAGTAACTGACCTGATTTAAGTACTGTCCGCCTATCTTGAGGCTTCCGTTTTCGGCAAGGATGAGTATACTGCTCTCCATATTTTTCTCCCAGACGGAAGTGGAATAGTTTATGGAGCCACAACCGATGCCATTGACAAATTCGAAGTATACGATACCGGAATCTTCAAAGTCGGTGAGGTGAGAATGATTGAAGTTGGTGAGGTGGGCTTGTATCCGGTGAATGTCGCCAAAGACCCAGTAGAGGATATCAATGAAGTGAGAGAACTGGGTAAAGAGTGTGCCGCCGTCGAGCTTGGCATCGCCATGCCAGCTATTGGGGAGGTAGTAACGTTCATCGCGGTTCCAGTAGCAATTGAGCTGTACCATGTAGATTTGCCCAAGTATTCCGGAATCTACAGTCTCTTTCAACCAGATGGAAGGGGGTGAGTAGCGGTTCTGCATGACACAGAAAACGCGCCTATTCAGTCTTTCGGAAGTGCAGATGATTTGCTTGGCATCGGTCACGGTGAGCGCCATGGGTTTCTCAATGACGACGTGCTTGCCAGCTTCCATGGCGAGGATGGCCATAGCGGCATGCAAGCCGTTAGGGGTACAGATATTAATGACGTCGGCATGTGGAGTGCCATCCAAGAGGCTTTCGATGGAAGAATAAAAAGGGACGTCGTAATCGTCAATGGCGAGGGTGTTTGGGGAACGGTTGTCGCAAAGGGCGACAAGCTCGGCGTCAGGGTCCCGACAGATCATTTCAGCATGTCTTTTGCCGATATGTCCGCAACCCACGACGGCGAAACGTACCTTAGCGTTTTTTCCCGTAGCCGATGACGGCATTGATAATCTTGTTTTGTGCAGCTTTATCCATTTCAGTATGGATAGGCAGGGAAAGGACGGAACGGCTGAGGCGGATGGCTTCCCTCATAACGGGCTGGGTGGTACGGACGAGGACTCTGAAGGCGGCCTGTTCCTGGATAGAGAGGGGGTAGTAGACGGCAGAAGGTATGCCTTTGGCATGGAGGAAGGCTTTGAGGGCATCCCGTCCGTTGTTATGCACCCGTAAGGTGTATTGATGATAGACGTGAGAGGAGTAAGGCGCGCAATGTGGAGAGATGAGATAAGGACAGTTATGGAAGGCCTCGTCGTAGCGGAGGGCTACCTGTCGCCGAGCTTCGATGAAGGCATCCATGTGGCGTAACTTGACTCTCAAGATAGCGGCCTGAAGGGTATCAAGGCGGGAGTTACAGCCAATCATCCGGTGATGAAACTTTTCCTTTTGGCCGTGATTGGCAATGCAACGTACCCGTTCGGCAAGCTTAGGGTCGGCGGTCATGAGTGCCCCTCCGTCGCCATAGGCACCTAATGGTTTGGTGGGGAAGAAGGAGGTGGTGGAGATATGCCCCATAGTACCGGCTTTTTTTGTTTTCCGGTTGGAGAAGGTGTAACCAGCCCCCAAGGACTGTGCATTGTCTTCGATGACGAAGAGGTTGTATTTGTTGGCTACATTAAGTATGCACTCCATGTCACAGGAGTGTCCAAAGAGATGCACCACGACAATAGCTTTGGTACGGGAAGAAATAGTTTGTTCTATTTGTCCGGCATCAATATTGAAGGTAACGGGGTCTACGTCTACGAGGACGGGAGTCATCCCCAGTAGGACAATTACTTCTACGGCGGCGGCATAGGTAAAGGCGGGGACAATGACTTCGTCACCAGTCTTTAAGCCAAGCCCCATGAGGGCGATCTGCAAAGCATCGGTACCATTGGCGCAAGGGATGACGTGCGGGACGTCAAGATAAGCAGCCAATTCATCGGTAAAATCTTTTACCTGCTGTCCATTGATGAAGGTGGAGCTATCCAAGACTTCCTGAATAGCCTTGTCTATTTCTTCCTTGATACGGATGTACTGGTTTTGCAGATCAACCATGTTCATTCGTCCAGTAATTTCTCTATTTCAGATAATTCCTTACCCATGTTGAGGTTGTAATAGATACCGCGCAAAGCAATCAGGTAGGTTACTTCTTCGGGTTTCAGTTTGTGCGCCTTTTCAAAATAGGGGCGCGCCTTTTCAAAGAGGGCTTTGGCGTCGGCGACGGCTTCCTGGTAGAGCTTGTTGTCAGTAATGAGGTTGGCATCACCCTGTTTATTAATAGCCTGATTGTAGTAAACCCTACCGAGATTAGATATGGCATCGACGTATTCAGGGTCTATTTCAAGGGCTTTGACAAAGTTTTTCTCAGATTCTTCAGAATTTTTCAACCCGTCTTCGTAGACACTGCCGATGGCGTTGTATAACATGGCATTGGCAGTGTCTTTGTCAATAGCCTTGTTGAGATAATCTACGGCTTCCTGATTCCGGTTTGAATAGATGTAGATATTGATGAGATTGAGGAGGAAGAAAGGTTCATCAGGGACGCGTTCCATAGCCTCTTTGAGGACAATTTCGGCGGTGGCGGTGTCTGGGTCGTTGATGTATACGTCAAAAAGATACTGATAGGTTTCGTTGATACGGAACTCAGGGGCTTCCGTAGCGCGCGTGAGGGCAGAGATGGCCAGTTCGGGTGCACCCAACTGAGTAGAGGCCACGGCGGCATAGAAGCGGACGGTCATGTAGTTAGAATCCCGTTCAGCTGTTTTTTCGCCTTTGAAGATAGGCCAGTCGGCTATACGGAGATACTGGTCAAAAGACTCATAGGCCTTAAGGTAGTTGCGTTCGTCGAAATAGAAAGCCCCACTGTTGATGTAGTACACGTGGTTAGCCGCCAGGATGCCCTTAATATTTTTTTCAAATTTGGGCTTAATCTTGCCTTTTTCATCAAGAAGCCGATCTAATTCACAGGCTTTTTCAAACAAATCCAGCTCTTTGAGGAGAGCTTCATACATGGCAACCTGATCGGACTGCCCACCAAGCACTTCCTTCATTCTCTCGGCACTGAAGACCTGATCTTCAATATAGCCGGCGACATACCATGTTTTTGGTTTGTCCTTCGTTTCTTCGTGCTGCAAGGCAGCTTGAATCAACTCTCTCGCTTCTGTGAAATCAGATCCGCCTTTGGCAAGGCTTTCAGCCTGCTTTACGACTTTTTCCTGTGCAAAAGCGGCGGGCATTCCTGTTGTGAGGGCTACCAATAAAAATAGTACACGTTTCATGAGATTTACTTTTAGGATTATTGTTGATTGTTCAATTTCGCTATTTCGGAGGCTTCGCGAGCGGCTTTTTCTTCGGCTACCGCTTCGTCGCTTTCGGACATTACCTTACAGACGGAAGCTATTTCGTCGTGCCTCCTTTCCAAGTTGATGAGCCGGACACCCTGTGTGGCACGGCCAATGACGCTGAGGTTGGATACTTTGAGTCGAATGGTGATACCCGACTTATTGATGATCATGAGGTCATTCTCTTCGGTCACGCTTTTGATAGCTACCAGCCGTCCGGTCTTTTCCGTCAAGTTGATGGTCTTGACCCCTTTGGCGCGTCGGTTGGTAACCCGATAGTCATCTACTCGAGAACGTTTACCGTAGCCTTGCTCGGAGACAACCAATACCGTTTCTTTTTCCTTATCCTTGATACAAATCATGCCGACTACTTCGTCATCTCCGCCGTCAAGCTGCATTCCCATGACGCCTGCGGTAGTACGTCCGGCGGGACGAACAGCACTTTCGTGGAAACGCATAGCCTTCCCGTTGCGGTTGGCGATAAGCACTTCGTTGTCGCCATTGGTGAGGGCTACCTGGATGAGGCCGTCATCCTCATGCAGGTTGATCGCATTCACCCCATTTTGACGCGGACGGGAATAGGCTTCCAAGGCAGTTTTCTTGACTATCCCTTTCTTGGTACAGAAGAGGAGGTAGTGAGATTCAGTAAATTCGGTATCGGTGGTGAGGTTTTTGATACGGATGAAAGCTTGTATCTTGTCATCGGCTTCGATGTTGAGGATATTTTGGATGGCGCGTCCTTTGGTGTTTTTAGCCCCTTCGGGGATATCATAGACCTTCAGCCAGAAACACCTGCCTTTGGCGGTGAAAATCAAGAGGGTAGCGTGCATGGAAGCAGGGTAGATATACTCTACGAAGTCCTCGTCACGGGTTTCGGAACCTTTAGCACCCACACCACCCCTCCCTTGTGCGCGAAACTCGCTCAAAGGCGTCCGCTTGATATAGCCCAAGTGTGAGATAGTGATGATCATTTCGTCGTCGGCGTAGAAATCTTCGGGATTCATTTCCTCAGAAGCATAGATGATATCGGTACGCCGATTGTCACCATACTTGTCCCTGATTTCCCGTAACTCTTCCTTGATAACCTCCATGAGACGCCCAGCGTCGGCGAGTATCCCGTTCAGGTAGGCAATCAGTTTTTGTATCTCGTCGTATTCTGCCCGTAGCTTATCTTGCTCCAGCCCCGTTAACTGGCGGAGCCTCATTTCGACGATAGCTCGCGCCTGTATCTCCGAGAAGTCAAAACGTTCTATCAATTTTTCGATGGCTTCTTGAGGGCTTTTGGAGGCGCGGATGATTTGTATCACCTCATCAATGTGATCGGAAGCGATGATCAATCCTTCGAGGATATGCGCCCTCTCTTCAGCCTTTTTTAATTCAAAACGGGTACGTCGACGGACAACGTCTTCCCTATGGTCAATGAAGGCCTTGATGAGATCTTTGAGGTTGAGCTGTCTGGGTCGTCCGTTGACTAAGGCGATGTTATTGACACTGAAGGAGGACTGCAGGGCGGTCATCTTGTAGAGCTTATTGAGCACTACATTGGCATTGGCATCCCGCTTGACGTCAACGACGATACGCATCCCCCGTCGGTCGGACTCATCATTAACATACATCACCCCGTCCAGCCGCTTTTCCGTCACCAGAGAGGCAATGTATCCAATCAACTCCGCCTTATTGACAAGGTAAGGTATTTCGGAGATTACAATCTTATCGTGGGAAGCACCAGCCTCTATCTCCGCCTTTCCGCGCAAAACGACGCGTCCTCGCCCTGTTTCAAAGGCACTCTTTACACCCGCATAACCGTAGATCGTTGCACCGGTGGGGAAGTCGGGTGCCTTGATATGCTCCATAAGCCCCTCTATGTCAATCTCCCCCTTGCTATCAATGTAGGCTATACAGCCGTCCAAGACTTCACGCATATTATGGGGAGGCATGTTGGTGGCCATCCCCACGGCAATACCGGAAGCACCGTTGATAAGTAGGTTAGGGATACGGGTAGGCAAGACGGTAGGTTCTTTGAGGGTGTCATCAAAGTTAAGCTGGAAGTCGACGGTATCCTTATCTATATCCCGCAACATTTCTTCGGCGAGCTTGCTCAGGCGCGCTTCCGTATAACGCATGGCGGCGGGACTGTCCCCATCTACGGAGCCGAAGTTACCCTGCCCGTCGACCAAAGGATAGCGCAATGACCATATCTGCGCCATACGTACCATCGTGAAGTATACGGAAGAATCTCCGTGAGGGTGGTACTTCCCTAATACATCCCCTACAATTCTGGCTGATTTCTTATACGGCTTATCGGAGTTATTTCCCAGCTCGTTCATCCCAAACAACACCCGACGATGTACAGGTTTAAAACCATCCCTGACGTCCGGCAGTGCTCGGGAAACAATCACCGACATCGAATAATCGATGTAGGATGACTTCATTTCATCCTCAATATTCCTTCGTATAATCCTGTCTTGATCAACCATTCAGTTAGCTGTTTATTCTACACACGCTGTCTTCACCAGATAGAGACACGTTTTTCGGGAACCACGAACATGGGATCGCCATCCTGCACACCGAAGGCTTCGTACCATGCGTCAATATGCGGAAGCGCTCCATTGACGCGCCACCTCCCCAAAGAATGGGGGTCAGCCTTAGTTCGTACCAAGATTTCTTCGGGGCGGATATTACCTGCCCATACGGTGGCATACGCGAGAAAGAAACGTTGTTCGGGTGTGAAGCCCTCCTTATTTTCGAGCGGAGCACCGGATGTAGCCTTCTTGAAAGCTTGAAAAGAGACTTGCAAGCCGCCGTAATCCGCGATATTTTCTCCCAGAGTGAACTTACCGTTGGCATGAACTCCGGGTGCCACCTCAATTGCATCGAAGAAGTCAACCATGACCTGCGCCCGTCTCTCAAAAAGGTCAGCATCTTCTTCCGTCCACCAATCGGACAGATTACCGTTTTTATCGTACTGTCGACCTTGGTCGTCAAAACCGTGTGTCATCTCGTGACCAATCACCACTCCGATAGCTCCGTAATTGAATGCATCGTCCGCTTCCATACTGAAGAAAGGATATTGCAAGATACCGGCCGGAAAGCATATTTCATTCGTAGCGGGATTGTAGTAAGCATTGACGGTTTGGGGCGTCATGAGCCACTCATCTTTATCCACCGGCTTACCCGCCTTCGCCAACATTTCGGCGTATTCGAACTGCGTAGCCCTCACAACGTTATCATAGTAACTGTCGTTCTTGATGTCTAAGGAAGAATAATCCTTCCATTTGTTGGGATAGCCTATCTTCACGTAGAAAGTGGCCAGCTTTTCCGAAGCCTTACTTTTCGTTTCTTCGCTCATCCAGGGTAAGTTCCGGATGCGTTCACCAAGCGCTTCCCGTAGATTGTCGACCAACTTCACCATTCTTTTCTTAGCCGCAGGTGGGAAATATTTCTTCACATACATCTGCCCGACGGCCTCTCCCAGCGTACCATTGACTGCATCTACAGCACGTTTCCATCTTGGCTGCTGCTCTTCCTTGCCGGACAGTACACGGCCGTAAAAATCGAAATGTTCCGCATAGATGGTGTCGCTCAGGTAAGCGGCGGCATGGTCTATTAGCTTCCATTGCAAATAAGCGATCTGGCTTTCCAGAGGTTCCGAAACGATGATGTCCCCCGCTTCTACGATTGCCTCTGTCTGGGAAAGATTCAACTCTGTCACATCCATCGCCACGCCCAGCTGATCGAAATAGGTTGGCCAATCTATTCCTTTCACCAAAACTTGTAATTGGGCGACAGTCACCTTGTTATAGTTAGCATAAGGGTCGCGTAACTTCACCTTATCATAAGCGGCCTTTGCCAGACGGGTTTCTATCTTCAGCACGGCCTCCACATTTTTCAGGGCTTCTTCGTGGCTAAAACCTGTCAACTCAAACATTCTAACGACGTGCTCCTTGTATTTGTTACGGATATTGAGCGTATGCTCATCTTCATCAAGGTAGTAGTCACGTTGCCTCAAACTGATACCCCCTTGGTAGGTTTGAAGTAAGTTCACCGCACTGTTTTCGGGGTCAGCATCCACGTACACGGAAAAATAGGCGTTGATTCCCGAAAGCTGGAGTGAAGACAGGAGATTGGACAACTCTTCCCTATCCGTCACTGCCGCGAGGTCAGCCAGCCGTGTTTTTATGGGGGTATAACCCTCCTTGTTTAACCGGATGCTATCCATCGCCAGATTATACACATCCCCTATCTTTTGTTCGATAGAGCCTTGTTTGGCCGTTTTGGCGGCGATAGACTCAATGAGGCCGTTCAGTTGGATACGGTTATTCTCCGCCAGCTTGTCGAAAGAAGTGAACCGAGCATACTCCCCTGTCAGCGGATTTTTCTCCATCCATCCCCCGCAGGCATACTGAAAAAAATCGGAACGCGGAGACACGGAGGTATCCAGATTTGTGATGTCTATACCCGACCCCAAGGGTTTACTGTCCGGACGGCACGCTGTATTCATGGCAAAAGCAATAAGCAATAATACACAAGTTTTTCCTCTCATTCTTTGTCACAGTCTATCGTTTGGTTTGCTAACTTCTGTCAGACTAATTATGTTTTGCTAACTTTGACCAACTTTCGTTAGTCTTTTGCAATCTCCTACAGATTCGGAAAGAAAATCTGTTCATCCCCATACCGCCCGTTCTGATTAAACTCTTTCCATCCTTCGCTATTCTGCATTAAATAGTTCCATGCTCTGGGTTTATCAGCATCCCACACAGTAGAGATGAGTATTGTCTCGGTAGCTATGTAGCGGAGCATCTGTAACTCCGTGATCTGTGTAAAATCATAAAGAATTACTGCATCAACCACTACCGTTCCGAAGGGTACAACCTCTCCCGGAGTAAGTTCTCCAGAGGGGAATTTTGGAAGCCACTTACCGTCGAAGGAACTCATCACGGCCTGTTCCACCGCCGGGGATTCGAGCTTTATCAAATTCCACGGCAACGTTGTAAACCCAGCTTCGGGAATCGGTTTGTTGCGTGAAAAACACACGTTCCACTGCCCTTCGGCCGGGACCTCGCAGATAAAGAAAGTCCAATAACGATAAAAAAACGCATAGTATTTTGTAGTAGTTCCCTTAGAAGCCCCCGTAAGAGGGTCATATACCGGAATGGGGTGCGTCGCTTTATCCGGCGTGATGTAGGCTAATTCGGTCAATGTAGTTTTCTCATCAAGATGGGCATAAGGCCCGTCGGGGAAACTGCCGGGATAGGCCTCACGCCTTTGGGCAAAGCCTTGCATTCCTCCCACCATAATTGCGCCGCTGAGCACAACTAGCGTCCCCAGCCTTTTTATTTCTTGTATCCTTGCCATTATAGCTTACCTTTTAAATCACATCCCACCCTATGGGCATTTCCTGGCCAAAGGTAGTTATTTTGCGGTGTTTCCGTTACCCGTCTCCTCGTTTTTTTCCACTATGCCGATGCAGTTGAACGGCATTGACAATCGTTTGCCAGAGGACATAAGCGGCAGGCGCTACAAAAGAGATGGGCGTCAAGTAGGTCTGAGCCATCCAAATAGCTAGGATGGTGTTTTTCTGGCCTAAGCCTTGCCCTCCCGAAACAGGATCACCCGAAAGCCGTCCGATGTAACGCCCTAACAAAAACTGCCCGATGCAGAAGAAGAGTGACACGGTGGCAAGAAGCACCATAGTGCGGTGGTCGGGCTGAGCCTCTCCGGTCAAGAGATGCAGGGTTTGGGCGGTTACAATCACCAGCGACAAAGCCCATATATAAAAGGCTGCCCCATGCAGGCTCTCCAGGCGCCGGTGTACCTTCGGAATAAAGCGACGCAACCCCCAAGCCAACAGCAAGGGGAAAATCACCACCGTCATGACGTGTCGACACACATAAAAAAAGGTCGCCGCAAAGGGAGCACCTCCGGTTGTCGCCGCCAAAGAAAAGAGGGGAGGGGCAACAATGGCCATAGCTATGTAACTGACTAACATATATCCGGTTAGGAAACCCATATCTCCTCCCAACAGGGAGGTCACCACCGCAGAAGTGGCGGCTGTAGGAGCAAGCACACTTATCATGGCACCTTCCGCTATTACCTTGTCTATCGGTATAAGCAAAAAATAGATAGCCGCGCCGCCCCCAATCTGCACCAGCAGCAACCATCCGTGACCCACCCTAAAACGGATAGCTCCCGGTGAAAGGCGGCAAAAGGCCAATAACAGCATGGCAAATATCAGGTAGGGGAGGATACTTCCCAGCGGCCAAAACCAACGGTAGCCCATCCCTCCTACGAGTATGGACAAGGGCAGCATCCAGTCTTTTATCCACTTCAACATGTCGGGAAACTTACCGGACTTGATGGAGGAAATGATCAAGATGAGCGATGATGTCTTCAGCTACTTCCGCCTTGTTTTTCAAGGGGAAAGGGATGACGGCGCCAGTACGATCAAGGATAGTCACCTTATTGGTGTCACAGCGAAAACCAGCCCCTTGATCTTGCAGGGAGTTGAGGACAATGAAATCAAGATTCTTGCGACGGAGCTTGTCGGCGGCAGCGGCTTCCCCATCACCGGTTTCAAGGGCAAAACCGACGAGCGTCTGTTCAGGACGCTTAATAGCACCCAAAGCGGCCGCAATATCCCTATTGGCAACCAGCCGGAGGGTTACTTCATTTTGCTGTTCGCGCTTGAGCTTTTCGACGGAGGGGTGTTCAGGACGATAGTCCGCTACAGCCGCACAAAGCAACGCTGCATCCATAGAAGGGAAGGCTTCCGTAGCCACTTGATACATCTCTTCGGCCGATTCTACGGAGATACGCCAGATGGCTGGGTGATTCGTTTCCAAAGCTACAGGTCCGCTGATGAGCGTCACTTCCGCACCCTTAACGGCACAAGCTTCAGCAAGGGAAAAGCCCATCTTCCCCGACGAATAGTTACCGATAAAACGGACGGGGTCTATTTGCTCGTAAGTAGGCCCTGCTGTGATCAATATCTTCTTCCCCGCAAGGGATAATGCCAAGCGGGTAGGGGAGAGGAAAAAGGATGTAAGCAGGGAAAGGATACGGTCGGGTTCTTCCATCCTTCCTTTTCCGACAAGTTGGCTGGCCAATTCACCTTCTCCAGGCTCAATGATATGATTCCCTGCAGTGCGCAGCAAAGAGAGGTTTCGCTGCATGGCGGGATGGGCGAACATGTCCGCGTCCATCGCCGGAGCCACAAAGACGGGCGCTTTGCAGGCAAGATAGGTGGTGATCAGCATATTATCGGCAATTCCATTGGCCATTTTCCCGATCGTCGACGCCGTAGCCGGCGCGATAAGCATGGCGTCCGCCCAAAGGCCAAGGTCTACGTGGCTGTGCCACGAACCATCGCGACGGGAAAAAAAGTCGCTGATAACCGGTTTCCGGCTAAGGGTCGACAGGGTCAAGGGGGTAATGAACTCTTTGGCCGCCTCTGTCATTATGACCTGAACTTCCGCGCCTTCTTTGATCAATCCCCTGACAATAACCGCTGCTTTGTAGGCCGCTATGCTTCCCGTTATTCCCAGTATTATGCGCTTCCCTTGTAACATTTGATCTACTCTTTGTTCAAGCCTTTGCTAAGCGATATTTTCCACCCGGCAGGCTAACGATAATGTCCTCAGTCTCAAGGTCACAGATTATGGGAAACAGTCGCGAGACCGACATGTCGGCAAGGCGGGCAAGTTCATTGATATGAACCTCGTTATGCCGGCTAATCAGGGACAGGATACGACCATTCTCGCTGTCATCGGAAAAGCGTAGCGTCGGCGACTCCAAGGTAGGGGGCTTGGGCGCCACCAACGTTTCTTCCCAGCCTAACTCCTTAATGAGGTCTTTCGCAGAACGAATAAGACACGCTTTATTCAAACGGATTAGGGCGTTGCAGCCCGACGACTTCTCGTCGATAGTACGGCCAGGGAAAGTGAATATCTCCCGTTGATAAGAATAGGCTAATTCGGCGGTAATCAGTGCGCCGCTATGAGCGGGTGCTTCTACAACGACAAGTACTTTAGACAAACCTGCCACAATCCTGTTGCGCTTTACGAAATTGGATTTCTCAGGCTCTGTTCCATGGGGAAACTCCGTCAAGAGGCCTCCCTTTTGCAATATCTCGGTAGCCGTATCCCGATGAACGGAGGGATATATGCGGTCTAAACCATGTGCAAGCACCGCAACTGTGGGTAGCCCATTCTTCAATGCCGCACGGTGTGACAGTATATCTATGCCGTATGCTAAACCACTCACAATGATCAAGTCCGGGTAATGGGCAGCAAGGTCTGCGATCAGTGTATCCGTCAGTCCACGACCATACGGTGTGAACGAACGGGTTCCCACCACACTGATGATATGTGGGACGTTCAAGTCGGCTACCCCTTTGTAGTAAAACAAAATGGGAAAGTCGGAACATGCACGCAGGAGTTGAGGGTAGTCCTCATCCTCCATGAAACAGATGCGAATAGTATGTTTGGTAACAAACTCCAACTCCTTTTCTGCCCGTCTTAAAATTTCCGGATCACGTATGGCTGTAGCTAAGGTAGACCCTATTCTCGGTACTTTTTCTAAACTCCGCTGGTTTTCATGAAAAATAATCTCCGCATCTCCCTCGAAAAACTCCAGCAGACTCCGGGCGGTTGCATCCCCCACGCCTTTTATCATTGTCAATCCAACCCTATAAAGGTCTGTATTTCCCATATTATTCAAGATTCTTGCGTATTTTCTTCAAATAAGCCTTCAGGGCTTCCGTATCCTTCCGGAGGATAAAATCTTGCAAGGTTGTGAGTTCTTCTTGGATACGTTCTATCTGTTTCGGAGTACGGGGATTGCACAAAATCTCCGTAAGGAGGTAATCGTCTTCCGAAAAAAGCCCCCGCGCTATGCTCATGTGCCGTTTAAAAGTTGTACCGGGGGCATCCTGATGCTTCATAGTAGAGGCAAAAACAATTGTGGAGGCGAAAGGTATCCCCAATGAGTAGGCTACAACGCTATCGTGCTCTTCAAAGGTATACTCGCAAATGTGCAAATGGAGGTTGGTATAGAGGTCTTTGAAAAACTCATGGCCGAGCCGGTCACCTTCGGAAATGATAATGGTATTTTCGTTGGCAAGATTATCAAGGTTGGCGAAAGTCGGACCGAACATGGGGTGGGTGGAAGTGAACGGGAACCCCGATACCCCATAGAATTCTTTGAGGCCTGTTTTTACTGAGGTGATGTCGGAAAGGATACAAGTAGAGGGAAGGAACGGCATCACTTGGCGAAAAGCTTCTATAGTATAGCTTAGCGTGACGCAGTTGATCACCATCTCAGGGGCAAATCCACGTACTTCTTCCAGGTTTTGAAACCGTAAAGCGTTATAGATAAAGCGTAGCCTTTTAGGGTCTTTCTCCAATACGGCTACCTCATGGTCAAAACTTAACAAGTCGGTGAAGAAAGATCCCATCTTTCCGGCACCCAGAATGAGTATTTTCATTTCAATTACGCAAACGCATCAGCATCTCATCAAAATTGACCTGATGAGCGTCAAACTCAGGTCCATCTACACACACAAACTTTGTCTTTCCCCCGACGCTAACGCGGCAGGCTCCGCACATCCCCGTCCCGTCCACCATCACTGTATTCAACGATGCTACCGTGGGTACCTCATACTTACGGGTCAACTCGGCGACGAATTTCATCATCACCGCAGGCCCTATGGTGATACACAGGTTTACCTTTTCACGCAAGATAACGTCTTCCACACCTTTAGTGATCAGCCCTTTTGTGCCATACGATCCGTCGTCGGTCATGATAATCACCTCATCGGAATAGCTCCGCATCTCTTCTTCCAAGATGATCAGTTCTTTTGTACGCGCCGCCAGCACCACCACTACGCGGTTGCCCGCTTCGTGGAATGCTTTCGCAATAGGCATCAGCGGTGCTGCTCCCACTCCCCCTCCGGCACAGACCACCGTGCCGACCTGCGTCACATGCGTGGCTTGCCCCAAAGGGCCGACCATATCAGTCAATACCTGCCCAACTTCCAAGGCGCATATCTTTCGCGTCGAAACGCCTATGGCTTGTACAACCAGCGTGATGGTACCCTTCACCGTATCGGCGTCGGCAATCGTCAGGGGGATACGTTCCCCTTTTTCGCCCACCCGCACGATGACAAAGTGCCCAGCCTGCCTTGTCTGGGCAATCAGCGGTGCCTCCACCTCCAGTTTGACTACGTGGGCAGACAGGTATTCCTTATTTACTATTTTGTTCATTCGTTACTTTACTTTTACGCAAGCGAGCAACTTCCTTTCGGAGCACTTCTATCTCTGTGCCCTGATTGCGAATGGTGGTCAGCAAAGCATTAAGCTCTTCATTTTCTATTGCTTCCGGAAATAAAGTGTTGAGACGGACTATAAAATCGGAAAGGACGTTCATATAATTGCTGAAAGCGTCGTAGGGGTTATCGTAAGGGCTGAACGTTTTACCTGGGTGGCGCGTATTCATGTAGTAGAAGTGATCGCTGCTTTGCAGGTAATTCCAGTCTTGCCGAAGGCGACGGTCTTCGGCTATGCGAACGCGCTCGCTGATACCGTTCACCTTTCGGAACGCCTCTTGTTGTAGCACATTACCCAGCCATGAACCGGTATCCCTTTCCTCATCTACCCACGAGATAGGGTGTGGCACCGAGATGCTTTCTACCGGATTAAGTAGGTTGAAGGCTTCCGAAGGTGTGGAAAACGATATCCCGCAATCCCCCGCAAAACGTGGCAAGGCTTTGAAAAACTCAAAGATTCCCGATTCGGCCGGCTGAATGGAACCGAGCACTTCGTAGTTCATAAAAAGGTTGATGATCTGCTCGGCTTGCGGTGTAGATGCTATCCATCCCATGTACTTGTCCGCCGTAAGCGGGTATTCATTCCAGCTGGAATTATTGAAACGCATGGACAGGTCTTCACTGAACCGGCTATTTTTCAACAATAATCGAAGTTCGGGCTGCACGGAGGAGGTATAGATGTAGTTCGGGCTTTTCCACCCCATCACATGCTTGGCGCCTTCGGTCAACATCCCCGTGAATCCCATGTCGGTAACCAGTTCGGCGATATCATCCGAATAAATCAATTCCGTATTCCGTAGTATTTTCGGCTCTACACCAAAAACGTCATATACTTTTTCCTTGTGACGTTTTACTTGCAGGCGAAACTCCTCCTCATCTCCCAACGAGGATAGGGAATGTGCATACGTCTCCGTCAAAAATTCCACATTTCCTGTCTTTCCCAGCTCCTTGAAACTGTCAAGCACTTCCGGCGAATAAAGCTCCATCTGCTCTAACGCCATTCCCGAGATACAAAAAGCCGCCTTGAATCGCCCCCCGCTTGATAGGATCATCTCCAGTATCGTCCGGTTGGCAGGGAGGTAGCAACGCTCTGCCATACGACGCATGATCTCTTCATTGTGAAAATCATCATAATAATAATGATCGTTCCCAATGTCGAAGAATCGATAACGCCTCAATCGATACGGTTGGTGCACCTGAAAGTAGAAACAGATTGTTTTCATGCCCGGAATCGCTTTTAATATTGGCGTACGACTTGCTCGTAAATACGACGTACTTTTTCTCCCGCATACTCCCACTTAATGTTGTCTACCTCTTTTTTCCCTTCCTCGCGGAGAAACCGGTACATCGAAGGGTAGGTAACGATTGAGTACATTGCGTCGGCCATTGCTTCTATATCCCAATAGTCTACACAGATGGCATGCTCCAATATCTCCGCGCAACCCGACTGCTTGGAAATAATAGTCGGTACACCGCATTGCATGGCTTCCAGCGGCGATATTCCAAACGGTTCGGACACTGACGGCATCACGTATGCATCACTTGACTTCAATACCTCGTATACCTGTATCCCTTTCATAAATCCCGTAAAGTGGAACTTGTCCGAGATATGACGCGAGGCCACCAATCGTATCACTTTATCCGTCATGTCTCCACTCCCCGCCATCACAAAACGTACATTATTTGCCTTGCTCAGCACTTTGGCGGCTGCTTCCACAAAATATTCGGGGCCTTTCTGCATCGTGATTCGTCCCAGAAACGTGATCACCTTATCCTTCACTCCTCTCTTATCCTTGATTGCAAGAATTTCGGAGCTAAGCGGCTCTACCGCATTGTGCACCGTCGTCACCTTGTCCGGATGCTGATGATATTTTTCAATCACCGTTTGACGCGTCAGATTACTCACCGTAATAATATGGTCGGCATAATCCATCCCGTTCTTCTCTATACCATAGACAGAGGGATTGACATTCCCTCTACTGCGATCATAATCCGTTGCATGGACATGGATTATGAGAGGCTTCCCACTCACCATCTTGGCATGGATACCGGCCGGGTAAGTCAGCCAGTCGTGTGCATGGATCACGTCGTAACTCTCCGTCCTTGCCACTACACCAGCTACAATCGAATAGTTATCAATCTCCTCCATCAGATTGTCCGGATACCGGCCTGAAAACTCAAAGCAACCCAGGTCGTTCACGTAACGGTAGCTAAAATCGGCATAAATATGGTCTCTATAATCGAAATACTTCTGGGGATCCGTATGGAAAGATTCCAGCCTCCATTTCACATGCTCCATATTTGTCTCCCGCCATACTATCGGTACGTTGCACATCCCCACAATCCGCAGGAACTGCTGGTCTTCATCGCCCCACGGCTTAGGGATGCAGAACACAATTTCCATATCTCCTTGGGTCGCCATACCTCGCGTCAACCCGTAGCTCGCCGTACCCAAGCCTCCGAGTATATGGGGTGGGAATTCCCACCCGAACATTAGCGCCTTCATTCCTTTCCTCTCAACGGAGCTTCCCGATTCCTTGCCACTTCGTCTTTCATTTGCAAAGTTACAAAGTTAACCCACATTTTTGTATCCTCTCCATACTGATCGCCTTTTCTTCCGGCCTTCTTCATGGCATCGTTTTTGCAGGTCGTATCATGCGAGAAGTTGACTAACAATAACTCTAAACCATTGAAAACGATGAATCTGAATAATTTTACAATTAAAGGACAAGAAGCTGTACAATCGGCTGTTGAGCTGGTTGTGAAGCACGGACAGCAAGCGATAGAACCTGTACATCTTTTAAAAGCTGTCATTTTGACAGGCGAAAGTGTCATAAATTACATCTTTCACAAAATAGGGCTGAATGTATCCGGTTTGCATGTAGCCATTGACCGCCTGGTTGAAGCCGGTACGAAAGTATCGGGGGGTGAACCTTATTTTTCACGAGAAACAGAAAGCGTACTCCTCCAGGCTGTAGAAATCTCCGGCAAAATGGGGGATAAGTACGTTTCCTTGGAGCATATCCTAATGGCCTTACTGAAAGTGAATAGTCCCGCCTCACAGCTTCTAAAGGATATGGGCTTGACTGGAAAGGACTTACAGGCCGCCATTGAAGAATTGAGAAAAGGAAGTAAAGTAACAAGCCCTTCGGCGGAAGACACCTATGATGCACTCGGTAAATATGCGGTGAATCTGAACGAACGGGCGCGTACAGGGAAATTGGACCCCGTCATCGGGAGGGACGATGAGATACGCCGCGTGCTCCAGATATTGAGCCGAAGGACTAAGAACAACCCCATCTTAATCGGTGAACCCGGTGTAGGGAAGACAGCTATCGCCGAAGGTTTGGCTCATCGTATCATTCGAGGTGATGTACCGGAAAACCTGAAGTCAAAACAGCTCTTTTCTTTGGATATGGGAGCTTTAGTAGCGGGAGCCAAATACAAAGGTGAATTTGAGGAACGGCTAAAGTCGGTGGTCAATGAAGTGATCAAGTCGGAAGGGGAGATCATTCTTTTTATTGACGAGATACACACCTTAGTGGGAGCAGGCAAGGGTGAGGGTGCTATGGATGCAGCGAATATCCTGAAACCGGCTTTGGCGCGGGGTGAGTTACGGGCTATTGGAGCGACCACTCTGAATGAGTATCAAAAATACTTTGAAAAAGATAAAGCTTTGGAGCGCCGCTTCCAGATTGTGATGACGGAAGAGCCGGACGAAGCTGATACCATCTCCATCCTTCGGGGGTTAAAAGAAAAGTACGAGACCCACCACAAGGTACGTATTAAGGACGATGCGATTATAGCTGCCGTACAGCTCTCCTCGCGTTATATCACTGACCGTTTTCTGCCCGACAAGGCCATTGACCTCATGGACGAAGCAGCTGCCCGCCTCCGTATACAAGTCGATTCCGTACCTGAATCACTGGATGAGATATCCCGCCGCATCAAGCAACTGGAAATAGAACGCGAAGCCATCAAACGCGAAGATGACACTGCTAAACTGGAATCTCTTGGAAAGGAAATTGCCAACCTCAAAGAAGAAGAGAAGCGCCAGAAAGCACAGTGGCAAACCGAAAAAGGCCTGGTCGGACGTATCCAGCAGAACAAGAGTGATATTGAGCATTTGAAATTTGAGGCCGACAAGGCAGAACGCGAGGGAGATTACGGCAAAGTAGCCGAGTTACGTTACGGGAGGATTAAGGCTAAAGAGGCTGAAATAGAGCAGGTACAGGCGCAACTGCATGCCCTGCAAGGAGCGGCGGCAATGATCAAAGAGGAAGTGGATAGTGAGGATATTGCTGATGTCGTATCTCGCTGGACAGGTATCCCTGTGAACAAGATGATGCAGAGTGAAAAGGACAAACTGTTGCACCTTGAAGAGGAGTTGCACCGCCGTGTCGTAGGACAGGATGAAGCCATCACGGCTGTAGCTGATGCCGTACGGCGTAGTCGTGCGGGGCTGCAGGATCCGCGTAGGCCGGTAGGCTCCTTTATCTTTCTTGGAACAACGGGCGTTGGTAAAACGGAATTGGCTAAGGCCTTGGCTGGATACCTCTTTGATGATGATAGTATGATGACCCGCATTGATATGAGCGAGTATCAAGAAAAATTCAGTGCCACCCGTCTCATCGGTGCTCCTCCGGGATACGTAGGATACGAGGAAGGAGGGCAACTTACCGAAGCGATACGCCGCAAACCCTATTCTGTCGTCCTTTTCGACGAGATTGAGAAAGCGCATCCAGACGTATTCAATGTCCTTTTGCAGGTGCTGGACGATGGAAGACTGACTGATAACAAAGGACGAACGGTGAATTTCAAGAATACCATTATCATCATGACCAGTAATCTCGGATCCTCGCTCATCCGTGAAAATATGGAACAGATTGATAGGACTAATCGCGAACGCATCATCCGTGATACCCGTGCGCAAGTCCTGGAGCTACTCCGAAAATCCATACGACCCGAATTTCTCAACCGAATTGATGAGGTAATCATGTTTACTCCTTTAAACGAGGACGAGATATGCCGCATCGTGACCTTGCAACTGGATGCTGTCCGGCAGACGCTTGCCGGTAACGGTATTACACTCAACTTCACTCCCGAAGCGGTCGCTTTTATTTCTTCCGAAGGCTATGATCCGCAGTTTGGTGCCCGCCCCGTAAAACGTGTCATTCAAAAATATGTACTCAATGAGCTGTCTAAGGAAATACTTGGCACGAAGATAGACCGTAGCCGTCCCATTTTGATTGGTCGTTCGGGAGACGGGCTTACTTTCCACCAATAAGGTTTACTTTTGCGTCCATTCGCTAACAGAGCTAATCAAGGAGGAATGGACGTAGTTATCATCAAGTATAATGCAGGTAATATTTGTTCGGTGGATTATGCGCTCAAACGTCTGGGTATCACACCGGTGATAACGGATGAGGTTGAGCGCATCCGCCGGGCGGACAAGGTGATCTTCCCAGGAGTAGGGGAAGCCAATACGACGATGTCTTACCTTCGGGAACGGCGACTGGATGAGTTGATACGCAGTTTGAGGCAACCGGTGTTGGGTATTTGTATTGGTATGCAGCTATTGTGTCGCCACTCGGAAGAAGGGAATGCAGATTGTATCGGGGTTTTCGAAACTGAGGTAAAGCGTTTTGTCTCTCTCCGCCACGAAGACAAGATACCCCACATGGGGTGGAACACATTGACAAACGTTTCGGGCGTACTTTTCCCTCCTTCTTTGGAAAACTCTTTCGTCTATTTTGTCCACAGCTATTACGTGCCGGTCAATACCTGTACCGTAGCCCTTACCGAATACACCCAGCCTTTTAGTTCCGCTCTTCACAAGGATAATTTCTACGCCACGCAATTTCATCCCGAAAAGAGTGGTTCCATAGGTGAAACAATCTTGCGTAATTTCTTGAATATATGATAGAAATCATCCCCGCCATTGACCTCATTGAGGGGAAATGCGTACGACTGACTCAAGGCGACTACCAAACAAAAAAGATTTATAATGAAGATCCGGTAGAAGTAGCTCGCCATTTTGAAGATTGTGGCGTTAAGCGCCTTCATGTCGTCGATCTTGATGGAGCGCGAGCGGGACGCATCATCAACTACCGGATGCTGGAGAAGCTCGCTTCGCATACTTCTTTACGGATTGACTTCGGCGGTGGTCTCAAACAGGATACGGACTTGGAGATAGCCTTTAACAGCGGAGCCGAAATGGTTACCGGAGGAAGTATTGCCGTCAAGTCTCCCGACGTCTTCCTTTCGTGGCTGGAACGCTTCGGCAGTGAACGCATCATTCTCGGCGCCGACGCCAAAGACCGTTACATAGCCATCAGCGGATGGCAAGAGACCACGCAAGCGGAACTCATCCCCTTCATTGCCGATTACTACGACAAAGGTATTCGTACCATTATCTGTACCGATATTGGGTGCGACGGCATGTTGCAAGGCCCGGCTGTCAGCTTATATAAAGAGATACGGAAATCTGTTCCTGTCTACCTTATTGCCAGTGGTGGTGTAGGATCGGCTGAAGACATCCACCAACTTGACGAAGCCGGTATTCCTGCCGTCATCGTAGGCAAGGCTATCTACGAAGGGAAAATTTCTTTGGACGAATTTCTTTAGTTCATCCGGAAGGCGTATTTTCTCTTACGGTGAAAAATCCGGCGGATATGGATATACACTCCGAGCAGCGGGTGTATAAATTCCAGTGCAAACAACCACACCGTGACGGGTTTCTGCCTAAACAAAGCAGATGCTTTATGCAAGATCACTGCCTTGATCACGTAGCGTATAAGTACAAGACCTCCCGCCACAATACTCATTCTCCACATACCGGATACCCCCCCCGTAAGCACAACTGCAATTCCCGCTCCGATAAAAAGGAAATAAGACAACGTTTCCATCCGGAAAAGCATAGGCATTACGCCTTTGTAGCGGGAACTTGTAACGACACGGGCAAACTTTGTCACCATCCATTGACGAAACTCAGATACCGGAGCCATTTCGGTGAGGCTATCCTGAGAATAAACAATGCAGGTATTTTTCGGCGTTGCCGATTCATTGACGAATAAGTCATCATCTCCATCGCGTAAAGCCAACGATTGGCAATATCCTTTTTTGTTAAAAAACAAAGATTTCCGATAAGACAGGTTACGTCCGTTACCGGTAAATGGATGGCGAGCAAGGGTAGCCGAGAGGTACTGCATCCCTTCCATCAAGTTGTCGTAAGCAATGAAGTGATGCATGAAGCCATCTGTGTAACGATAACCGCACAGTCCCTGTACAATTTCCGTTTCGGGAGTATAGGCCTGTGAAAGAGAGGTTATCCATTTGTTACTTATAGGATGACAGTGGGCTTCGGTGAAAAGAAGGATGTCGTGCCTGGCCGCCTTGATACCTATCGTAAGAGCTAATTTCTTACGACTGATGTATTTAGCTCCTTCTGGAATATAGGTATAGTAGAGGTTGGTATATTCTTTTTCAAGCTTTTTGAGCACCATTTCAGTCTGGTCGGATGTGTTGTCAATAACTACTATCACTTCATAAAAAGGATAGTCCTGCGAAAGCAGGGATAACAGTTGCTCTTGTAATGTTTCTACATCACACTCAACATACAGTACAATTGAAACGGACGGAAAGGAACTGATCTTTTTCTTTGCAGGAGGCGCTTGATAAATCTTTCGTAACGGACAGGCATACAATAACAGCCAGTACACCGCTTGAACAAGAAACAAACTTACCGTGATCCCCATCAAGGCATAAACGACTGGCACCACATTTTCCATTCCTATCCTGAATTATTACAATTCGTCGGAGAAAAAAGACTGGGGCAGCTTGCGGCAGTTATACTGCGAGGCCATCGTTTCCCCGTAAGCCCCCGCCGAACGAAAGGCCAGCAAATCACCACGCCTTACTTGGTTCAAGCGAACATCTTGTCCGAAGACATCGGACGACTCACATATCGGCCCCACTACATCGTACTGATCTTCAGCAGCTTCATTACTCAGGTTTTCTATCCGGTGATAAGCGTCGTACATCGCCGGCCGAAGCAAGTCCGTAAAACCGGCATCCATGACGGCAAACTTTTTCACTTCTCCTTCTTTCACGTACAACACCCGTGAAATAAGACTACCGCACTGGGCAACGACAGAACGTCCGGGTTCGAAATGAACTTCTTGTTCGGGACGAAGGTGGAGTAGCTTATGAAAAGCCGCAAAATAATCTTCGAAAGCCGGAATGGGGAGATGGTTTGGATGGTAGTAGTCTACCCCTAATCCTCCACCTACATTAATGTGCTCTATGACCGTACCTTGTGATTCCAACAAAGTTTGTACTTCGTTGATACGTACCGCCAAGTCGCGAAATGGCGACATATCGGTTATCTGCGACCCGATGTGACAATGAATTCCTATCAGCCGGACATGCCTCATCGCGTTCATACGTTGCAGGGTTCCTTCTAAAATGCCACCGAAGTTGATGCCGAATTTATTTTCCCGCTTCCCCGTCGTGATTTTGGCATGGGTATGGGCATCTACATCAGGGTTAATACGCAAAGCTACTGCCGCCGTTTTCCTTTTGTTCGCTGCCAAGGCATCCAACACTTCCAATTCGGCCAGGGACTCCACATTGAAACAGAAGATATTACTCTCCAGCCCAAGTTCTATCTCCCAGTCGGCTTTTCCGACACCAGCAAAAACAATCTTTTCTGCAGGGAAACCTGCTTTCAAGGCAGCACACACTTCCCCCCCGCTTACGCAGTCCGCACCAACACCGTACCCCGCAATCAAGGACAACAAACGGGGATTGGCATTGGCTTTTACCGCAAAATGTATCTTATAACCATACTTCCCCGCCTCCGCCACAACCATCTCTAACGTCTTGTGCAACAAGGCGGTATCGTAGTAGTAGAAGGGGGTTTCTAACGTTTGGAAGCGATCAATCGGAAAATCCCCCTTGCACGGACACATAGGATCTGTCCCCTTTCCTTTTACGGAAACAAACAACGCCGTCAATCAAGGCGAACAATGTATGATCGCGTCCAATGCCCACGTTTTCACCCGGATGATGAGCCGTACCCCGCTGCCGAACTATGATGTTACCCGCTTTGGCAAACTGTCCACCAAACAATTTTACGCCTAAGCGCTTACTTTCCGATTCGCGTCCGTTCTTCGAACTACCGACTCCCTTTTTATGTGCCATATCTCTGAATCTACTTTTTTATACCTAACAAGAAAATACTCACAAAGTTAAGCTACAAGCTCTTTGACCAAGAGTTCGGTAAACTGTTGCCTATGGCCTTTGAGTTTACGATATCCTTTCCTACGCTTCTTATGAAAAACCAATACTTTATCGCCTTTCAGAAGTGGGGAAACTACTTCGCAAATCACTTTAGCACCCTCTACTGTGGGAAGTCCCACCGTTACTTGTCCGTCCTTATCTACCAGCAGCACTTTGTCAAACTCCACGGGAGCACCACCTTCCACACCCTGCAAGTGTTGAACGAACAACTTTTTATTTTGTTCTACCTTAAACTGCTGTCCCGCAATCTCTACAATCACAAACATTTGTTCCCAATCTTTAAAGGGTTCAGTCCTCGAAGGCGTCGTTCGTTCCGAACGCACTTACTGGCCTCCTATAAGGAAATCGCCGCAAAAGTACACTTTGCTCTCAATTAAGCAAGACTTTCCCTAAATAAATTACAAATCCCTTATCTCCTTAATTTAAATACCTTTGCAGGCCAAGCGAAAGAGAAGGGAAAAGGTATGAAGGTAGCTTTGATCACGGGGGTAACGGGACAAGATGGAGCGTACTTGTCGGAGTACTTGATCAAGAAAGGGTATGAGGTGCATGGTATCAAGCGCCGATCGTCGTTATTTAATACGGATAGAATTGATCACTTGTACCAAGACCCTCATGTGAAGGACAGAAACCTTATCCTGCACTATGGGGACTTGACGGACAGCATGAACTTGACACGGATTATCGGGGAGGTGCAGCCGGATGAGATATACAACCTTGCGGCAATGAGCCACGTGAAGGTGAGTTTTGACACGCCGGAATACACAGCGAATGCGGATGGTTTAGGGACGTTACGTATCCTTGAGGCGGTGAGGCTACTCCGGTTAACAGAAAAAACGCGTATTTACCAGGCGTCTACATCGGAACTGTACGGGCTGATACAAGAGACACCGCAACGAGAGACGACGCCTTTCTACCCGCGTAGTCCGTATGCGGTAGCGAAGCTATATGCCTACTGGATCACGGTAAACTACAGGGAGGCGTATAGGATGCACGCCTCTAACGGTATTCTTTTTAACCACGAATCGCCATTACGGGGCGAAACGTTTGTGACACGGAAGGTGACACGTGCCGTAGCCCGTATTGTATTGGGTATGCATACCAAAATGTTTATGGGGAACCTATCCTCGCGGCGTGACTGGGGTCATGCAAAAGATTACGTGCGTGCCATGTACGCTATTCTGCAACAAGAAACGCCGTCGGATTACGTGATCGCAACGGGGGTTACGACGACAATACGGGATTTTATTCATAAAGCCTTCGGCGAAGTCGGTGTCACGATAGGATTTAAGGGAAAAGGAACAGAAGAAGTGGCAATCGTAACGACTGTGGACAAGGTGCGATTCAAGGCAACAGTGGGAGAGGAGTATATAGAGGGGATAGAAAAGCGAATAGGAGAGGAAGTGGTGGGGGTAGATCCCCAATATTTCCGTCCTACGGAAGTGGAGTTATTAATCGGGGATGCCTCGAAGGCACGGGAGCAGCTGGGATGGATACCGGAATATGATCTGGATGCACTTATCAAGGATATGATAGGAAGTGACTTGCGTTTGATGAAGAAGGATGCATATATAAGAAAGGGAGGGTATAGGACGCTGAATTATTTCGAATAAAGGAGGTATGTATTGGAAAAAGGTTTATCTTCGCAACGTTATTGAACTGTTATTCGGAAAAGGTATGAAAACAAGCAGAATGGTTTTGTCTACGTTCTTGATTGGGCTTGCTGGTTACGTTTCTGCCCAGGAGTTTGTCCCTTTAGATGGGCATAGTACGGAAGCAGGCTACAAGACACATTTTCGGCACAACAAGGCCGGTGACAATTGGTTCGTCTCTCTTGGAGGAGGGGTTAACCTGTTTTATGGCGACCGGAGCATGGAAGCAGGTTTGCTGAACCAGTATAGTTTTATTCCTCAGCTTTCGGTGGGGAAATGGTTCAATCCTTACATCGCATTTCGTATCCATATGCTAGGAGGGCCGGTGGCCTCGCCGCTGGATTTGGAGGGGAAATATGTACAGCGTGGTTACTTCGGCGGAGCGCATGCCGGTATTCTTTTCGATGTGACCAATCTGTGGGCGCCTTATAATGAAAAGCGATTCTTCCGGTTCATCCCGTGGGTGGGGATGGGTTACGTACAGCGTTTCCGGACAGGCCTCCCCGAAGGAACAGAGGTAAAAGATGGAATTTTGTACGCAGACGGGATAGATAAGTTGGTGCCCGACCCCTACGTGGTAGATATCAGACAGAACGAAGATGGGACGTATGCTTTCCCACGTTCGGAATCACCGACGTTAAATGCTGGTATCCTAACAGCGTTCCGACTGACGAAGCGGCTTGACCTGAACATTGAAGTGCAGGGTTCACTCATGAACGAAACGTTCAACCGTATAGCGGGGAGGCAGCTTTCGGACGCCTTGATTCAGGGATCGGTGGGTTTGACATGGGAATTCGGTAAGCCTACTTTCGAAGTGATCGAACCGAAAGATTACGCGCAGCTCAACGACCTCAATGATCGTATCAATGCCTTGCGGGAAGAGAATACTGATCTACTGAAAGAAAATGAAAAGTTAAGCAAACGCCCTGCTTTCTGTCCGGAATGTCCGAAATATCAGCCTGCTTCTCCGGGTGCCATTGTACATGGGACTCATCAGATCATCCATTTCCGCCTCAACAGTTCTGTTGTGGAAAAGAACCAGCTACCGGCATTGTTCACAATTGCCGATTTTGTAAGCAGAACGAACACCCATATAACAGTTACGGGTTTCGCAGACCGCAAAACAGGGAGTTCGAAGTATAACAACCTGATATCCGAAAAGCGTGCAAAGGCTGTTGCTAGCGTGCTGATTGATAAATATAAAGTTCCGCAAGGATTGGTAACAGTTGAATGGAAAGGTTCGGAAGAACAACCTTATGCGGAAAACGCATGGAACCGTGTGGTATTGATAAATGTGAAGTAAAAAGGTTTGGTTTTCATGGCGGGTCGAGCTTGACAGTTAAAGTCTGGCCGATCCATTTGGAAAAAGGCTGTCCCGACTTTCGGGGCAGCCTTTTCGTCCACAAAGGGATATGAAGGGGAACAGAAACGGACGAATCGTCGGAATGGAGGTAAGTAAAAGACGAAGTTGGCTACAATGGTTGGTGGGAGCAGGGGATCTGTTGGTAGTGAATGTCTTGTTTGTAGTGATGCTCCTATGGATAGGCGAAGGAGAAAGTGAGATCTACTCCATTCGTTTGCGTCAGGTTTTATTGTTGCTTAATTTCAGTTATTTATTTTCCGTTTATTTTGTACCGGTACGCTTACATGCATCGGTAGTCTTTTTAGAGAGGGTTGTACAAAGGTCTTTCTTATTGGTCACAGTATTGTTTCTTTTCTTTGCGGTAAGCCTGATGTTTCTTCATATGGGAGAAAACAGTACGCTACTGTTGGTTGTCTATTACGCAGGGTTGCTTTGCTGCTTTACTATTTGGCGAGTATTGGTGCGGATATGCTTAAAATGGTACCGTCGTAAAGGATACAGTTTAAAAAAGGTAATCATCGTCGGGGCGGGAAAGAACGGAATAGAGCTGTATCGGGTGATGAAAAATGACTTGGGATACGGTTTCAATGTCATGGGTTTCTTTGATGACAATACAAATCTGCGTACCGTTCTTCCGAATTACATAGGGATGACACATGAGGTAGAGACTTATGCGCTGAAAAACGAGGTAGAGGAAATCTACTACACATTACCGAGTACTCAAAACGAGAAAATGTCCAGGATGATGAACTTCTCCGAAAAACATTTCATCCGTTTTTACATCGTACCGGATTTTTACAGAGAAGTAAAAAAAAGCCTTGTGATGGATTTGATGGAGTCCGTCCCGATCTTGAGTACACGGCGGGAACCGTTGCAGGCCGCTTCCAACCGATTTTTGAAAAGAACGTTCGATATCTTGTTCTCTTTTGTGGCGCTCCTATTTTATCCTTTGATTTATGCGGTGGTAGGAATACTGATCAAGCTCAGTTCTCCCGGCCCCATAATTTTCGGGCAGAAAAGGACGGGTATACATGGGGCGGAGTTCTACTGTCGCAAGTTTCGTACAATGTGGGTAAATGCAGAAGCCGATACCTTGCAGGCCTATAAGTACGACCCCCGCAAAACACGCATCGGTGAGTTTCTCCGTCATACGAACCTTGACGAGTATCCCCAATTTATCAATGTCTTTTTTGGAGAGATGTCTGTTGTTGGGCCTCGTCCACACATGCTCAAACATACGGAACAGTATTCGGCCATTATAGACAAGTATATGGTGCGTCATCTGGTAAAGCCGGGTTTAACGGGTTGGGCTCAGGTGACGGGGTATCGCGGTGAGACCCGTACGTTGGAACAAATGGAGGGGCGGGTCAAGCGGGATGTATGGTACATAGAAAATTGGTCTTTCTTCCTTGACGTAAAGATTGTCTTTGTCACAATCCTCAATGTGTTTCGCGGGGAAAAGAATGCTTACTGAAAAGGCTGTTCATTGACCAGACGCTTGCGCTTACGGAAAAGATCCGGCAAGAGAGTAAAGTCTTTCTTGAAGAGAATCCCGAATCCTTGGGTCGTGCGGGATTGGGTTAAATAACGGTACATATCGTTTGCATGGTTGTAGGCTTTAAGGCGGATTTCCCCTGAGGGGATTAGCTTATACTCCAGGTCAAACTCTCCGACAAAGACGTTTTTCCCCAGATTATAACTGTTACGGTATCCAAAATTTCCGTTAAAGAGCAATCGGTTATCAAGGAGCTGGCTTGAAAGAAGCATCTCTACTTCGGTATCATCCATACCGTCGTAAGAAGAATAAATATTGGTGCCAATCTGCACCTTATCCGAAAGGGAGTTCAACAGCCCTGAAAGTTGGGAAGACAGGGTTGCGGAAGCGACAGCACTCAGGTCGTCAGAGCGTCCGGAGGAAGAAGAGTAGGAGGGGGTATAGAACTTATTCAATGCCATGAGGTAGATGATCTGTCGCGACATCATGCCTTCGGAGTTGATGAAACTGCGAACTTGCCGCTCTATTTCACCGTTGGAACCGGGCAATTCAATGTCAAAGGAAATGGCAGGATGTTGCAAAACTCCTTCCAGAGAGAGGATACAATTGACGGGGATATTGGTACGATCAGATTCAATGAGAAGTCCGGGGTCAAGGTCGCCGATATTTGCAGAGAGGGAATAAATGGCATCCACATCAAGGATAGCTTGCATGGGATCTCCTTGAAAAGTGATGATACTGCCCTCACGTATCTTGAAATTACGGCGTATGAATTGTTGAAGGCTGAAGTTGTAATCGCCTTCTATGATACCGGCCGTTCCATACATACGGACGTCGGACTTGGTGCCGTACTGAAGAAGGATATTACCGTTGGCACGTCCCCGGAGGCGGTCCCCGGAGGCGGGGTTCATGACTAGGTCGAGAGTAGCGTCGGGTGTAAGGTCAAGGAGAAGGTTTAAGTATACTTCGACGGGGTCATCGTCCTTGTAAAGGGGAGGAGGAAGCGTTCCTTTTGTGTCGGGAAGAGGGTGATGGGTTTTATTCCGAACGGAAAGGGAAGGCACAAAACGAATAAACCTGTTCTCCTCGGCTGCTGCTATGTGGGTGAAGTTAAAATTGACGGCAGTATTCGGGCGACTTTTCATACTGATGTCGAAGTCAATCCGTTTGTCATTACCGGCTATATGAACGGAGCCGCCGCCAAAAGCAGAACCGTAAATCATGGGATTAAGGCGTTCGGGTTGATCGTAGGCAAGAAAGTTGTCGGTATGGAGATCGGCCGAGAAAGAGTAGTCCCGAAAAAAAGTATGCAGGAACGAGAAGTCGACGCGGGCAGTATTACCGGCCCTGTCATAAAGGAGCGCATCGGAAATACGTATACATCCGGTATCAAGGTGTATGGAATTGGAGAAGGAGTAGGTCGTGTTGAGATAGTCGAAGCCAATGCGTACATCTTTTACATAGGCGTCACCGATAACCGAAAGGCTGGAAAAAGGCCCGAAAAAATGCACAGGCCCGGAAGCCTTCCCTGCGAAATCGTGTAAGGCGGGAGGGAACAAAGGATGGAGGAAACCGATATTAAGCTCGTTGGCGTTGAAATGTAGGGACAATCCCCTATGCGGTTTGACAGGGTAGATGTAGCCATTGACGTCTGTCCGAAGAGAATCGTTATTATAGATACTTCCTAACATGTGTATACCCTGTTGGGCGTCGTCCCACTTACTGTGCAGGTCAAGGCGTCCAAGGAGGGCATCATTGAGGGAAAAATCTTCTACGGTGAAGCTACCGGTCTGTACAATACGATTTTCGTAGGGATCATTGATAAGGAAGGTACCTGTTGCCACACCGCCGAAACGAAGGTTGGGAATATTCAGGATGTCAAAAATGTAGGAGAGTTCTAATTTGTGAAGATCAACAAAAAGCGTGTCGGAAAGCTCACGAGAGAGGGTTCCGTTGAGAAGGAGATGGCGGTCGTCATGTTCCGCAGAGAAATGGTCTATATGTATTTTATGCCTGTTGAATGTGATGGTGGTCGGCATGATACGCCACAAAGTATCGCTGATATAAAGAAGGCTTTCGTGGATATTTATCCCTGCAGAGAGGCCGTTTTCTTTGGCGAACAAGACATCGGCCGCAAGTGAAACTCCCGAAAAAGGGCTCTTATTGTTAGACCCATTGAAAGAGACATAAAAATTGTCTTCGGCAGCCTCGGCTTTGAGGCTGAAGAAATTCCTTACATTCCGTCCTATTTGTGTGGCGTGGGCAAGGAGTTCAATACGCGCGTAGGGATTCTCACAGGAAAGGTAGCCAGCTTCCACCAAAGACCGTCCGATCCGAAGTTTTGGAAGCCAGGCCTCCAAACGAAATTTATCATAACGATTATTATAGACACCCGATACTTTCACCTCCTCCACTACTGCAATGGGCAATTTCAGGGCTGTTGACAAGCTTTCCGTATTACTTAGTGTAAAGAGGAAAGTGAATTCTCCTTTGTCATCTGGCAAGGGAGAAATTTTGAAGGTCTTTTGGGGAAAGAATGCCGGTAAATAGCCGGCCAACGTTTGACAAAGTTGAGGAATGAGTGTGGCAAAGGAATAGTTGCCGTTCAGTTCACCGTTGATAAGATCGGAGGAAACAGTCAATTTACGCCCGGAAGGTTGTTCGTCAGAGGTTAGGGTCAGTTGGGAAAGAAAAAAATTGTTAGTGGCCGTCAGCAGGGAAAGGTTACTGATGTGGAGTATACCCTGTACATTATCCATACAATCACCGGTGAGCTTAGTGGAGAGCGTAAAAGACAGGTCGGGATCGGAACAATCGGAGGTCAGGCGGAGACGGTCGGATCGAAAATGCCGTATATCAGCAGTGAAATCGAAGACCGAGTTTTTGCCTTCACGACGGAACATACCGTTCAATCGGGCGGCTCCGTTAGGATCGTCCATGCGCAAGGATCCGGTAAAACCGTTTTGTTGGAAATCTCCGTCAAGGAGGATATTCGTATAGTCATATCCTTTGAAAAGCCAACGGTTGATTGTTGCAGAGAGCGTACCGGTAAAATTACCGTCACGTAGAAAGGTCACTTTCCCTTTCCCTCCGGCTTTGATGCCCGGCGACATAAGTCCCACCAGCCCATCTACGGTAAAGGCTACGGCACCGGTTCCTTTCCCTAAAAACACATCCGTTTCGAGGGTACCCAGTCCGGAATCGAAGAAACCGAAGGCTTTCAGTTTTTCGGTTGTCCCGCTCACTGTCCCGGTAAAAGACAGGGTATCCAGTTTTTGAAGGTCGACAAGCAGGCGTAGCGTATTTCCAAATCCGGCAATCAGTCGGGAAATTCCGTCGGAAGTGGCGAAAAGACGGTTGACGGTGCCCTCAACATACATGGAGTCGGAAAGCAAGTGTGTAACCATCAATTCTCCATCGAATCCGATATCTTCACCTATTCCGGCCTTCAATTTTTGCACATATAGAGAATCCGTCTGCCCACCGATGAAGCCGGAGAGGTGTACCGTATCGGTAAAGGTATTAAAGGCCGGTACAAAGGCGGCAAGGTCTGCCGGACAAAAGTCGGACTCCTCCACTGAAACCACCATGCCGCTCCGCTCCAACTTTGCCTTAGATACCTTTAAGGCCGAGTGGGGGAAACGTATCTCTATGCCTTCGGCAACAAGATCATTTCCATTTCCTGACAACCGTCCCTTCAGATTTTCTAACTGAAAACCCCTTGTTTCTAGGAAAGAACACTGATCCAAGCGAATGTAAATACTGTCTTTTCGGAGTACGGGAGCGGAAAACTTTGCTGACAAACCGGTCACATTCAACCCTTCCGAAGCAAAGGTTATTTTCCCTTTACGGAGCCGGACGGACTGTAGGCAGAGGTCTACTCCTTCTTCCGTGTCATCGCTTTTAAAAGCATCAAGTACGAATTGTGCATTCAATTCCCCCGTTGTTTCCTCTCTATCCAAGTGGAGGGTAAAATCAACTAAGCGGAGGGCATCTACCGCAACCCGCCCACCAATCAGCGGCAATACCTGAAAGCCCACCGAAAGATAATCAGCTTCCAGAAGCCGTTCCCCCTTTCTATCGTTCAGGGTTATCTTTTCAACGCGCAAACGGTCTAACCATTCCAGGCGCAGGGTACCGACCTCAACAGTAGTCCCCAGCCATTTTGAAAGTTCCGAACGCACTTTTTCCCGCACTTTTTCTTGTACAGGAGGTAGCAAGAGCAAACCAGCAGGCAGTAGATAAACTACCGATACCAAGACGGCGCACCACAACAAGACTACAGACATCAACCTCTTCCTCATCCGACGCTACAGGTATAGACGGCCACATTACTGCATCCGTCGGTTACACTGAGTGTAAGTTCACCGGAAGGGAGGTGCTCACGGCAAACGATCCTTGTTTCACTTTCCCTTTCAAATAGTACGAACTGCCCGTCAAGCTCCGCTCGATACGAAGCAATGCCACTGAGGTTATCATTTAAGAGGAAGGCGATGAGTGGGTGGTGTCCTGCCCGAAGGGCGACAAGATGGATGTGAGGAGAAACCGTATCTACAGCTAAGGCGTATTCCCCTAACTCATCAATGGAGGCCTTGATACAACCTTTACTATATGTTCCGCCAATCCATTGATAACCATTTTCTGAAAGACGAACGATGCCGTAAGCCGAAGGTGGCAAGGTATCAGCCGGAGAAAGGAAAAGGCTCAAGATGGACGGACGGTGAAGGGGCACCGGCTCATCATGCAACCTGTACGAGGGGCGGTCGTCATCCGGTGCTGCGTAACGGAAGTAGAGATTGTCGTAAAGCGCACCTTGGGGAAGCAGGAGGCGCATCCCTTTAGCCCCAAACCGATTGTCGGTATCATACTGGAAAACCTCGTCACAAGCTGGAGCCGACGGAATAAGCTGCTGCCGCCCTCTCACAATGAAACGAAAGTGCGAGGTGTTCCCGAAGGCGTCGGTAAGAGTATAGACAAACTTGTAATCCCGCTTTTGATTGATGCAGATAAACCCTCGCCTGTCGGCATAAAGGAAGCGCAAGGCGTTACCCGGTTCAATGAAACTTTTCATCAGAAACAGGCTGTTATTTTTCCATTCGCCGTAATCAATGAAAGAGTTGATGAGCCTTGTTTCGGAAAAAGCGAAGCGGGTAATCCCACTACGGAAGACCTCTTTGCCGTCTACTGCCAGGGTGATGTACTTTACACCGTATATATTCCTTGTCCCGTCCATAAAATCATAGGCGCGTATGGCCGCTCCCACATACCCCCAAGCCTCTACCGTTCCGCCGAGTGCGCAAAAGGTCTTTGGAGAATGTCCATTCCCAACAGTACCTCTACCCTTGACGGCATAGAGATAAGCACCCTGAGCCTGTGGCGGACGACTATCTTTGATGAGCGGGGCATACCAGTCAAGGGGGTCAAGGACTTCTTGAGAGGCCGTTTCCCGTACCTCAAAATGCAGGTGCGGCCCGACCGAGCTACCCGTATTCCCACTTAGGGCAATCACTTCGCTACAAACAACAGGCAATAAACCTTCTTTTATATCAAAATCTACACGGAAACATTCTTCCTTATACTGCCGTTGCCTGACCAATTCTGCAATATGGGGTGCGAAACTATGGAGATGGGCATAGACGGTGGTAGTTCCGTCAGGGTGGGAGACGTAAAGCGCCTTGCCGTACCCTACATGATTGACGGAAATGCGAGAGATATAACCCTGCTTTGCAACCCTGACGGGAAGACCTTCCCTCCCTCCCGTCTTAAAATCTATCCCTGCATGGAAATGATTGTTCCTCAACTCGGCGAAGTTACCGCTCAGCAATACCTTTCCGTCTACCTGCAAAGGCATATCCGCACCTTTTTGCCCTTCCGCCGAAGGCAGTACCAAAGAAATAAAACCAATTATCGCCGTACTTATTCCTCTCCCTTCCACGAAGGCGAAAGTAAGCCTTTTTACCGCCTTATTCGCTTTTACAGCTCACAAAACTCACTCGCGTCCCCCTACCTGTCAGGATTCCTTTCAGATTCGTGATAATTATTTTACTGACACCTCTTTCACTGGCCTCAAGGGCATTTTCCAGCTTCGGAATCATCCCGCCTTGAATAATTCCTTCACTTACATACTGACGGAACGACCGATAAGTTATTTCCGGAATGACACTTGTTTCATCGGATTCATCCATCAACACACCAGGTTTCTCAAAACAATAAATCAGCGTCACCTCAAAGTCCCGTGATAGGACTTCGGCTGTTGCTCCCGCGATCGTATCTGCATTGGTGTTGAGCAGGTTTCCTTGTCTGTCGTGGGTGATGGGCGCAAGCACAGGAATTATGTTTTCACGCAGAAAATGCACTAATACATCGCTCCGTACCTCAAATATGTCACCTACAAAGCCATAATCCACCTCTCCCTTAGGACGACGAATCGAACGCATCACATTTATATCTGCCCCCGTCAAACCTATTGCATCAAGTCCTAAGGACTCTATGCCCGCTACTATACGTTTATTGATCCACCCCCCATAGACCATCACAACCACCTTGAGCATCTCCTCGTCCGTCACCCTGCGGCCATTCACCATCCGGCTCTCTATCCCAAGCCGTGCGGCCAGATCGGTTGCCGAACGCCCTCCTCCGTGAACCAGTACCCTGTAGCCATCCAGTAAACAGAAGTTCGTCAACAGCGTACTTAAAGCTTTATCCTCTTCCACGATACGCCCACCGACCTTCACAACCGTCAGTTTCTTCATTGCTTTCTCTTCCATACGCGTACTTTTTTTAGAAAAACGTTGGAGGCGTCGAAATGTTGTATACTTTTGTCCTCACGAAAATGATGGCCTTGCGGTAGTAGCTCAGTTGGTAGAGCATCAGCTTCCCAAGCTGAGGGTCACGAGTTCGAGTCTCGCTTACCGCTCGTTGCAATCCGCCTCCCCCGCGGGTTGCTTTTTCGCGAGGGCGTTCCTGCAGTGAGCGCCCTCGCTTTTTTAATGTAAAAAATAAAGATGCCGGTTTTAGATAGTATATACAACGTAGACAACATACTCAAGGAGAAACCTTTTCGTCTCGTGGCGGAGGCCGCCACCGAACTCCATCTGCCCACATACGTCGTCGGTGGTTTTGTCCGTGACCTCTGCCTGCGCCGGCCATCCAAAGACATTGATATCGTCACCGTTGGTAGCGGCATTGAGCTTGCCTCCGCCGTGGCGGCCAAACTTGGTAAGCATGCACACCTTTCTGTGTTCAAAACCTTCGGTACCGCACAGGTCAAAGGTGACGGCCTTGAAATAGAGTTTGTAGGCGCAAGAAAAGAATCTTATAGCAAGGATTCCCGCAAGCCGGTCGTGGAAGATGGAACCCTCGAAGATGACCAGAACCGTCGAGACTTCACCATCAACGCCATGGCCATCTCCCTTAACGCACATGACTTCGGTCAACTCATAGACCCCTTCGGCGGTCTTAGCGACCTCGAAAGCCTTACCCTACGTACCCCCCTGAATCCTGACATCACCTTTGACGACGATCCCCTGCGCATGATGCGTGCCGTACGTTTCGCCTCGCAACTCGGCTTTTTCATCCACCCCGATACCTTCGACGCCATTGCCCGTAACGTTCAGCGCCTTTCCATTGTTTCTCAGGAGCGTATCACCGACGAACTCAACAAAATTATCCTCTCTCCACGCCCTTCCGTCGGTTTTGAGCTACTCGACAAAACAGGACTGCTCACGCTTATTCTCCCCGAACTCTCCGCCCTCAAAGGTGTCGAAACCCGCGAAGGCATCGGCCACAAGGATAACTTCGCCCACACCCTCCTCGTCCTCGACAACGTCGCTAAGCAGTCTCAAGACCTTTGGCTTCGCTGGAGTGCCATCCTACACGACATCGCCAAGCCTATCGTCAAACGCTGGGACAACCGCCTCGGCTGGACTTTCCACAACCATAATTACATCGGTGCCCGGATGGTCAATACTATTTTCCGGCGGCTTCGCCTGCCCACCGCCGACGCCCACCGCCGCTTCGTCCACAAAATGGTCGACCTCCACATGCGTCCCATCTTTCTCTCCACCGACCAAATTACCGACTCCGCCCTACGCCGACTCCTCTTCGATGCCGGTGATGATTTCGAGCACCTCATGATCCTCTGTGAAGCCGACATCACCTCCAAAAACCCCGTCAAAGTTCGCCGCTACTTGGATAACTTTCGCCTCGTCCGACAAAAGATCACCGCCATTGAAGAGAAAGACCGTCTCCGCAATTTCCAGCCCCCCATCTCCGGCGAGGAAATTATGTCCACTTTCGGCTTAACTCCTTCTCCACCCGTCGGCCAGCTTAAATCTGCCCTCAAAGATGCCATCCTTGATGGGATCATCCCTAACGACTACACCGCCGCTCGACTCTTCCTCCTTGAAACAGCCCAAAAACTCGGTATCCCCCTGCCTAACGGTACACCCTTTTAATTCCACCTCCTACCTATGACCACCCAAATCCAACTTAGCCAAATGCGCTTCTTCGCACACCACGGCGTCTCCCATCAAGAGCTCCTCACCGGTAACCATTTTTCCGTCGACCTCCTCCTCTCCTTCCCCTTTGAGCAAGCTACCCTCTCCGACAATCTCGACCACACCCTCTCCTACGCCCTCGTCTACGAGGTCGTCCAACAACAAATGCTCATCCCCTCACACCTTCTTGAACACCTCGCTCGACGCATCCTCGACCAACTCAAACTCAACTTCCCCCTTCTCACCCATATCACCATCACCGTCTCCAAGCTCAATCCCCCTCTCCCCGGCTCCGTCGCCTCCGCCTCCGTCATCCTCTCCCAGTCCTACCTCCTCGCCTGAATCGCCGCCATGATATTCGCCGGTGCACGCCCATGCAGCAGCTCGTTCTTCATCCACTCCATTGCCGGCTCTATGTGCTCGAAGAATCGACGATACCCCCCGCATAGACGGCTCCTCCCCGCATCCGCCCCCGATACCTCCCTGTTCTTTGGGCATTCGCCATTACACGCAAATAGATACCTACACCTCCCACACTCCTCGCTTCTCTTCTCCCGCTTCGCGGCACCAAATGCCCGCTGTCTCTCCCCATTCATCATCTCCCCCAACCCCACCGCCCGGATATTCCCCAACTTATGCCCCTCATCCACAAAATGATCGCAGCTATACACATCTCCGTTCCACTCTATCACCCCACACCCCCCGCATTCCTCCATCCCTACACACGTACCCCCTCTTCCCCCTACCCACGCCTCCAATGCCGCGTCAAATTGCTGCACATACACCCGCCCCACATCCCCTCTCACCCACTCATCAAACACCCCTACCAAAAATTCCCCCCATTCCTCCGACCCTACGTTCCACATCGCCCATCTCCCCTGCACTCTATCCACCGCTGGCATAAACTGTATGTACTTACTCCCCAATCCCTTCAAATATCCGTATAGCTCCTTCGGAGCACTTGCATTCCCCTCATGCACCACCGTCATTATATTATACTCCACCCCATTCCTCCTCAGCTTCTCCACTCCCTTCATCACACTACCCCACGTACTCTCTCCTCCTACCCCCCGCCTATACCTGTCATGCTCCTCCTCCCGCCCGTCTACCGACACCCCCACCATAAACCCCTCATCCCTCAAAAATTTACACCAATCCTCCGTTAGCAATGTCCCATTCGTCTGTATACAGTTCTCCACCACACGCCCCACACCGTACCGCCGCTGCATTCGCAACGCCTCCTCATAAAACCCCCGCCCTCGCAACAACGCCTCCCCACCATGCCACGTGAATAATACCTCCCTCCCCGCCTGCATCCCTATATACTCCTCCGTAAATCGCTCCAATATATCCACCCCCATCTCCCGCTTTTCTCTCACACCCCCCGAACCCTTCCCCAGATAGTAACAATACCTACACCGTAGGTTACATTCCGATCCCACCGGCTTCGCCATTATATACACCCCCTTCCCCATCTTCCGCGTCTCCTCCGCTTCGCGTCACTTACCCCTCCTAATACACCTGTATCCCTCCCTTTCTCACCCGATGTAGTAAAGGTAGCTCAGGTTTTATCTTCTCAAACGGTACCACATCATTCTCCTCTGCCCATTTGTAGTACAACAGTGACAAGCGATCCACAATCTCCGGATATTTCCCTGCTAAATCCTTCGTCTCACCCCTATCCTCCGCCAAATTGTATAATTCCCACTTGTACGAAGGGTATATCGACACCAACTTCCACCCACCCTCCAACACTGCACGGTTCCCCGCCCGCTCCCAAAATAAAGGCCGCCCTAACTCTCCCCCTTCACTCAAAATCCCTTTCAAACTCACCCCCGGCAGTACATGTGGCACCACCCCTTGATAGTTATCCGGGTAACTCACCCCCGCAATGTCATAAAACGTCGGTGCTATATCTATAATGTGTCCCACCCCGTCTTCTATCTTCCCCGCTGGTATATGCTCCGGCCACCACCCAATAAACGGTGAACTGATTCCCCCCTCATACGCATTAGACTTGTACCCTCTCAACGGTGCATTGCTCACCCTCGACCACTCCGCACCCTGTGACTCGAAACTTCCCGCCGTACCCACTGTGCCCGTGTTCACCACAATACCAAATTGCCCCGACACCTCTTCCGCCGGTGCTCCGTTGTCCGAAATGAACACAATCACCGTGTTATCTATCTCCCCCGTCTCCTCCAGTACACCCAGCAACTCGCCCACTCCCCTGTCCACCCCACTCACCATCGCCGCATACACCTCCATCTTCCGCGCCCAAAGGTCTTTCTCATCGTACGTCAGCTCCTCCCATGCCGGCACCCGCTCATCTTCCGCTGCCGCGGCACCAAAACCGGCCGGCAATACACCCAGCTCCTTCTGCCTGCGTATGCGCTCCTCCCGTATCACGTCCCACCCCACCCCATACCGTCCCCGATACACGTCAATGTCTTCCTTCAATGCCTGTAACGGCCAATGTGGTGCCGTATACGCTAAATAGAGAAAAAATGGCGCGTCCCGCTTCACCGCTTCCCGTACATAGCCTACGGCACACCCTGTAATCGCGTCTGTTAAATGAAAATTACTATCCGCTTCAAAGCTTACCACCTCACCGTCAGCCACCAAAGGTCCCGGATTACGTGAATGCCGGTGACCATGATTATATAGATACGTCGACCCACCCCCTAATATCCCAAAGCTATGGTCAAACCCTCTTCCGGTGGGATATTGACTATCGTCACCGGCACTACCCACGTGCCACTTCCCTGAAAGGTAGGTTTGATAGCCACCTTGACCAAGCACTTCGGCTATCGTCAGTGATTCTTTATTAATAAAGCCTTGGTAAGCGGGTAGGCCGAGGTTGACATTAAAATAGCCGACGCCGGCGGTATGGGAATATTGACCGGTGATAAGCGAGGCGCGAGTGGGTGCGGAGATGGAATTGTTGTAGAACTGTCGGAAGCGGGTACCTTCGTGTGCGAGGCGGTCAATGTGAGGTGTGTGGATTTCTGAGCCGTAGCAACCGAGGTCGGAGAAGCCCAAGTCATCGACAAGGATGAGGATGATATTGGGTTGGGGGAGGTTACGCGAAGCAGGGTTGGTACCGGCGACGGTAGCCACAGGTAGTAGGAGACCGAGAGAGAGGTAATGCTTGTTCATGGCATGATTAATTAGGTGTGGCAAAGGTAGGGGAGGGGAGGAGGGGTGTCAATACCACGATTGTGGGAGAGATACCTTAGAAGAGGCCGAAGTTGGTGCGAAGAACTTTGAATTCGGTACGGCGGTTAAGTTGGTCGGCGATGGATTGTTGGTCGGGAGGGAGGGTAAGGATAAAGGGTTCGGAAAGGAGTTGTCCTTCTGGGAGGAAGGGATAGGAGTCGGCGATGCGTTTGGAGACGGTAAGGGGTGTGGAGTTGCCGTAACCTTTAGGGGAGAGGCGGTCTGGGGAGAGGCCTTGGGAGGTAAGGTAGTCGACGACGGATTGGGCGCGGCGAGCGGAGAGGCGTAGATTGTAGTTAGTTGAGCCTTTGCGGTCGGTATGGGCGGCAAGTTCGATGGAGATGTGGGGGTTGTCGTTAAGGAGTTGGACAAGGGAGTCAAGGGCGAGGTGTGAAGCGGGTCGGAGGGAGGCTTGGTCGAAGTCATAGAAGATATTTTCGATGATTACGGGCTGGGAGATGGGAGTAAGGAAGAAGTCGACGGTAAGGGTTTGGTTGGTTTCGAGGGGGGATGTCTCGAAGAGGTGATGCTGGTTGAGATAGCCACGTGCACCGGCCATCATGACGTAGTCATTACCACGAATGAGGGGGATGCGGTAAGAGGCGTCTTTACGGACGGGGGTGCGGAGGTTGAGGCCGTCTTTGCCGACGATACGGATGGTAGCATCTTCAAGGGGATTGTCATTAATGTCGAAGACGAAGCCCTGAACAATAACCTCGACGGTAGGGTAGCGGAAGGAGAAGATATGGTCGTAGCCTCTTGGGTCGTTACGGTTGGAGGAGAAGAAGCCTTCATCGGCGCCTTGGGCGAAAGTGATGCCGAAATCGTCGGCGGAAGAGTTGATGGGGAAGCCGAGATTGGAGAGTGTCCATTGTCCGGAGGTATCGGAGACCGCTTTGAAGAGGTCAAGGCCACCAAAGCCGGGGTGCCCGTCGGAGGCGAAGTATAGGGTGGTAGGAGTACGAAGGTAAGGGAACATTTCGTCGGCGGAGGTGTTGATAGATGGGCCGAGGTTTTCGATTGCGGCGAAGCCGGAGTTGGTGACGCGACAGCGGTAGATGTCTTTGCCGCCGAAGCCGCCGATCATATCGGAGACAAAGTAGAGAAAATTGCCGTCGGGGGAGAGTGCGGGATGAGCGAGTGAGGTAATGGTGTCTTTAAGAAGGATAACCTTCTCACCTTTAGACCATTGTGCATTGGTACGGGAGGCACGGTAGATTTGGGCGGGGCGAGGGGCATTGGATTCGGTGTCTTGGTCACAGAAGGTGTAGTACATAGTGTTACCGTCGGAGGAGAAGGAGGGGGTAGCTTCGTCAAAGTCGGTATTGAGTTCGCCTTCCAAAAGCTGCGGCTTCGTCCAGAGGCCAATTTCGTCTTTAGCGACGGAATAGATGTCGTTAGTATTGACGCCGGTGATAGGGGAGGGGGAAAGATCTTTGTCTTTGATGGGTCGAGAGGAGGCGAAGTAAAGCTGATCAGAGGAAGTGCCGGAGAACATGGGGGAGAACTCTCCCTTGCGGGAATTAAATTTGTCCATACGTTGGACGACGTAAGGAGTAGGGGAAGCTTTCCGGATGGAGGCGGAGTCAGCGCCTATACGACTGGAGGTAGCAGTGGGGTGGGAGGGGGCAAGGGCAAGGAAACGGTCGTAAAAGGAGATGGCCTCAGGGTAACGGCCTTGCTTGTGGTAGGTTTGCGCAATGCGTAGAAGAACAGTACTGTCGGGGTGATGGTAACGGAGCGCGTTGAGGTAGGCGGCGGAGGCGCGGGCGGTGTTATTGGTGAGGCGGTAGCACTCGGCCATTTGAAAGGCGACGAGAGCACGGAGGTCGGCATCCTGAGGTTTAGTTTTGGCGTAGACTTTACGGTAAATGGCGGCAGCCTCGAAATACTCACCGGCGGCATGCTTTTCTTGGGCGGAGGCCAGCTTGGCTGAGTTGCACCCTGTGATAACCACAAGGAGGCAAACAGGCAACAAAAATACTACATTGACAAGGCGCTTGTACATTTACTTCCTCCTTGTGTCCACAACTACAACGTCTTTGTACAACGTTGTGCAGAGGAGATTATTGCATATTTGAGAGGTCACATCCGTCCCAGCGAAGGCAAGAAGGAACAGTCAGCCAATCGCCTAAAATGAAGAGACGGGGGAGGTTACCCGAAGGGAAAAGAGGCACTTCGAGGGGATGATGTAGATGACCGAAAATGAGGTAATCGATATCGGGATGGGAATGCACGGCAGCATGGGCAAAATTGAGGTAAGGGGAGAAGTCATTAATGGGATTGGGGTGGGAGGTACGGGAGCGATATGACCACCGATGAGCCAAAGCCATAGATAGGCGGGGATGGATGGAAGCGTAGAGGCGCTGGCAGGTGCGGGAGTGGAAAAGAGTGCGGAGGAGACGGAAGGTGGGGGAGGGGTCGGCTTCGTCACCGTGGGCAAGGAAGAAAGTGGCACCAAGCAGATCGACGATAAGGGGCGTACGGTGAATCACGGCGCCAAACTGGTCGGGAAGGTAGTCGAAAAGCCAGACGTCATGGTTGCCGGTAAAAAAATGGAGTTCGACGCCGTCATCGGCGAGTTCGGCCAGCTTGCCCAGAAAACGCACATAGCCCTTAGGTACCACATGGCGGTACTCAAACCAGTAGTCAAAAGTATCGCCAAGGAAGTAAATGGCCTGGGCATCGTGGCGAATGCCTTCAAGCCAGCGCACCATACGACGTTCTACCGCCAGGGGGTCGGGGTGATAGCGGCTACCCAGATGGGCATCAGCTGTAAAGTAAATACTCATCAAAGGAAGCCTAATTCGAGTTTAGCCTCATCGGACATCATATCCTTGTCCCACTCCGGTTCGAAAACCAGATGGACATCGACGTGGCGAACGCCCTCGACGGAGGCGGCCTTCATGCGGACATCTTCCACCAGGTAATCGGCAACCGGACAGCCGGGGGCAGTAAGGGTCATCTCTATGGTTACATCCTTATCGGGGCTGATCATGATTTTGTAGATCAGCCCAAGGTCATAAAGATTAATCGGTATCTCTGGGTCATAAACCGTTTTGAGCATCGCGATGATAGCTTCTTCCATACGTTTCATTCTTTGCTGCAAAAGTAAAAACAAGTGCTTACCTTTGCACTGTATGAGAGGGATTTATACGGTTGCGATACACTGCCTATTTGTTGCCTCGGCAATGGGACAAGTCGTTCCATCTTTATTTCGGGCAGCGGAAGGGAGTGAGATGGAGCACTGGGTTGATTCGGTGTTTACCACGCTAAGTGAAGATGAACAAATCGGGCAGTTGTTTATGCCCATTGTGTACCCCGACGAAAAAGAAGAAAATAGGCAGCGGACTATCCGGTATGTGCGAGATTATGGGATAGGCGGTGTGCTCTATCAAAAAGGGCAAGCTACGATACAGGCGGAAGTGACCAATCGGATGCAGGCCGCCGCAGGGGTGCCCCTTTTGGTAGCCCTGGATGGGGAATGGGGGCTGGCGATGCGCTTGGAAGGAACGGTACGTTTTCCGAAGAACATGGCTATTGGGGCAGGAGACAATGAAGCGCTGACGGAAGCCTACGGCAAAGAGGTAGGTCGGCAGTGCCGCGAGATGGGGATTCATATCAACTTCGCACCGGACATGGATGTGAACAGCAATGCGGCCAATCCTGTCATCGGGCTTCGTTCTTTTGGGGAAGACGTACCTCTGGTGGTACGTCTGGGCTTAGCCTATTCGCGAGGCTTGGAGTCTATGGGTGTCCTTTCGGTGGCCAAACACTTTCCGGGTCATGGAGATACTTCGGAAGATTCGCACCGAACGCTCCCTTTGGTGGCACACGACAGGGAGCGGCTGGATAGTGTCGAGCTGCATCCCTTTGTACATTATATAAAGGAAGGGCTGGGAGGCATGATGACAGGGCACCTGCGCGTTCCGGCATTGGAGCCGAAGCCGATAGCCTCGTCTTTTTCACACCGCATCGTCACCGGTTTATTGCAGGAAGAGCTGGCTTTCAGCGGCTTATGTTTCACAGATGCACTGGAAATGAAAGGGGCAACGGCTAAGGGAACGAATGCGTCGGTGCAGGCTTTGCTGGCGGGAAATGACATCTTATTAGGACCTACCTCTCTATCAACGGACTTTGAAGCAGTCAGGAAGGCTGTCCAACGCGGGAGCATCAGCCGGGAATTGATCGCTGAAAAGTGTCGCAAAATACTCCGCTATAAGTATGCATTAGGATTGCATGCCTACCGGCCTATACAGACCGAAGGCTTGCAGGAACGGCTCCTTACACCTCATGCCGCGTGGCTGGCCGCAAAACTCAATGCCGAAGCCATGACGCTGGTCAAAAACGAGGAGGGTTTCCTCCCCTTGCGGGAGCTGGGAACTACACGGACGGCCGTACTTTCGCTGGGCGCTCCGGTGGGGAATATGTTTCAGCGGTCATTAAGCCGTTACGATTCGGTAGCCTTCTTTTCCCTCGAACGGACAGCGACCCATGAACGGATGAAAGAAGTTTGTGCTCGGATAGCTGACTATGACAGGGTGATTTGTGCCATTCATACCACGCGTATACCGGAAAACGACCTTCTCTGCCAATTGGCGGACAATCACCACGTGGCACTTGTATTCTTCACCCTTCCCTACCATGCGCACCATTATAAGACGATGATACGGAAGGCGCACGCAGTCCTCATTGCCTACGAAGAAACTCAAGGGACGATGGATTTTGCCGCTCAAGCCCTGTACGGGGGGATTGCCGTAAAGGGACACTTGCCTGTCACGGTGCCGGAGCTATTTAATAGAGGGACGGGAATGGAGACCGAAAAGACCCGTTTGGGCTACCACGAACCGGAGGAGGTGGGGGTCGACCCTTCCCACCTGACGCTTGTCGATCGCCTCGTGAATTTTGGACTGGATACAGGGGCTTATCCGGGATGCCAGCTTCTGGTGGCCAAAGATGGTTGGGTAATTTACCACAAAGCCTTCGGCTACACCGACTCTTCCCACCGGACAGCCGTCACTACGGAGCATATCTACGACCTGGCCTCCGTCACCAAAGCAACGGCTACCCTTCCTGCAATCATGAGGGCCTACGACGAAGAGCTTTTCTCCCTCCGGCAGCCGCTGGGTCGGTACCTCTCTTTTGTGGCTCACACCCAAAAAGCCGGCATCCTCATCCGCGACATGCTTTACCATCGGTCGGGGTTACCGCCGACAGTAGACTTTTTTCGCGATGCACTGGCCGACAGTAGCCTCTTTTCGACCTCACCTCATGAGGGTTTTACCACTCAAGTGGCACGAAATTTCTATCTCTGCGATTCTTTTCCGAAATACATTCGGGAGGATATCCTCAATGCAAGGATGAGGAAGCAAGGGCGTTACGTATATAGTTGTGTCAATTTCATTCTTCTCAAGATGATGTTTGAGGAGATTAAGGGAATAGCTATGGACGAATACCTTCACCTTGCTTTCTACGCTCCGCTGGGTGCTTATACAACGACCTACAATCCTTTACGGCGTTTTCCACTTGAACGTATCGTACCCACAGAAGATGATCAGACCGTGCGTCAACAGGTCTTGCAAGGTTTTGTGCATGACGAAGGGGCAGCTTTTCAGGGAGGGGTATCCGGAAACGCCGGGCTTTTCTCTACGGCAAATGACCTGGCTAAGTTACTTCAGCTCTACCTCAACCAGGGGCAATACGGGAGTGAGCGTTACCTCTCGATGGGAACAGTCAATTTCTTCACTTCCAACAAAAGCCCGAACTCGCGACGGGGGTTAGGCTTTGACAAGCCTTCCCGTTCCATAGCCTCATCTCCTTGCGGACACCTTGCGCCTCCTTCCACTTACGGCCACACGGGGTATACGGGAACCTGTTTTTGGGTAGACCCTGATAATCAGCTTATCTATGTCTTTCTGAGCAATCGTGTGCACCCGACGCGCACAAACCTCCTCCTCTCCCACCTTAACCTCAGGGAGCGGATCCAGGATGAAATCTATAAATCTTTCCTACACTAAATAACAGTTGTTATGAACCTTCCTTCTGTGCTTCTGGAAGCTGCCGTCACGGAACTTTCCGCCTTACCGGGTATAGGACGCAAAACAGGGTTACGGCTTGCACTCCATTTACTGCGACGGGAAACAGGCTACGCTGAAAGGTTGGCTACCTCGCTACTGGCGCTCCGGAGGGACATCCACTATTGCCCTATCTGTCACAATATCAGCGATGTGGACACCTGTGCGATATGCGCTTCTCCGCAACGAGACCATTCGTTAATCTGCATAGTAGAAAGTATAAAAGAGGTGATGGCCATTGAAAACACCAGTCAATACAAGGGACTTTACCATGTATTGGGGGGACGGATATCTCCTATTGACGGTATAGGCCCAGACAGCTTGGAGATAGAGAGCTTGGTCGAAAGGGTTGCCGCCGGAGGAATTGAAGAGGTCATCCTCGCACTCGGCACGACAATGGACGGAGAAACGACTAACTTTTTCATTTATAAACGATTATCAGATTACCCTGTCCTTATCAGTGTTCTTGCACAAGGTGTTTCGGTAGGGGATGAGATAGAATATGCCGACGAAGTTACACTGGGACGTTCTATTCTGAGCCGGACACGGTTTGACGAGCGGTTTGTAAATTGACTTACCGGTGATACTCCTTATTGAGACTTCGACAACCTGTTGCTCCATCGCCTTGTCCTCGCAAGGGGAGATACTCTATTATAGGGAGGCTGAAAAGGTGAACGCTCACGCTGAAGTAGCGGCAGAGTATGCAGGCGAGGCGCTTCGCATAGCGCATAAGCAGGCTGAACCTTTACACGCCGTAGCTGTTGACAGTGGACCAGGCTCCTATACAGGGCTACGAATCGGGGTATCGCTTGCAAAAGGTATCTGTTTCGGCTATGACCTGCCCCTCATCGCCATACCCACACTGGGTATACTGGCTACGGCCGCTAAAAAGGAACATCCCCATGAGGATGTCCGTTACATCGCCGTCCTTGATACACGCGGCAAGGATGTCTATTACGGCGTATATGACCATAACCTTCATGCGCTTGGGCAGACGCGATCTGGGGTTATCACGGAAGAGACTTTTGCCGATTGCATGCAATCTTCGGAAGTGTTTTTCGTGGGTAGTGGAGCTTATAAATGCCGCGAACTATATAGCGGAGCTACTGTACACTTCCTCGAAGACCTCCGCGCTCGGGCAATAGACATGGCCGCACCTGCCGAAAAGGCATTCCTGAATTCGGAGTTTGTCGACGTAGACTATTTCGAGCCACTCTACTTCAGGGATTTCCAGCCTACACTGCCCCGTAAAAAGATTTTTTAGGCGTGGCCGGAGTCTACATACATGTACCTTTCTGCCTCAAGAAGTGTATCTATTGTGACTTCTTCTCCGTTCCGGAGACCGGCCAAACGGTAGCGTATACAACGGCGTTACGGAAAGAGATGGAATTGCGGCAAGGGTTCCTGACTGAGGCGCCACAGACTTTCTACGTTGGTGGGGGTACACCTTCCCTGCTCCCGTTTGCTCTCCTCGAAGGCATTGTAGAGGCGGCCGACCGTTATTTTGACCTGTCCCACTGTACGGAGCTTACCCTCGAAGCCAATCCTGACGACCTTTCACCCGAATATCTACGTTCTCTGCGTTCTCTTCCTTTCAACCGTATCAGTCTGGGCGTACAGAGTTTAGATGATGAGGTGCTTCATTTTCTTGGCCGTCGGCACACCGCCCACCAAGCACTGCAAGCTATCGACCTATGCCGACTGGCCGGCTATGAGAACCTAAGTATCGACCTTATCTACGGGCTTCCGGTAGCAGAGAGCGAGAGCAGTCTTGAGGTAGCCCTTCGCCTTGACCTCCCCCATATCTCGGCTTATCACCTCACCTACGAAGAAGGGACACCGCTCTACGAGCTCCTCCAAAAGGGACTGTCCCCTATAGATGAAGAGGTCTCCGCCTCTCAATTTCGCTACTTTCACCAAAGGCTCTCCGCCGCGGGGTACGAACATTATGAACTGTCGAACTTTGCCAAAAAAGGGCACTTCTCCCGTCATAACACAGCGTACTGGCAGGGAAAGCCGTACATTGGGCTTGGTCCTTCGGCACATTCTTTTCGCGGTACGAGGCGCGAGGCGAATGTACGTTCGCTATCGCTCTACCTCTCTACTCTTTCCGAAGGGAGACTTCCCTGCACTGTAGAAGAGCTTTCGCTCACGGAGCAGTTCAATGAATACCTGATCACGCGCTTACGGACAAAATGGGGCATTCGGACGGAGGACGTGAGCCGACTCTTTGGCGAAGCATTCACCGAGAACCTCTACCTCCACGCCACGCCCTTCATTGACAAGGGGTTATTGGTCGGCACAAAGGATTCACTCCGCCTAACCATAGACGGTATGCTACTTTGCGACACCATCCTCAGGGAGTTGATCCTCCTTGACTGTCCTGAGAGAGCAAGATGAGGTATTAATTAATCTATATGTTATTCTAACCAATCATTGTTTATTCCTATCATACTCTTCCCCATTTCCGATAACAGTGTTTTTAATTCATCAGCAAATATGAATTTTACATCACTTTCATTGTTTAATAGATGCCGATTGTCGTCTTTATCGGCCTTCACGATGATAACTATTTTATCAATCAACTTTACGTTCTCAACTTCTTCCCAATGCTTATCAGCCTTATCTATCTGGCCAATGACCTCTTTACTTACAAAGTCATGATAATCTTTTACTTGTATGGCAATAACATAGTAGAAGTCCGGTACAATACCCGGAATTTTTATCAATATATCTGTTCCGTGAAGCTCTTCGCGGCTTCCTCCTACTTTTTCAATAATATATGATGGATATAGGTTTTTCAACCCATAGACTAATGCATGTTCCCACTCCGCTCTTCCGAAGTGGTTACTTAACTCTTTATATAAATCATCAGTAAAAGTCTCTTGTTTAAAGGAGTTATTAAAGACTCTTTTTGTCGCATCTTCCATCCGGTCGATCCAACTTTGCGAAGGAAGCAATTCACCCGGATTTTTGCTGCACAGAGACTCTACATCATCTGCATAATGATTGATACACCAAAATCGGCATCGGTTTGTGAGGGTAGAACGTATGTCCTTAGATACATTTTTGTTATTTCTTGTGAAGGATTTGATGAATTTTGCTGGAAAGATATGCCCACAATCATGCCCTCCGTCTTCTAACTCAGGAATTTCGAAACGGTATCCAGTATCCCAATCCTCTGTGGCTTCCACAATAGCAACCTGTTCCCAAACAGGTAAGTGAGGTACTAAAAGGATGTCTCCTTTTTTAACCTTAAGCATACGGAGATTTTTTTTCGCACCCAGATCCACAGTCGTGTTCTTGAGATTTTGACTTTCGTCATATCCCCATCCTTGACGCAGTCTGCCAGCCTCAAGTTCTTTGGCAAGGAAAGGAATGTAGCGATTATAAATTCGGCAACCCCAATAATTTCTCATATCAATGATTTTAATCTCGCCTCCACTCTACAGCTATCGGCACCTCTGCTTAACCTATATAAATTAACAGATTTGTATAGGTCTGTTACTATGCTCATCTATCTACATTAGAGCTTGACAAAAATACTCTTTTCCTGAACTTACATATCTCAAAAAAATATTTTATACATTATAAACGTAGCTATACACTTGATTTATTTCGTTGCTCAATTTCTCCTTAGAGAGCAAAGTGAGAAAGGCGCGGCGCTGAGAGGGAGGGTAGTGTTCGATGGCGTAACGGAGGGTGGTTCTGGGGAGATGGGGGGCGTGAAGAGTCAGGTACTTGGTCAGTACAGCCATATCCTTCTTACCAACTTCACGGAGCATCCAACCAAGGGCTTTCTGTATAAGGTCATGCGACCGGCCTACTTTCACGATGTGGTCAATAATTTCAAAAAGCTCTTCATACTCCTGGCGGCGGATGAAAGCTAAGGTGGCAAGAATGCCGATGCGCTGCTCCCAAAGGGTTCCGTGAAAGGCCAAGTGCTTGACCACGGAACGATCTTTGTCCACCAAGTACTCACCGACGATATACGGGGCGGAGAGGTCGACGAGGTCCCAGTTGTTCACGTACCTCCTATTGGCCAGGTAAAATTCGTAGATGAGGGTCTGTTCTTCGGGGGAAGCTTTTTTGAATTGCTCGACAAGAATGATCAGGGCGCAAAAACGGGCGTCATGATACTCATTCGAGAGAAGTTGCTGTAGCTCGGAGAGAGGGAGGATGCGAAAATCTTTGACCAGACGTCGTAGCTGTGGGACAGTGATACCCAAGAAATGGTCGCCTTCGGCATATTGCCCCACCCCTGTCTTAAAGTAACGACTTGCTAAACTTGCCTTTTCGGGGTTGGCTAAAGCCTCCAGTGTGCAGAGCAACTGCGAGGCAGTCATTCAATAGCTGTTCTCGTGAACACCTTTGACCGCACGACCGCTTGGTTCGTTCATATTGACGAAAGACTGGTCCCAGGCTAAGGCTTCAGGAGTGGAGCAGGCCACCGAAGGTACGGAAGGGACACTTCGTGCGGCGCTTTCACTGGGGAAATGTTCCTCGAAAATGGAGCGATAACAGTATTCTTCCTTACTACGGGGGGTATTGATAGGAAATCGGATGGTGGCTTCTTCCATCTGCTCATCGGAAACTTGCGCGGCCGCCGTCTCTTTGAGGGTATCAATCCAGCTATAACCCACACCGTCGGAGAATTGTTCTTTCTGTCGCCAGGCGATGTCTTCGGGGAGCAGGTGTGAAAAAGCCTCCCTGAGTATTTTCTTTTCTATCATTTTACCGGGCGCCATTTTGGCCGAAGGGTTCAGCCGCATGGCCACGTCCAGAAACTCCTTGTCCAGGAAGGGCACCCTGCCTTCTACACCCCATGCGGCAAGGCTCTTATTGGCACGCAGACAGTCATACAAATGGAGGCTTCTTATCTTGCGAACGGTCTCTTCATGAAAGGCCTGTGGGGTAGGGGCCTTGTGAAAATATAGGTAACCGCCGAAAACTTCGTCGGCACCTTCACCGCTGAGTACCATCTTGATACCCATACTCTTGATAAAGCGGGCAAGGAGATACATAGGGGTGGAGGCACGGACGGTAGTTACGTCGTAGGTCTCAATATTGTAGATGACATCGCGAATGGCGTCGAGGCCTTCTTCGATGGTGTAGTGAAGCTCGTGGTGGATGGTACCGATATAGCTGGCAGCTTTCTCTGCGGCGACAAGGTCGGGCGATCCCTTCAAGCCGATGGCAAAAGAGTGTAGCTGCGGCCACCAGGCTTCGGATTTTCCACCTGTTTCTATCCGCTTGGCGGCATGTTGTTTGGCGACTGCGGAGATGATGGAAGAGTCCAGCCCTCCCGACAATAGAACGCCGTACGGCACATCGCTCATCAATTGCCGACACACGGCAGTATCCAGAGCCTCCCGCAATTCTTCCACACTAGCCGGATTATCCTTCACGTTTTGATAATCCATCCAGTCCCGCGTATACCAGCATTTGGGTTTGCGGTCGCTACTGTAATAATAGTGACCCGGAGGGAAGGGTTCATATTCTGTGGCAAAGCCTTCCAAGGCTTTGAGTTCCGAGGAGACAAGGAGATGCCCATCAGCATCGTATCCCATATAGAGGGGGATCACACCTACAGGGTCACGGGCAACGAGATAGACATCTTTTTCTTCGTCATAAAGAGCGAAGGCAAAGATTCCACTCAAATCTTCGATACAATTAACACCTTTCTTCCGGTAGAGGGCAAGGATGACTTCACAGTCTGACCCTGTCAAGAACTCGTATTCGTCCTTCAGTTCTTCCCGAAGCCGGAGATGGTTGTATATCTCTCCATTGACCGCCAGGATAAGCTTCCCGTCCTTACTACGCAAGGGCTGGCCGCCGGAAGCGGGGTCAACGATAGACAAGCGTTCATGCACAAGGATGGCATTCTTACCGGCATAGATACCGCTCCAGTCGGGGCCTCGGTGCCGGATGCGCTTACTCATAATCAACGCCTGTTTCCTAAGCGCTTCCCGCCTGTCCCTTATATCGAATATTGCTGTTATACCACACATAACTTCTCTTCTCTCATGGAAAAGACAACCGAAGTGCAAAGGTAATATTTTTACGCGCCTTGTGTTAAAGCGCAAAGAAAAAGGGAGGCGCCCTCAGGCACTCTCCCTTTCTACATTCAATCCTTGCTAATTGTCAACGGATAAAGAGCAATTCGCGATACTTGGGCAAGGTCCATATCTGGTCGTCCACAATCAACTCAAGCTTATCGATGTGATAGCGGATCTTTTCCAGCATAGGAACAATCTTGTCGTGGTAAGCGATAGCTTTTTCACGTTCGTGTTCAATCTTGTTGGCCACCTTACGGGCTTCGATCATCTTATCTACCTCGTTCTTGATGTAGATAGTATGTTTGGCGATGTCTTCAATGATCTCAAGGTTCTTGGCAGACAGCTCCTTAGCTTTGTCGGCGGGGAAGAGGTCTTTGAGTTTGTAGACATTGTCAATGAGGATGGACTGGTACTTGGTGGCGATGGGAATGATATGATTCATGGCCAGGTCACCAAATACACGGGCTTCGATCTGTATCTTCTTGGTGTATACTTCCCACTTCACTTCGTTACGGGCTTCCAGTTCCTTATGGGTGAGGACGCCGGTGGATTCAAACAGCTTGACACTGCTGTCGGAAAGGTAAGCATCCAAGATGATGGGCACACTGGTTTCGCAGTCCAGGCCACGCTTCAAGGCTTCTTCCTTCCATTCGTCGCTATACCCATTGCCGTCAAAGTGGATAGCCTTGCAAGCCTTCGCTTCGCTTCGGAGCACTTCAATGATGGCATCCTGTGTCTTTTTCCCTTTGGCCACCTTAGCTTCCACTTCGGCCTTGAATAATTTCAGCTGTTCGGCTACCGCTGCATTGAGCACCAACAAGGCACCACCGCAGTTAGCCGATGAACCGACGGCACGGAACTCGAAGCGGTTGCCGGTGAAGGCAAACGGTGAAGTCCGGTTACGGTCTGTATTGTCGATGAACAGTTCGGGGATACGGGCAATATCCAGCTGGAAGGCCTGCTTTTCGGCAAGGTTGAAGCTTTCTTCCTGGCTGTTGGCCAAATGTCCGAACACGGAGGAGAGCTGTGCACCCAAGAAGCTGGAGATAATGGCGGGAGGTGCTTCGTTGGCTCCCAGACGGTGGGCGTTGGTAGCGGAAGAGATACTTGCCTTGAGCAGGGCGTTATGCTTGTAGACTGCCTTAAGGACGTTCACTACGAAGGTAATGAAACGAAGGTTGTCTTCCGGCGTCTTACCCGGTGCCATCAGTATCAAACCGGTATCGGTTCCCAGCGACCAGTTATTGTGCTTACCCGAGCCGTTGATGCCTTTGAAAGGCTTTTCGTGTAGCAGGACACGGAAGCCGTGCTTGCGGGCGATCTTGCGGAGGAGGGCCATGATGATCAGGTTATGGTCATTGGCAAGGTTACATTCCTCGAAGACGGGTGCCAGCTCAAACTGGTTGGGGGCCACTTCATTGTGGCGGGTGTGTACGGGGATACCCAATTTCCATGCCTCAATCTCCAGTTCTTTCATGAACTGCTGTACGCGGGTGGGGATAGCGCCGAAGTAGTGGTCTTCAAGCTGCTGGTTTTTAGAGCTTTCGTGCCCCATGAGGGTACGTCCGGTCAGCAAGAGGTCGGGGCGGGCGGCATACAAATCTTCGTCCACCAAGAAGTATTCTTGCTCCCAACCCAGGTAGGAGTACACTTTCTCCACGTCTGTGGAAGAAGGGAACAGATGGCACACCTCAACGGCCGCTTTGCTGACAGCTTCGATGGACTTCAGGAGCGGCGCTTTGTAGTCTAAAGATTCTCCGGTGTAGGAGATAAAGACGGTGGGGATGCAAAGCGTGTCATCTACGATAAAGGCGGGAGAAGAAGGATCCCACGCCGTATATCCACGCGCTTCGAAGGTATTACGGATACCTCCACTGGGGAAGCTGGAAGCGTCCGGTTCCTGCTGGATAAGGAGCTTCCCGGAGAATTTCTCAATGATACCACCTTTGCCGTCAGGTTCGGCAAAAGCGTCATGCTTTTCCGCCGTACCTTCGGTGAGGGGGTGAAACCAGTGGGTATAGTGGGTTGCACCTTTCTCCAGTGCCCACTTTTTCATACCGGAAGCTACTTCGGCGGCTGTGGCGTGGTCAAGCGGCGTACTGTTGTCGATGGAATCGATCAACTTGTCATACGTCTTCTTGGAAAGATATTTGAACATCTTTTCCTTGTTGAACACCAGCGAACCAAAATACTCGGATGTCGTTCCCGTAGGAGGGGTTACATCCTTGGCTTTCTTCTTGAAAGCCGACTCAACTACATTAAATCGTAACTTAGCCATACTACAAATTTGTTTTATTAGTTATTTAAATAAACACGGAAAAACTGTCTAATTATTACAACAAGTGTATGTTGTTTTCGGCGCACAACGCTCTATGCTCTTCCGGCCAAATGGAGGCCTGCACTTCACCCACGTGCGCTTTTTTGAGGAAGAACATGCAGAGACGGCTCTGACCTATTCCTCCACCGATGGAGAGCGGTAGCTCTCCTGCCAGCAATTCTTTGTGGAATGGCAAGTGCCGGCGTTCCGGACACCCGCTGATGTCCAGCTGACGCAACAATGCATTCCCATCCACACGAATACCCATAGACGATAGCTCGAAAGAGACACCCAGTATATCGTTCCAAAGGATAATATCGCCGTTCAGCCCATTATAGCTGTCGTCGTTGGGTGTACTCCAGTCATCATAATCCGGCGCTCGACCATCATGTTTCTGGCCGTCGCTCAGCAGACCGCCAATACCAATGACAAAGATAGCCCCAAACTTCTCGGCCGCCTTCCGCTCACGTTCTTGAGGTGGCAGGTCGGGATAGGTCTGGTATAACTCTTCCGAATGAATAAAAGTGATGTCTGCCGGCAGGGAGGGGGTGATGTGCGGATAACGCTCATAGATCGCCTGCTCCATATCCCTGAGAAGGGTATAGATTTGCCGGACGGTTTTTTTCAGGTAACCCAAGTTTCGTTCGTCGGAACGAATAGTTTTTTCCCAGTCCCACTGGTCAACGTACAAGGAATGCAGGTTATCAAGCTCCTCATCTCCGCGTATGGCATTCATATCCGTATACAATCCATATCCGGCAGGAATGCGGTAGGAGGCAAGCTTGAGCCGTTTCCATTTGGCCAGCGACTGTACCACTTCCGCCATTTGACCGCCCATACAGCGGACGGGGAATCGGACGGCGTGTTCCGTTCCATTCAAATCGTCGTTCACTCCTGTGCCCGACAAAACAAACAGCGGAGCTGTAACTCGACGTAATTTCAAGATCCTGGACAGCTTATCCTGAAAATCGCTTTTTAGAAACTGTATCGCCTGTTCTGTAATTTCAGGCATCAATTTCTGAACGTAATTTTTTGGTACAATCAGCATTGGGTGGTTTGTTTCCTATTGTTTAAGGTATAGAGGCGATGCACCGAAACCGGAAAGGGAAGGGCCGCTCCGACCCTTCCCGCTTCCTGTTTCAACGTACTGCTTTTAACTCTCACTAATCAGCTATTGTAGGCTGTTTCACCATGTTCGTAGATATCCAAGCCTTCTTCTTCCACACGTGGAGCCACGCGCAACCCGAAGATCATATCCAGTCCCTTGAATATCACGAAACCCATCAGCAACGCCCAGCCACTAACCACGAGGGCTCCGAACAATTGGGCAAGGAAAAATTCCTTTGTACCGACGTAGAAGAATCCTCCGTCGACAGCCAGCAGACCCGTCATGATCGTCCCCAAGAACCCGCACACACCATGTACGGAAGAGGCCCCTACGGGGTCGTCGATCTTCAACACGTGGTCAATGAATTCTACGGCAAAGACCATCACGATACCGCAAACCGTACCGATGATGACAGCGCCCACAGGGCTTACCAAGTCGCAACCGGCGGTGATACCCACCAAACCGGCCAACACACCGTTCAGCGTCAAGGACAACGACGGTTTCTTATACTTAGCCCAAGCAGTGAGGAGAGAGAAGAACCCACCGGCACAAGCGGCTAGGTTAGTAGTCAGGAAGACATGTGAGATCGCTACACGGTTTACTTCTCCCGAAGCGGCCAACTGTGAGCCAGGGTTAAACCCGAACCACCCGAACCAAAGGATGAAGACACCAAGAGAAGCGATCGTCAAGCTATGTCCGGGGATAGCACGAGACTTACCGTCTTTGCCGTACTTACCGATACGCGGGCCTAATATGGCAGCCCCGACGAGCGCCAACCAACCTCCTACGGAGTGTACGATGGTGGAGCCGGCGAAGTCATGGAACGTCGTTCCAAACAGATTCATCATGAAGCTACCTTCTTCGCCGTTCATCAGCCAGCCTCCGCCCCACGTCCAGTGGCCGGAAACGGGATAGATCACTACACTCACCAAAACCGTGTACGCCAAGTACATGGAGAATTTGGTACGTTCCGCCATAGCTCCCGAGACAATGGTTGCTGCCGTAGCGCAGAACACCGTCTGGAACACCAAGAACCCTTCTATGGGCAAGCCCATGTCAAAGAAAGATACATCAAAGAGGTGCGGGCAACCAATAAAGTCACCGGCGCCGAACATGATGCCGAAACCTACAGCCCAGAACAAGATTGACCCCAATGAGAAGTCAAGCAAGTTCTTCATCAGGATGTTCGCCGTATTCTTCGTACGCGTAAACCCTGCTTCCACCAGCGCGAAGCCCGGCTGCATAAAGAACACCAGCATCGCCGCCAGCAGCATCCATACCGTGTCCAGCGACAAGGCCACTTCCGCAATCGTATCCATTGTAGGCATTTCCACTACCGCCTCTCCTATCTCCGTGCACGCCGAGGCGCAGCATGCCGCCGTGTCTGCGGCCATTTCCATCAAAGTATCTACCGTTGTTTCCATAATTATTTTTCGTTTTCTGCGTTGTACAATGCGATATCACCATGTTCACCCGTACGGATACGGACTGCTTCTTCCACCGGTATGATGAATATCCGCCCATCACCAATCTCGCCCGTCTGTGCGGCGTTCAGTATGGCGCTCACCGTCGTCTCCGCGTTCTTATCCCGCACAATCACTGAGATCAGGATACGTTCGATACAGCTTGTATCATACACCACACCCCGATAGATACGCCCTTGACGGCTCTTACCTATCCCTCTCACTTCGTAATACGAGAACCATTCAATGTCCGCTGCTAAGAGCGACTCTTTGACGTCCTCAAACTTCACTTTGCGAATAATCGCTTCTATTTTCTTCATTGTCTTTTGTGTGTTAATGTTTGTTTTAACGTAAGAAGGTATAGAGGCTGACGCCCGTCAGGCACGGTCTGTGGCACAACATGGCTTCCAAGCGACAGCACTCTATACTTCTTCTTTCTTATCTTTTTAGAAACTTACTCCGAATACGAGGAACGCATTGTCCTGTTCCGGTGCAAAGACCAGCTGGGTGAACACCGGCACACTGAATGACTCCGTCACCTTCAGCTCCTTGCTGGCCGTAAACGAAATGGTTGCCAAGGTGAAACTCCTGTCATCTTTGGGGTCTTCGTGGCTCTTATGATACTGGCTCGCCCAAGGCACGATACCGATTGACGGTGTGAAGGTGATTCCCTTGATATCGAAGGCGTACGACGCTTCGATAAAGGTGGAGAACTGTTCCTTCATCTTGAGTTTGTCGTTTTCATCGTATTGGAAACCCCCGTCTTTATCAAGGTCAGGCGTCTTATCACCTAAGAAGAAGGTGCTCCATGAGGCGGAGAAGTTCCCTATACTGTAACCGATGGTACCTTCAAATAGGTGGCCGGTTGCGAAGTCCTTACCACTGACGTATTTGTAATACCCGTAAGGGCTATCTTCGCCGTTCCACCAGTAGTCGGTGATACCCAAGCTGAGGTTGCCGATAGAGTAACCCAAAGACAGGTCAAGCTCTTTAGCACCTACACTGGCTATATCCACCGATCCCCATGCGCCCACTGAGAAACCTCCGTATGACAGCGACAATGCCGGTTGTACGGCTGCGCCACCACAGAACGTTCCACGCCACACATAGCTGCTGACCGCATCCGCGCCCAAACTCACTTCGAGTCCTTCTGCACGAGCCACGCTCGCCGACAGTCCGACTCCGGCCGCCAAAGCAGCCATTCCTAAAACCCGCATTCTTTTCATACCTTTTGCTTTTTTGTTTACGTTAAAAACCCAACTCACTGACTTTATAGTTATTTGTACCACAGTTACATCTTTTTGATCCGTTCTACCGCCTCTATCGTCTCATCCCTGTCTCCGAACGCCGTCAACCTCAGGTACCCTTCACCGCTGGGGCCGAAACCTACGCCCGGCGTTCCCACGATATTGGCCTCGTACAGCAGTGTGTCAAAAAATTTCCACGAAGTGACACCCTCCGGCGTCTTAATCCACAGGTACGGGGCGTTATCTCCTCCGTAGACCGTCATCCCGCAGCCTTGCAACCCATCTTTCAATATCCTCGCGTTGGTCATATAGTAGTCTATCGTCGCCTTCACCTGTTCCTTGCCTTCCGCCGAGTAGACGGCCTCGGCTCCCCGCTGGGTGATATAGCTCGTGCCGTTAAATTTCGTGGTATGACGTCTGTTCCACAGCTTATTCAGCGACACCTTCTCTCCGTTCAGTGTGAAGCCGTTCAGTTCCTTCGGAACCACCGCATACGCGCACCGAACCCCCGTGAAGCCTGCGGTCTTCGAGAAGCTCCTGAACTCTATCGCCACCTTCTTCGCACGCTTAATCTCATAGATTGAGTGCGGCACTTCCGGATCACGTATGTAGGCCTCGTACGCCGAGTCGTACATAATCAGCACGTCGTTAGCCAATGCGTAGTTCACCCACTTCTCCAGCTCCTGACGAGTCAATGTCGTCCCCGTAGGGTTGTTCGGGTAGCACAGGTACAGTATATCTATCCTCCGTAACGGTATATCCGGCACAAATCCATTCTCCGCCGTACACGGTATGTACACAATGTCGCTCCATTTCCCGTTCTCCAGTGATCCTGTGCGTCCCGCCATTACATTCGAGTCAATGTACACCGGATACACCGGATCCGTCACACCCACACTGTTCCCTTGTCTCAGTATGTCCCCTATATTCCCTGTGTCGCTCTTCGCACCGTCGCTCACAAACACCTCACTCGCATCTATGCTGATGCCTCGTGCCGTGTAATCATTCTTTAGGATTGCATCCACCAGAAACGGGTAGCCCTGTTCCGGCCCATATCCATGGAACCCTGCCTTCGTCCCCATCTCATCCACCGCCTTGTGCATCGCTTCGACCACTGCACCCGCTAATGGCTGCGTCACATCCCCTATCCCCATACGTATCAGCCCTTCCTTCGGGTGAGTCAATTTGAAGGTGTTCACCCGCTTGGCTATGTCCGAAAAAAGGTAGTTGCTCTCCAACTTCAGGTAGTGCTCATTCACCAGTGCCATACCTCACCTCACTCGTATACGACCCTCATACACCTTCACCGCGTCTCCGCTCATCCGCACACGCCCTGAACTTTCGTCCCACACGATCTGCAGCTCTCCCCCATCCATCAACACCGTCACCCTACGACCCAAGCGCCCCGTCGTCACGCCCGCCACCACCGCCGCGCATGCCCCCGTACCGCACGCCTGCGTAACACCCGACCCTCTCTCCCATACTCGCATTTTCAACTTCTCAGGATGAATAACCTCTACAACCTCCACATTCGTGCGAGTGGGAAAGTAAGGGTGGGTTTCCAGCGCCCCGCCCACTTCGGGCAGGTCTATCTCTTCTACATGCTCTTCAAAAATCACCAAGTGTGGGTTCCCCATCGACACCGCCGTCCCTATATATTTCTTCCCCCCCACTTCTGCCGCAAGCGCCTGCTCCAGCACCTCCGGCCTCCCCATGTCTACCGTCACCTCTTTCACCTCCGCACCTTCCACCTTCAGCTCCAGCTCTTTGATGCCTGACAAGGTCTCCAGAGTAATCGCTCTCTTCTGGGTCAAGCCCCCCTCATACACATACTTCCCTATGCACCGTGTCGCGTTCCCGCACATCAGCGCTTCCGACCCGTCTGCATTGAATATCCGCATCCCGAAGTCCGCGCTTTCCGATTTGCTGATCAGCACCAGCCCATCCGCACCTATCCCCGTATGCGCTACGCTCCATTTCACCGCCCATTTCTCCGGTTCTTCCAATGCTTCCGATCGAGTGTCTACATAGATGTAGTCATTCCCCGCTCCGTGCATCTTCGTGAACTCAATCCACCTTTCTGCCATGCTTTTCTTTTCGTACCCGACTTCGCGTATACTGCGTATACACCTTACCACGTTGCACCACACTGCAAATGTATTCCCTTCCGCTTACTTCTCACCCCCTTCCCCTTCCCATTTTCTATCCCCTCTTACCTTACTTATAATCCGGCTCTAAACGCTTCGCTTCACCTATAGTCTATAAGCAATTCCCCTCACTTCACTTCCGAATCGTAAATTGCACCCTTCTCGCTCACAACCCCGCAAAAAACAGGTTAACGAAGGTCAATGACTGACGCCGACGGATACTTTGACCTCTCGAACCTGAAGACTGTGTCCCCTCCCAGTGGCTTCAACGACTGTAGCCCAATGCGCGTCACCGCTCCCGATAACGTCTTGACCTCAATCTGATAGGGTAGGGGAGGTGACTTCTCCATCCGGACTGTAATCACTGAGGCTGCGCCTTCACCTGCCGCCTGCTTAATCGGCACCAGCTCTATCACGCACCCCGCTCGACCGCCCGGCGAAACTTCCTCCTTCACCAGCTTTGCCCGATAACCCTTCCGATCACGCAGGATCACCGCAGGGTTCGTCGCTTGTAGCTCCACCTCCGTCGGTTCACTCACCATCACCTCCTCATTCTGCACCCAGTACGTCCACTGGACCCGGCCGTCGTACCATATATATAGCTCCGGCGTCGACAACGCAAACTTATCCCCTTGCATCCGAAGCCTCCCCGCAAAACTCTCTTCCCCTCCTCCCACACGGCTATGCACCGCAAACTCCACCGACACACCGCCCGCTTGACCATAACGCGCTGACGCTTTTGACAGCAGGTCGTCCGCCGACTGACCCCAAGCTCCCAAAGATATTAGGCTGCACGCCAACACCGGCACGTAGTTCCGTCCCTGTGACAACGCAAATCGCACCGCAAACTGTACATGACGCAACACCGTCCACAACACCCCGTAGTATCGGCTCTGTATCTTGAACCGCTCTACCAGCGACGCCCAACGACGACGGGTGCTCAACCCCCCGTCAAGGTAATGAGACAACACCCGGCCTGTATTATGCACCGCTTGCGCCGACTGTAGACTGCGTATGCACCAATCCACGTCCGATGAATAACGGTAACGCTCGTCATACTTCGGCGCGATTTCTCGACGCACTATAAACGACTGATGGGACACCAACATCCCCTGCCTGAAGCTCCGCCAGTTCAATCCCTCCGGGGCACGCAAACGCCTAACTCCCAACACCCCACCCACCTCATCCGTCACCAGCGTCTCTCCGTAAATAACGTCCGGCATACCTTCCACTCCCACCCCCTCCGCCACTTCTCCCACCGTAGACGCCGTCGGCAGTACATCCCCCGCATTGATAAACCACACGTAGTCCCCTGTCGCCAGACCAAGACCTTTATTCATCGCGTCATACAATCCTTTGTCCCGTTCACTCACCACTCGCGCTATACGACCATACTCACCCACCAACCCCAGCGTCCCGTCCGTAGAACCTCCATCCACAACGATATACTCTATCCCTTCATACGTCTGACCGCACACACTCGCCAACGTCCGGCCCAACACCGGCGCAGCATTGTACGTAACCGTAATTATCGTGAACCGTATCATGATACACCCTCCTCTATCACTGTGCGAACGCCGACGGATTCTCCGAAACGTACAAATCGAATTTATAAAACAGCCACCCGAACTTCCCGCACCATTCCGCCTCTGCCGCCGCCGGTAGCTGGTAGCCATTGGGCGCACCGCTCCCCAGACGCTCCGAAACGATGATCCACGCTCGCCTGCCCGCAAACTCCTCACCTGACAACGAACGGTAAGAGAAGCTTGGACTTCCGAGCATCCGACCATATTGAGGGATAAGGTTCTTAAACATTCCTTCCAATTCATACGTATACGCGTGACCCTTGAACAGGTATGCGGTCATTCCGGACATGGTTTCAAGGTTGCCCTTGTCGCCCGGTGAAGTCAGAAATATATCGCCTGCCCCCAACCGCTCCGTAACATACGTATGGAAGCGGGCGAACTCCTCTCCATCCTTCTTTTCCTTCGCATAGGTGATGCTTGACGTCACTATGCCTATACACACCAACACCCCACACAACACCCTATACACCCACTTCCGCTTAATCATCCCTCCTTCTATCCCGAAGAACATCCATATCAGCCCACACACCGGTAGCAGATAACGGTTATAGAACAGCGGACGGATAAGCAACGATAGGCCTAGCCCCACCAACACAAGGATTACCGCGCACAACACCCCACTCATTCCGAACCACTCGATCTTTTGCTTCTCCTTCCGCACGAAAAAGGACCAACACATCCCTATAAATAGACCACACAAAATGCAGCCGGCACTCCACCTGCCTGCCTTGAACACAAACTCTCCCCACCCCACTATGTACATCCCCGTCAACGGCGGTATCCAAAAATCCTTTGAAAAAAACTCGAAGCTCTCCACCGCTATCCCTATCCACGGCATGTACACCACAACCGCACACACCCCTATCACTCCAAGCTTCACCTCATTTCCCCTGGCATACTTCACCGTATACACCCACATCAACACATACCCTATCCCCACCACTATCCCCGCGTAGTAATGTGTATATGCCGACGCCGCAGCGCTCAACAGAAACAGCGCCGCCCACACCCACTTACCCCTACTAATCAAGTACCACGCACACACTCCCGACATCGTCACAAAAAACAGCGCCCAAGTATACATCCGGATCTCTATGCTGTACAAAAGTATGTTCTCCGAAGCAAAAAATGCCAGCATATACAGCAACGACGCCCTGCTCGACACTTCCTTCTTCAAAAACACCCCGCCCAACACCATCGTCAGCACCGTCGGCACTATCGAAAAGCTCTTCATCGCAAACACCTCACCCCCGAACACCCCATACCACACCTTCTCCAGCACAAAAAACAGCGGCGGATGGCTATCCAGACGCAGGCACGACATCAGCTCCCCCCACGTCCCTTGTATCGGCGCCAACGAATACACCTCATCACCCCATACCGCTCCCCCGCTTACCCACGCCAACACCAACGCCAACACGGCATACAACCCCGCAATTAGATATATCATCTATCCAGTCTTTTATTAACCCAAGTTCTTTCTTGTCCACCAACCCCATCCGTATGAACTGCTCATAGCACACCAGCATGTTCTCTCCCACATGCTCCACGCCTGCCCGCAGAGACAGCTTCTCCAGCTCCTCCACAATCCGCCCGTTATGCAGGTACCCTACCACCTCATCCGCAAAATCACCCAGCAGGTTATGGTCATTTCGCTCCTGACTCACCGTCGCATGATGGAACAGCACACCCCAGTCATTCTCCCAACAGATCCGCTGCGCCACAAAGCTCCGCCAGATGTCCGTCATCCGGAAACTGCAGTACGAGGGCAGGTACAGCAACCCATACGCTTCCGCATACCACACCGTATTCTGGCTGTTGAATGGACACCAACTGCCTCGACCCAGACCCACCAACCGCGTCTTATCCTCCGCAAACTTCACCGGCAACACCCCCGTCAACCGGTATACCGCATCTACATCCGGATTCGCATCCGCTAACCCTTGACGGATGGGGTATTTATATCCCTTACTATACATAAGGGGGGGGGGTGTAACAGCTTCTTTGATGTGTGCTAAGGAAAAGCCACGCGGCCATACCGCCTCATTCGTGAACAGCTTATATACATTCGTCCACCCACTGCCTTCATACACTCCCACTTCTCCCACTTCCTCACTAACCTCCCAAAACTCCCCATACGGAATGTTGTCGTCATCCGTCTCTTGGATCACCTCTGCGCCTCCTCGCATCGCCACCAGGTACCCGATATTCTTCCGTGCATAATGACGCACCGGCAAACTCTGCGACAGCGCAAATCCCAACCCTTCCTGACGACCTATTGAGTAATAGTCACACCCCTCCAAAGCAAACTCCGCCGGTGAGCTCACATCCCCGATAACGATAAACGTGATCCCCCGCGACGACGACGAGGACGACAAGCCCCGCAACACCGCGTTCTCCGATCCCGCTATTGAGGTCACCACCAAACTCCGCTTTCCCATCCTCTATGCCTTTAATAGCTCCGACTCCTTCATCAACCGCACCCGCAACGCTATCCGTACATACACGAAGTTCTTGAAAAACGTGTTCTGTGACTCCCCTTCCGTCCGTGATTCCCACTTCGCCGGTATCTCATCTATCTCTACACCCAAACGCAACGGCTTCAATGCCGTCTCAAGGAAAAACGGATGCTTGGTCTCTTCCCAACGGATGCTTTGCACCAACTCCACCGGAAATATCCGGTACCCGTACGTCATATCTGTCAACTTACTCCCGTACAAACCCGACAACAGCTTCTGAAACAGGTAGTTACACACCAACTTCACCACATTATACCCCTTGAAACTCCCTTCACCTATCCACCGCGACGCCGTCACTATCCGCTCCGGAGCCAACTTCACCCGCCGGATAAATTCCGACACCAACCTTGGGTCTGTCTCCAAGTCCGTTGACATCACCACCACATGCGTTCCCCCAGCCAGCTCGAACGCCTCCCGTATCGCATTCCCCACAAACGGCTCCCTTTGGTAGTATATCCGCACCCGTATCCCCTCGCTCTCCGCCACTACCGCTGCCGCCGCTTCCGCACATGCTTTCGTCGTCTTCGCGCACAGCACGATCAGAAACTCTTCGAGCTCCTCCCTTCGGCATGTCGCTCTGATTATCGCCGCCGTTTGACGCAACGAGTACGTCTCATTCACCGCCGGCAGTAGCACCGTCACCCTTATCGCCTTTCCCATCTCGCAAACTTACTAACCTTTACCCAATTACCGCCAACGGTACCAGCATCTCCTCCATCGACACCCCTCCATGCTGGTACGTCTCCTTGTAACGACGCACATGCTCATGGTACCCGTTCGGGTACACAAAAAAATCCTGACCCACCGCAAACACATAACGGCTCCCTACTCCTACACCCGGTAACCCCACCTCCTCCGGTTCCAACACCTCATACACGCTCCCGCTATCGTACGTCAGGTGCTTCCCACTCTTATAACGCACGTTCGCATTCAACTCCCTGCTCCCTTGTATCCGTACGCTTCGCTCTACCCGCACCGTCCCATGATCCGTCGTCAACACCACCTTTCCCCCACTCCCCACCACCCGCTCCAACAACTCCCCCAACCCCGAATGACGCAGCCAGCTGCCCACCACCTCCCTATACCCCGCTTCGCCTCGCGACAACTCCCGCACCACCAAACTATCCATCCCCGCATGCGATAGCATGTCCACAAAGTTCAGCACCACCACATTCAAATTCCGCTCCTTACCCCCCTTCAATCCCTCCAGACCCACCCCCTTACGGTAGCTCAAACCATACACCCCGCCCAACCGCTTCATCTGATCCTCCAAGTACACCGCCTCCGACGCATTCTTACTCCCTTCTTCGCCCTCCTCCTTCCATAAACCCGGATAACGACGCTTCACCTCCAACGGCAGCAGACCCGAAAACAGCGCATTCCGGCTATATTGCGTCGTCGTCGGCAGAATACTCCAGTACATACCCTCTTCCACCGGCATACTCACCGGCAGCTGACTTCGTAGCTCCCGCCACTGATCCCACCGCAGGTTATCTATCACCACCCACCACACCTTCACACCCCCCTCCAGCAACGGCGCTATCTTCTCTCCATACACCCCCGGCGACAGCAACGGCGAACCACCTGCACCCTTTATCCATCCCGCATACTGACCCCGCACATAACGACCAAACTCCTCCTCCGCTTCTTGCCACTGACCTCGCAACACCTCCACCATTCCACCACCTATACCCTCCAACTGCAACCCCCATTCCACCAGCCCCTTGTACAGCTCCTCCCAGCCCTCCACACCCAACTCCCGCACCTTACCCCGACACGCCCCGTACCATGCCCCGTACCCCCGCTCTATACTCCCGCCTCGCAGCTCCGCCCCATGGATATGCTTCTTCACCGTCACCAACAGCTGCTCCCGGCTCACCGGCTTTATCAGGTAGTCCGACACCCCGCCCCCTATCGCCGCCTCCATCACCCCCTCGCCCTCGTTCCGCGTCACCAACACCACCGACCCCACTCCACTTAGCTTCCGCAACTCCCCTAACGTCTCCAATCCCCCCATCCCCGGCATCTCCTCATCCAAAAACACCATGTCATAACGACCGCCCCGCGCCATCCCCAACCCGTCCACCCCACTCACACTCGTCTCCACACTATACCCCCGCTCCCGCAAGTACAGCACATGCGGCAGCAGCAGCTCCATCTCATCATCTATCCACAATATCCGACCTCGCTCCATATCCACAAAAGTATGCTTTTTTCTCTTCCTTATCTTCCATTTCTTTTTCTTACCTTTGTGCCATGATACATTTATATATACGCGCCGCTGCCGTCTGCCTTATCGCCGCCCTCGTCCAGGGCGTCCGTGCCGACGATCCCCCTTCCCTCGACGACGTCAACGACGCCGCCGAAGTTGTCTCCCTGGCTCAGGATGTCTACGACCAAATCTACACCAACGCCGTCGTCGCGCACCAAGCCTATGCCTTTGCGCAGGTCGACTCCTCCAATGAAGCCACTCTCCACGAACGCGCTCAAATCGACTCCACTAACAAAGCCAACGCTTACGCCCTCAAGCGTACCGATTCCCTCTACACCGCCGACCTCTACTACGACGCACACTCCGACCTCAACAACAAAGCTACCGCTTACACCAACGCACAAGCCGATTCTGCCGCCAAGGCTGTCGCTTACGCCAACGCGCGTGCCGACTCATTCACCTACGCCAACCTCTACAACCTCGCCATCGCTTACGCCAACGCCAGAGCCGATTCCGCTACCGCACACCAAAACCTCCTCAATGCCCACGCTCAATTCGCTAACGCGCACACCAACTACACCAACGCCCTCGCCGACTCCGCCAACGCCCACCTTGCCCTCAACATCATCCTCGCCAATCACGCCGCCAACACCCAAGATTACGCCACCGCGCAAGACGATTCCATCTCCGCCCTCCTCGCCTACACCGACGCACACTTCACCCTCCTCAATACAACCCAGACCTACACCAACGCCAAAGCCGACTCCGCTACCGCCCACACCAACTACACCGACACCCAAGCCGACTCCACCGCCTACGCCGACCTCTACTACGACGCCTATAACGACTCCCTCTCCGCCGCCAACCTCTATTTCCCCGCACAAGCCGACTCCGCTACCGCCCACACCAACTACACCGACGCCCGTGCCGACTCCACACACTTCGCCGACCTCTACTTCCCCACACACGCCTACGCCCTTGAAAAAGCCGCCCGCTACCAAGACGCACAACTTGCCTACGCCAACGTCGCCGCCGCTTACGCACAAGCACAAATCGACTCCATGGACGCCGCACTCGTCTACGACCTCGCCAAGCAAGACTCCACACACGCCGCCGACGAATACCCCTTAGCTCAACTCGACTCCACCGAAAAAGCCAACATCTATTTCCCTGCTCAAGCCGACGCCGATTTGTTCGCCGATCGCTACCAAACCGCCAAGCAAGACTCCGCCGACAAAATCACCGCACAAGCTCAAGCGCAACAAAACGCCGAGAACAAAGCACAAGAACTCGAAACCGCGCAAGCCAACCTCTCTGAAACAACCGCCGCCTACCTCGCCGCACAACAAGACTCCGCTACTCACTACGCCGCCTACACCGCCTTCGTAGTCGCCGCCTACACCGCCGCTATACCCGGCGCCACCACCTCCCCCGATCATATCGATGAATACCTCGACTACCTCAAAGCCCTCAACCACATCCCCCAGAATATCACTGACTTGAACCAAAATCTTTTCGAACTCACTTCCAAAGAACACCTCCTCGTCGCCAAGGTGAAAGCTCTCCTCGACACCCTCAACTCCTCCTGGTCTTATTCTGTCGTCACCAACCCCCGCCTTTACGCCGCTCGAATTCAGGTCAATCAATACCTCACGTCCGCCTCCTACTATATCAATGCCGCTGCCAATATCTTCAACCCCAGAAACTCCCCGGAAACCAGAATCGAAGCCGCTGAACTCATCTGCAAATACGAACCCGGCATCGACGTCCTGCCCGGCGCCGACACCCTCATCGCATACGCTTCCGCTCACGCCAAAACCTTCGCCGCGCGGGCCGCTGCTTTTGACGCCGCTTCCGACTCCGCGCACATATACTCCTTCTTGGGATCCGCTTGTGACTTCGTAGTCGCCACCGCCAGGGCTTCCCTCGCCGCCACGCATGACAATGCGCCCGCGCGTTTCGCCGACTCTCAGGATAACTGGGCTTTCCTCGACTCCGCGCAACATGTCGCTGCCAACGCACTCCAAGCCGCTGGCTCCGCCATCCAAGCCGCTAACACCGCCAAAAACTTCGCCAACGACTTCGACACGCAACACCTGGACGACATCAATGACCTCGCTAACACGATCGACTCCTACCAAGGCGACATCGCACAATCCAACTTCCTCGTCCAATCCAACGCCCTCGATATCCTTAGCATCCCACAAGACCAGCAACTAGCCCTCACCTGGCAAAACTATCTCGAAGCCTTCGAAGCACTTGACAACGCTTACCTAACCTACATCCCCTTCCGCGACGTCGCCGACAACGCCCGGTACGCCTTCTACCAAGCTCAAACCGCCGCCGACAACGCTCAAAACGACTACTACAGCGCCGTGCAAGCCAGAGCCCAAGCCAACGATCAAGCCGCCCAAGCCGTTGCCGAGGCCAACTCCCTACTCCAAGCCGCCAACCACACCCGCAGCATCGCTGAAGCCGCCTTCACACCCTACAACTTCGCCCGATACGCCGCCGTCTCCGCCTTCGATCGACTCGTCTACACCAACAACCGCGCCAACACCACCCGCGCCGACTTCCTCACCCGGGCCCGGGTCGCACGCGACTACTACGACACCTACTTCCTCCCTCTCGTCCGCGCCCAACTAGCCTACGACGAAGCCTTCATCCTCGAACAGATAGCCCTCGCCCCCTATATCGAAGCCAACGAACTCACCTCCACCGCCCGTGAACGCTTCTACCAAGCTTTTGACCTCGCCAATTTCCGCCGTGACCGATACTACGACGCCATCGACCTTGCCCAAGCTGCCCTCCAAGACTACACCGCTGCCCTCGCCACTACACGCGACGCCCGTAACGCCTTCACCTACGCCAACTTCCACACCGGCCTCACCCGCAACGACTACTACCTCGCCATCACCAACCGCGACCGCACCTTCGACAACCTCAACCTCGCCATCGAACGCACCGCTTACCTCCTCGACGCGCTCCATGACTCCGACAACCAGACCAATGACGCCACCGCCTTCCTCAACAACCGCATCAACGCCCTCATCAACGCACACACCCTCTACACCCAAGCCAACAATCTCGTCACCGCCTCCGCTCAAACCGATTTCGCCGCCACTTCCAACGCCAATGCCGCCCGTAACGCCTACTCCAACGCTCTCCAAGACGCCGGCTTCGACAACGGCACCGACGACCTCTTCCAAGCCGTCAACGACGCCTACTCCTACGCCATCGCCATCGCTGACATCACCCGCAACGCCTACTACTTCGCCACCGCCGCCGCCATTGACGCCCTCAACGCCTTCACCATCGCCACCGCTCACGACCATTCCGCCCTCCAAACCGCCACCATTGCCGCCGCCGATGCCGTCTCCGCCCGCTACGCCTACACCAGAGCCATCGCCTTCACCGCCGTCACCCTCAATGCCTCCACCAACACCGCCGCCAACGCCGTCTCCACCCTCAACGCCTCCAACGACGCCGACGAACGCCTCGCCGACGCCCTCAACGCCCTCAATGACGCCAAAACCCGCTACCAATCCCTCAAAGACGCCTACGACGACGCCAACCCTCCCACCCCTCCCACCCCTCCCACCCCTCCCACCCCCCCCCTCGCCCTCATCCCCACCTCACCCGCCTCCGACCCCGCCTTCGGCTCACCCACCTCACCCGCCTTCGGCTCACCCGCCTCCGACCCCGCCTCCTCCTCCCTCTACTTCACCCTCTCCGGCATCCCCCTCGGCTCCCACCCCCCCCCCCCCCCCCCCCCCGCCCGCCGCCGCGCCGCCCCCCCCCCCCCCCCGCGGCCCCGCCCCCCGGCGCGGCCGCGCGCGCGGGGGGGCGCGGGGCCGCG
>JAITRC010000010.1 GCA_031288615.1 Tannerellaceae bacterium
TTCGCTATCGTGTCACTATTTCGCTATCGCTCGCTATTTCGCTACCTTCTTATTATCTCTATTTCTTCCGCCCGGAGTCAGGCAGAAATCCACTTTTTGACGCTTTCACGTCCCGCTACCCCTATGCCCTTTGACTTCCTGACACCCTTTTCTCCCCCTCCCTTCACACTCCTTTACAAATCTGTGAATTTGTGCAATTAGTTTCTCTTCCTGTTTCTATATTAATTCTTATATTTGTACCCGTATCTCTGCATTAATTTAGCAAACAAAACAATGAGAAAACTACTCTGCCTCTGTCTCTGCCTACTGACCTGCTTCGCCGCCACTGCGCAAACGACCGCCGCCGGCACTGTCGCCGGTACCGTCTCCGACGCCAACGGCGAGCCCATCATCGGCGCCAATATCATCGTCAAAGACTCTCCCGTGACTACCGCCACGCGCAATAAAACCGTCGTTACGACGGCTGGCACTATCACCGACTTCGACGGTAACTTCTCCCTCTCCGTACCCCCTAACGCTACCCTCATCTTCTCTTACATCGGCTTCGTCTCCAAAGAAGTCCCTGTCAACAACCAAGCTACCCTTAGCGTCACCCTCCTCGAAGACTTCCACTCCCTTGACGAAGTCGTCGTCGTCGGCTATGGCGTCCAGAAAAAACGTGACCTCACCGGCGCCGTCACCTCCGTCAAGCTCGACGATGCCCCTACCGCCACCTTCGCCTCCGTCTCACACGCCCTCGCCGGCAAAGCCGCCGGACTTCGCGTCTCCCAAAACTCCGCCCAGGTCGGCGGTGGCGCCTCCTTCCGCATCCGTGGCGAAACCTCCACCGGCGCCGGCAACGACCCCCTCATCATCATCGACGGCTTCCCTATCTCTAACTCATCTTCACTAGGCTCCGGCAACCGATACTCCGCCGGCTCCTCCGACAACATCCTTGAATCCATCAACCCCTCAGACATCCAGTCCATCGAAATCCTCAAGGACGCTTCCGCCACCGCCATCTACGGCTCTCGCGCCGGCCATGGCGTCATCATTGTCACCACCAAACGCGGTGCCAAAGGCAAATCACTCCAGGTCAACTACTCCGCCAACTTCTCCATCCAATCCATGAAGAATGGCTACCAAATGCTCGATGCGCAAGGCTTCATGTCCCACTGGAACGACGTCCTTCACGAAGACTACCTCAGAAAAAATGGCCTCGATATCTATGCCGATTACATCGAAACTGCCTCCAACCCTAACCCCTTCACACCCCGCTTCTCCGACGAAAAAATCGCCAATGCTAAGACCACCGACTGGTTCAATGAAGTCACACGCACCGGCCTCCAACAGTCCCATAACGTCTCACTCGCCGGCGGCTCCGAATCCACCCAATACCTCGCCTCCATCAACTACTTCTCCCAACAAGGAGTCATCCAAAACAACGCCATGGATAGGCTCACCTCCAACTTCAACCTCGACCAAACCATCTCCCGTTTCGTCAAGGCCGGCCTCTCCTTCAACCTCTCCCGCAACCAGTACGACAACGTGCCCCTCGGCGATGCCGAATGGGAAAACGCCGGTGTCATCACCTCCGCCGTCATGTATTCACCCTACATCCCCGTCTACGACGACAACGGTGACTTCTCCGTCTCCCCCGAACTTCCGCAAACCCCTAACCCCGTCTCGCTCCTTGAGATCACCGACAAAACCATCAAAGACCGACTCCTCGCCTCCGCTTACCTCCAGGCCGAACCTATCAAAGGGCTCACCTTCAAAGCCTCCCTCGGGGTCGACCGCAAGTTCGCCAAACGTAAAAACTACATACCTACCTCCACCATGTACGGCGCCGCCGCCAACGGCGTTGCCTTCATCTCACAAGAAGACAAAAACGACTACCTCCTTGACCTCACCGCCAACTTCTCCAAAGCCTTTAAACTCCATAACTTAGCCCTCCTCGCCGGCTATTCCTACCAACAGTTCAACAACGAAGGCTTCGCCGCCGGTAACTACGACTTCCCCATCGACGGCTTCCTCTACAACAACCTCGGCGCCGGTGCAAGCCCCAAACCCGATGTCTCCTCATGGGCCTCCAAGTCCGCCCTCGGATCCTACTTCGGTAGGATCAACTACTCCTTCGATGGCAAGTATCTCTTCACCGCCACTCTACGCGCCGACGGCGCATCTAACTTCAACCCCGACTACCGATGGGGCTTCTTCCCCTCGGCCTCCCTCGGTTGGCGCTTCTCCGATGAAGAATTCCTCGCTCCGCTCACCAACTTCCTCTCCAACGGTAAACTCCGTGCCGGCTATGGACAAACAGGTAACTCTAACGTCGGTAACCGCATCCTTGACACCTACGGCGTTGCCGACGCCAATTATGCCTTCGGCAACACCGGCGCCTCCGCCATCGAAGTCAAGCAGCTCGGTAACCCTAAGCTCACCTGGGAAACCACCTCCGAGCTCAACCTCGGTATCGACCTCGGCTTCTTCAATAACCGCATCAACGCCTCCATCGAGTACTACAACCGCATCATCTCCGACCTCCTCGTCTCCTCCAAATCCCTCCTCTCCTACCATGAGATCACCTCCATCGCCGCCAACATCGGCAAGACCCAAGGACAAGGCTTCGAGCTCACCCTCAACACCGTTAACCTCACCTCCAAACTGCTCACCTGGACCTCCGACATCTCCCTCGCCACCTATAACGACCGCTGGCTCGAACGTGACCCCGAGTGGAAACCCGCCGCCTACCAATCCGCCAACGACCCCATTCGCTCCATCTTCCTCTACCGTGCCGATGGACTTCTACAACCCGGCGAAGCCGCTCCTGACCACCAGCCCGCGCTCCTCCCCGGACAAATCAAAATCATCAACGTCGCCGACGAGGAAGCCTCTCCCAACGTCCTCAACCAGTACGACCGCTTCTTCCTCGGTACCTCCGACCCCGACTTCACCTTCGGCTTCAACAACTCCATCCACTTCAAAAACTTCGACCTCAACATCTACCTCTATGGCGAAGTTGGCCGTTGGAGATCCGGCTCCTACTACGAAAACTGGACCGCCGGTTCTGCCGGTAACCAGCTCCGCAACCTCGCCGTATCCTCCCTCAACTCCTTCTCCTCCACCAACCTCTCCTCCTCCATTCCCTCCACCATTCCCTCCTCCTACCGCACCCAATCCAACGCCTCTGACTTCTGGTACCAAAAGGTCTCCTTCGTCCGCTGCCGGAACATCACCCTCGGATACACCCTCCCTCTCCCCAAGTACATCGCCAAGCAAGTCCGCATCTACGCCGACGTCAACAACCCCTTCGTACTCACCAACTGGAACGGCGTTGACCCCGAAACCGACTCCGGTGCCTACTCCTATCCTAACGTCACCGCCTTCTCCTTCGGTATCGACATCGCCTTCTAATCATACATCTTAATATATATACAACCATGAATAAGCAACATATCTCCTTCGCCGGCTTCGCCGCCTTCACCGTCCTCTCCGCCCTCTCCGGCTGTGAGCTCAAGTCCGAAATGTACGACGCCATCAACCCCACCATCTACCCCCAGTCCGAGCGCGATGCACGTGACCTTGTCACCGCCGCCGCCTACCTCCCCTTCCGCAACGACGAATACGACGGCATCTTCAATGTCGCCACCGGCGTCTCACTCACCGCAGACATGACCTCCGACTACGGCTTCTGCTCCTGGGATGATGGCGGCACCTGGACTCACCTCAACTTCGCCGCCTACACCCCCGCCGATAACCGTAACGCCACCAAAGGATGGGACGGCTTCCTCAACTCCATCTCCAAGATGACCCTCAACATCGACCGTATCTCCAATCTCAACATCAACCCCGACGTCAAGCAACAGCTCATCGCCGAACTTCAATGCGCGCGTGGCTTCATGGCCTTCCTCATCTACGACCTCTTCGGCCCACTCATCATCGCCGACCTAAACACCCTCAAAGACCCACTCACCGAACGTATCCTCCCCCGTCTCTCCGACGAGGATACCCGTGCCTTCATCGTCGATAACCTCACCCAAGCCGCCGACGTACTCCCACACTCCTACAAACGCGGAGATGCCAACTACGGACGCTTCACCAAAGGCCTCTGCCACATGATCCTCCTCAAATTCTACATGCAGACCCACCAGTTCGAACTCGCCATCCAACACGGTCAAGAACTCACCAAACCCGACTACGGCTACGCCCTCGTCACCGAAAAAGGCTCCGCCCCCTCAGCCTACGCCAACATATTCACCGAAGCCAACGAACAGAACGCCGAAACCATCTGGTCTGCCATCTGCAAAGAAGGCAACCTCGTTCACCTCTGGTACCCCCACGTCCTCCCCAATAACTACGGCGGCTTCTCCGGCGGTTGGGGCGGTTTCAAAATGACCTGGGACTTCTTCCACACCTTCGAACTCGGTGACGACAGACGTGAAACCATCCTCTACGAGTACACCGACTTCACCACCGGCGAACTCCTCAACGAAGACAATAAAGGCACCTCCGGCAACTCCTTCGACCAAGGTGTCTTCCCTGTCAAATACGCCATCGAACCTAACGTCGGTGACCACTGCCAAACCGACTGGATTGTCTACCGATACGCCGATGCACTCACCCTCCTCGCCGAAGCGCTCACCAGACACACCAACACCGTCTCTCCCGAAGCCATCGACCTCCTCAACCAAGTCCGCACCCGTGCCTCCCTCCCACCCTACACTTCCACCGACTTCACCTCCACCGCCGACTTCCTTGACAAGCTCCTCCTCGAACGTGCCCATGAGCTCTACTTCGAAGGTTCACGACGACAAGACCTCATCCGCGACGGCTCCTACATCGACCGCCTCAACGCCAAGTGCCGTGCCTTCGGAAAACCCGAACTCGTCTCCTCCAAACACCTCCTCTTCCCCCTCAAAGAGTCCGTCATCAACGAAGGCAAAGGCCTCGTCCTACAAAACCCCGGCTACTAATGACTCCATACGCTTGGTTCGCGGTCACCCTAATAGGGCTTCTGGCGGCAGTGCCCCTGCCTGCTCAGAAGCCCTTCGCCCTCGCTGAACAAGACCGCCTCCAACGTATGATCGACCATGTCGACTGGGTCCAGGTCATCGACAGCTCCGTCCGTGACAAGAGTGATTTCACCTGGAGCTCCCCCTACTACCTCTCCCCCGAGGCCGGTTCCCTTGAGCTCCTTGAGCACACCCTTGGCTTCGCCTATAAGAACCCCGCCAAAAGCAAGCTCTTCTACGCGCGTGCCTCCACCCATGGCTCCCGTATCTTCACCCAGTCCCGACTCATTGACGGATGGGCCGATGAGCGAGAGCTCCCCCCTGTCGTCAACCATGGCACCGACAATGCCTTCCCCTTTCTCCTCGAAGACGGGGTCACCCTCTACTACGCCTCCACACCGGACTACGCCCTCGGTGGATACGACCTCTTCGTCACTCGATACAATACCTCCACCGCCTCCTACCTCGTGCCCGAGCAACTCCCCATGCCCTTCAACTCCGTCTTCAATGACTACTTCATTGCCTTCGATGAGGCCAAAGGACTCGGTTGGTTCGTCTCCGATCGATATCAGCCCGAAGGCAAGGTCTGTCTCTACCTCTTCATCTTAGAGAACGGTACACATCCACCTCCCTCCGCCTCTCCCGAAGACAAACTTGCCCACGCTGAGCTTCGCTCCATCCGTGACACCTGGCACCACCCCGCCAACTACAACAAACTCATCTCCCTTGCCCGGCAACACCCCTCCCCTACCCCACCCGATGCCCCCACCCCCGACGACGACTACGACTACCGCGCCCTCTGTCTCCATGTCCAGGAGCTACGCACCGCCTTAGACAACCTTCGCCTCGAGTTCAAACATGCTGACCCCGACCGCAAAGAGGAACTACGCAACACCATCCTCACCGACGAACGATACCTCGAACACTTGATCCCCCTCATTAAACCTTACACCCTCACCCGCGTCTTAAGGTAGGTCTCTACGGCATTCCTTAACACGTGTGTGCATGAATCATAGCCCTATCCTCTGGTCCCTGGCAGTCCTTCTCTCCGCCCCCGCCTTCGCCTCCGTCCGCGACTCCACTGCCACCATCCTTGGTAGTGACACCACCTTCGCCCTCGGCGAAGTCACCGTCGTCGCCAAAGCCCCCGAAGTCTCCGTCCGTAACGACACCATGGTCTACAACGCCGATTCTTACAAGGTCGGCGAAGGACAAGTTCTCGAGGATCTCCTCAAGAAGATGCCCGGCGTCGAAGTCTCCGACGAAGGTACCATCACCGTCAACGGCAAGACCGTCAAGCGTATCATGGTCGATGGCAAAGAGTTCTTCTCCGCCGACCCTAAGGTCGCTTCTAAGAACCTCCCCTCCAACATGGTCGACAAAGTCCAAGTCCTCGATAAGCTCTCCGATATGTCCCGCATGACCGGCTTCAACGACGGCGACGAGGAAACCGTCATCAACCTCACCGTCAAGCCCGGCATGAAGCAAGGATGGTTCGGTAATGCCTTCGCCGGATACGGTTCCCAGCAACGATACGAAGGCAACGGTATGGTCAACCGCTTCACCGATGCAAACCAACTTACCCTAATGGGCGGCTTCAACAACACCAACAACATGGGCTTCTCTGACCTCGCCTCCACCATGTTTCAAGGCATGGGCGAAGGTAGACGACGCATGTGGCAAGGCGGTGGCAATGGCATCACTCAGTCCGCCAATATCGGCTCCAACATCAACCGCGTCGTTCGACCTGACCAACTTGAAATCAACGGCAATGCCCGATACGCCTACTCCGACAATCGCCTCCATGGACGCACCTCCCGACAGAACATCCTCACGACAGACAGCTCTTCCTACGAAGCCGAAACCGATACCTCCACCAGCATCTCCGAGAACATCGGCGCCAACCTCCGCATCGATTGGCATCCCAATGAAGCCACCCAATTAGTCTTCCGCCCTGATTTCGGCTACAGCCGCACCCGGAAATCCGAACATGGGCAGACCTATACCCTCGACGGTATCGACGGTATCGGCGATACCGTCAACTCCGGCCGCCAACACTCCACCCAATCCGGACAAGGATACAACGCCTCTCTCCAAATCGACTTCAGCCGCAAGCTCAACCTCCAGGGGCGCGTCCTCAGCGGTTCACTACAGGCCGGTATCAACGACTCTTATTCCGACGGGATCAACTACTCCGATATCACCTACACCCACGCCCCAAATACTCACCTCAATCAGTTCATCCGCTATGACAACTCCTCTTACAACTACCGCGCCTTCTTCTCCTTCGTAGAGCCTGTCGGGGGTAACTACTTCCTGCAAGCCACCTACACCTACCGCTTCCAACAACAGCAGTCCCTCAAAAATGTCCACGTCCTTGACACCTCCACCGACTCCTCCTCCTCCACCCATTACCTCAACTCCTTCACCACCCATTACCTCAACTCCTTCACCACCCAACGCTTCTCCCTGGGCTTCAAAGCCGTCCGCGAAAAGTATAACTACACCCTCGGCTTCAACCTCGACCCCACCTCCACCTCTTCCGTGACTGATTCTCTGACACAAAACCGTCCTCAGGACGGCGTGACTACTTCTCTGACAGCCGTCAACTTCTCTCCAATGGCCGAGTTCCGCTACAACTTCGGCCGCAACCGTTCTCTCCGCATTGACTACAACGGCATCACCTCACAACCCTCCCTCGCGCAAATGAACTCCGTCCCCGATGATACCGACCCCACCAATATCAAATACGGTAACCCCGACCTCAAACCTCGGTATGCTCACAATCTCCAGCTACGACTTCACAGCTTCACCCAGGAAACCCAGTTCGCTTACTTCCTCATGGCCGATGCTAACTATGTCCTCAACGAAGTCGTCAGCTACGTCAAATACCTCAACAACTTCACCGGTAACCGTACCACGCACTACCTGAACGTGGACGGTAACTATAGTGCCAACCTTCGCTTCATGATCAATTCCCCTCTGCCCAACCGTAAGTTCACTATCCATAACGCCTCCTGGATCTCCTACACCCGGTCAACAAGCTTCCTCGGCGACGATACTATCCCCAACGAAAGCGCGAATGTTCAGCTCATGCAACGCTTGGGCTTAGACTACCGTTCCACCTCCTTCGACTTAGGCCTACACGGAAACGTACGCTATAACGGTGTGACCTATTCACTCCAAAAGAACAACGATCAGCAGGTGTTCAACTACAGCCTCGGTGGACGTACCACCATTTACCTCCCCTGGGACATAAAGTTAGAGAGTGACCTCACCTGGTCCACCAATTCCGGCTACACCGACCTCTACAAACTCAATGAACTGCTGTGGAACGCCTCTGCTTCCAAGTCCTTCCTGAAAGGAAACGCAGCCACCCTCCGACTCAAGCTCTATGACATCCTCCAACAACGTAGTAATATCACCAGGAGTGTCACCGCTTCCTACATCCAAGATGCACAGTACAACGCCTTAAGCTCATACTTTATCTGCCACTTCATCTACCGCTTCGGCGCCTTCAAGAAAAACTTCTTACCTTTGCGATAGGAACAGAACATTCACCATTAAAAGTACATAGCAATGACAGCAGTGATTATGCAAGCAGGTCCCGGAGGTAGTTCTTGGCCGAACATAGTGATGATGGTGGCCATTATAGCCATCTTCTATTTCTTTATGATTCGTCCGCAACAGAAACGACAAAAGGATATTCAGAAAGCACGCGAAGCTCTCAAACCAAACGACAACGTGGTGACGGCAGGAGGAATACATGGACGCCTCCGCGAAATAGGGGACACCTATATGGTGGTGGAAATAGCTGACGGGGTGAAGATCAAGATTGACAAAGCTTCGGTCTTTGCTTCAACCGGCGACGCACGCCAAGAAAAATGAAAGAGGCGCTAACGTTTGCGTTTTTTGTGGTCTTGGCGCTAGGGTTCTGGTATGTCCAGAGCCTTAGCGACACACCCCTTTTGGTACAAGAAACGGAAATAGAGGCGGCGGCGGAGTTGACGGAAAAAGCCTTACAGATAGAAATCAAGACGCACGGCATCCCTCCTGGGTACAAAGTGCGCTGGTTCCCTCCGGTGGTGAAGGTGGTTTGTCGGTTGCCGGCGGGTAGGTACAGAGATTTGGAAACTACCGACGTGGAGATTTTAGCAAGTTTCAAAGAATTGCAAAATAATCTATCGGGGATCATGCACGTGAAGGCGGAAGCGCCTTCATGGGTGAGTGCCGTGGACGTAAATCCCAATCGGGTAGAGTTTCTGATAGAGGAGCCTTGAACAGATGCGGACGGTTGGGGTGACAGGGTGTATGGGCGCAGGAAAGACAAGGGTTTGCGGGATACTGCAGTCGAAGGGGGTACCGGTGTACACTACCGACGAGGCGGCCAAGCGTTTGACTTGGGAGCAGCACTTGCTTGGAGACATGAGCGAAGAGAGATTGACCAAGATCATCTTCGGGGAGGCAAGTGAAGAGAAAGCCAAGATAGAGGCCGTGATTCATCAGGCGGTGTTCAACGACCTGAAGGAATGGCAGAAGGCGAGGGAGAAGGAAGGACATGAACTATGTGTGGTGGAATCGGCCTTATTGCCGGTAGACGCGGCGCCCTACGAAGGTATTTGGGGATATGTGTTGGTTGCGGCGCCGGAGCCGTTGAGAGTCAAGCGGGTCATACGAAAGACAGGCTTGACCGAGGAAGAAGTGCAGCGGCGAATGGCTTGCCAAAGCACCGAAGAAGAAAAACGAAAGCAGACGAAGTACGAGATCTGCAACGACGGCTGGGAGACACTGGAGCCGCAAGTGGAGGCGTTCTTGGCTTGGATAAAAACGGTTAACTGACAATAAAGCTATACATTATGGAAAGACGGACATTTCTAAAAGGAACAGCGGCGGCATTAGGCGCGACGGGGGTCACCGGAGGAAGTCTGTTATTAGGTGGTTGTGGTGACAAACAAGGGGCGGAAGAATTTCCACCCCTGAAAGCTGAAGGTACCTACTATGTGCCGAACTTAATAGACAAGGCGCTGGAGGGGAAGCCGCTGAAAGCCGGTGTAGTCGGTTGCGGGGGCAGAGGTTCGGGGGCTGCCTTCAATTTTCTGGCGGCAGCAGACGACGTGACCATCACGGCGCTCGGAGACACCTTTGGGGATAGGCTTGGGGAGTTAGCCGGGCAACTGAAGAGCAAGGCGGGAATCTCTGTACCGGAGGAGAACCGGTTTGTGGGACTGGATGCCTACAAGGCGGTGATAGACAGTGACGTGGATGTAGTCATTCTGGCAACGCCACCCGCTTTCCGGCCGGAGCACTTCCGTTACGCGGTAGAGAAGGGCAAACATGCTTTTTTAGAGAAGCCGATATGTATAGATCCGGTGGGCTACCGGACGGTGTTGTTGGCCGCCAAGCAGGCTGCCGCCAAGCGGCTGTCAGTGGTCACCGGGACGCAGAGACACCATCAACGGAGCTACGTGGCCTCGTACCAACAAATCATGGCAGGGCTAATCGGTGAGATCACCGGGGGCAACGTCTACTGGAATCAGAGCATGCTCTGGTACAAGGATCGCAAGCCCGGATGGAGAGAGGCTGAGTGGATGATCAGGGACTGGGTGAACTGGAAATGGTTATCCGGCGACCATATCGTGGAGCAACATGTACACAATATTGACGTCTTCACCTGGTTCTCCGGCCTGCGTCCGGTGTCGGCCTTAGGCTTCGGCTCCCGCCAACGGCGCATCACGGGAGACCAGTACGATAACTTCAGTGTCGATTTCACAATGGAGAATGGGATTCACCTCCATAGCATGTGCCGACAGATAGACGGTACGGATGGGAAAGTAGGGGAATTTATCCAGGGAACACGTGGTTCATGGGACAGTTCAACGATGGAGATTCGTGATTTGAAGGGTAATCTGGTGTGGAAATATGACGCGGCGGAAGAAGAAACCGCTTTCAGTCAAACCAATCCTTTTGTGCTGGAGCATGTGAACTGGATCAACCATATCCGTAACAGTCAACCCATAGACTGCGCTACGGCAAACCTCACCGCATGCATGGCCGCCATCATGGGGCGGGAGTCCGCCTATACCGGGGCGGTAAAGACGTGGGACGAAATGGTTTTTTCGCAAATGGATTACATCCCTCAAGACCTGACACTGGAAGGACGTATGAATATGCGTGGTTTCACGGTACCCATCCCTGGGAAGGCCGCCGAATGAGGCTTCGGGCGGCACTCGCTTCTTGCTTGGCTATTGCCCTCTATGCACCTATACACCTATACCCACACGACCTGCGTCCAAGTACGGAAGTTCGTGTAGGCGTGGAGCGAACGGATGAGTTACTCCGGCTGACTGAGGGAAAGCGTATAGCGGTGGTGGCCAACAAGGCCTCCATAGCAGGGGCAGATCGGCGGCATGTTGTAGACCGGCTGGTCGCTGCTGGGGTGGACGTACGGCGGGTCTTCGCTCCTGAGCATGGATTCAGGGAGTGGAGCGAAGCGGGCGAAGTGGTGCAGGACGGGAGGGATATCCGGACAGGGATAGAGGTGGTCTCTCTCTACGGGAACCGAAAGAAGCCCACCCAGACAGACTTGGCAGACGTGGATGCGGTACTGTTTGATATACAGGATGTTGGCACCCGTTTCTACACCTACATCAGCACCATGCACTATGTCATGGAGGCCTGTGCCGAGGCAGGGAAAACCTTCATCGTAGCGGATCGTCCGAATCCTAACGACACGGTAGATGGGACTATCCTCCGTCCGGGCTTTGAGTCTTTCGTGGGTATGCACCCCATCCCATTGCTACACGGTTTGACGGTAGGTGAACTGGCGGGAATGATCAACGGGGAAGGATGGTTGGCGGGTGGCAAACCGTGCAAGCTGGAAGTGATACATATAGAGGGATGGCGGCACGGTGATCCTTACGAAGTGGCTTCGCCACCTTCACCCAATCTGCCGAACGGGCGGGCGATACAGCTATACCCTTCGCTTTGCCTATTCGAAGGGACAGGAGTGAGTGTGGGACGAGGGACAGCCTTTCCGTTTCAAGTGGCAGGGTATCCTAACAAGGCTTACGGCACATTCCATTTTCGCCCTGAGGCCTCACCCGGATTCGACAGCAACCCTCTGCATAAGGGGAAAGACTGTTACGGTATAGACCTGCGGCAAGGGCTAGAGATTAAAGGACTTAGCCTCCGGTGGCTGACTTATTTCTATAAGATAGCCACCCAAGCGCATGATCCATTCTTTACAAGGCCGGATTGGTTCGACCTCCTTGCCGGTTCGGACGAACTTCGTCACCAGTTGCAGCAAGGTTGCACGGAAGCTGAGATACGCGCAAGCTGGGAGGCGGAGTTAAGGGCATACAAAGCGCTACGCGCCAAGTACCTCCTCTACCCTACTTTTTAGCATCTGGTAAGCCAGTGAGCCGGGTAGTGGGAGCAAAAGGTCGGTAAGCGACTCAGGCGGGTAGAACGCTGCATGCACCAGCTCTTCAGTATCTATCTGAAGCTCTCCGGAGAGATAGTCGGCCGTAAAGCCCACCATCAGGTTGCTGGGGAAAGGCCAAGGCTGGCTGGCGTAATATTGCAGGTTGTGTATCCGAAGGCTTGTCTCCTCGTAGACTTCACGCATGGCGCACTCTTCCAACGTCTCACCTATCTCTAAGAAACCGGCCACAGTTCCCATACGCCCTGTAGCCTGGTGGGCATGAGTCTGCACAAGGAGAACCTCTTTACCACGTCGCACCAAGACAAGTACAGCCGGTGTGATGACAGGGTATATCTCATAGCCACAAGCCGGACACCGCCGAAGGATAGGCATTTCACCTTGTTCGGTGGGTGTACCGCAAGCGGGGCAGTAACGGCTGTGCTTCTTCCAGTGCTCCAACTGCCGTCCCTTACAAACAGAACGCCTCTCCGAATTGGAGAGGCGTGCATACGTTTCGCGGAACGACAGTCCGTTCCCCTTGTTCACGGGCATTATCAAATGGCTGCCTGAGCGGCGGCAATCCGTGCAATGGGTACCCGGAAGGGGGAACAAGACACATAGTTAAGTCCTACGCTGTGACAGAACTTGACAGAAGAAGGTTCACCGCCATGCTCACCGCAGATACCGCATTTGAGGTCGGGACGGATGGTGCGTCCTTTATCCGCAGCGATACGAATAAGCTGGCCTACACCCTTTTGGTCAAGCACCTGGAAGGGGTCGGCCTTGAGGATCTTCTTTTCAAGGTAGACAGGTAGGAAGGAAGCGATGTCATCGCGAGAATAGCCGAAAGTCATCTGGGTGAGGTCATTGGTACCGAAGGAGAAGAACTCGGCAAGGGTTGCGATACGATCGGCGGTTAAGGCGGCACGTGGTATCTCAATCATAGTACCGACCTTGTAGTCTATCTTGTCTTTCTTCTCCTCGAAAAGCTTCTTTGCCGTCTGGCGGATGATCTTCTCCTGTTCGGCAAACTCATAAAGGATACCGGTCAGGGGCACCATGATTTCGGGCAACGTGTTGATACCTTCGGCTTTGAGTTCGAGGGCGGCCAAGAGGATAGCGCGTGTTTGCATCTCGGTGATTTCGGGATAGGTATTGCCCAAACGGCAACCGCGATGCCCCAGCATGGGGTTATGTTCATAGAGATGGTCTACGCGGCGGCGTACGGTGTCAAGGGAAATACCCATTGCATCGGCCATTTCTTGCTGACCTTTGGTGTCATGAGGCACAAACTCATGCAAGGGAGGATCGAGCAGACGTACAGTAACGGGGCACCCTTCCATAGCCTTGAATATACCCTTGAAGTCTTCCTTTTGGTAAGGGAGTAGCTTTTCGAGGGCGCGACGTCGGTCGTCAGGGGTTTCGGCGAGGATCATTTCGCGCATCGCCTTGATCTTCTCTCCTTCAAAGAACATGTGTTCCGTGCGGCAGAGACCGATACCTACGGCACCGAACTTTCTTGCTACGGCAGCATCATGTGGGGTGTCGGCATTGGTACGGACTTTCATGACAGCGTATTTGTCGGATAGCTTCATGAGTTCATTGAAATCGCCGGTCAATTCGGGTTCGCGGGTTTGGATTTTGCCGTCATAGACTTCACCGGTGGATCCGTTGACGGAGATGAAGTCTCCTTCTTTCCATTTCTTACCACCGGCTTCGAGGGTGCGCTCTTTATAATTGATGACAAGCGCTCCGGCACCGGAGACGCAGCATTTACCCATTCCACGTGCCACGACGGCAGCATGTGAGGTCATACCACCCCTAGCGGTGAGAATGCCTTCGGCGGCAGCCATCCCGGCAAGGTCTTCGGGAGAAGTTTCGATGCGCACAAGGATTACTTTCTTACCACTCTGATGCTGTTCAGCAGCATCTTCGGCGAAGAAGACGATCTGCCCGGTAGCAGCACCAGGCGAAGCGGGCAGACCTTTGGCGATGAGGGAGGCTTTGGTTAAGGCAACTTTATCAAAGACGGGGTGGAGAAGTTCATCAAGCTTATGAGGCTCAATACGGTTCAAGGCGGTCTTTTCGTCAATCATCTCCTGACGAAGAAGGTCCATAGCAATCTTCACCATGGCAGAGCCGGTACGTTTGCCGTTACGGGTTTGAAGGAACCATAACTTACCTTCCTGGACGGTAAATTCCATGTCCTGCATGTCGCGGTAATGGTTCTCAAGCTTGGTCTGGATAGCATCCAATTCCTTAAAGATCGTGGGCATGGCTTCTTCCATAGAGGGATATTCTTTGGAGCGGATGTCTTCGGGGATACCGGCACGTTCGGCCCAGATGAGAGAGCCGTCTTTGGTAATCTGTTGGGGTGTACGGATGCCGGCGACGACGTCTTCACCCTGTGCATTGATAAGGTATTCCCCATTGAAAACGTCTTCACCGCTACCTGCATCCCTGGAAAAACAGACACCGGTGGCGGAGGTGTTTCCCATATTCCCGAAGACCATAGATTGTACGGTGACGGCAGTCCCCCATTCGGCAGGAATACCTTCCATTTTGCGGTAAAGGATGGCACGTTCGTTCATCCAAGAATCGAAGACGGCGCAGATGGCACCCCAGAGTTGCTGGTAGGCATCGGTGGGGAAGTCGCTACCGGTTTGTTTCTTGACGGCGGCTTTGAAGAGGGAGACGAGTGAGCGCAGGTCGTCGGTGGTGAGTTCGTTGTCCAACTTGACGCCTTTTTTGTGCTTGACCTCCTCGATGATAGCTTCAAAGGGGTCGATGTCTTCTTTGCCGACAGGCTTCATACCGAGCACCACGTCGCCGTACATCTGTACGAAGCGGCGGTAAGAGTCCCAAGCAAACCGTTCGTTGCCGGTTTTGCGAGCAAGTCCTTCGACAACCTGGTCATTGAGGCCAAGGTTAAGGATGGTATCCATCATGCCGGGCATGGAAGCTCTGGCACCGGAACGCACAGAGACAAGGAGGGGGTTGGCAACATCACCAAACTTAGAGTTCATGAGGTTCTCAATGTGGTGAATAGAACGCTCGACGTCACTCCGAAGGAGGTCGACGACCTTGTCCTTGCCTGTTTCATAGTACTCCGCACAGACTTCAGTAGTAATGGTGAACCCCGGAGGGACAGGTACCCCGATGCGATTCATCTCCGCTAGATTTGCTCCTTTACCACCGAGCAAATTCTTCATCTCTGCTTTACCTTCGGCCTGTCCGTTGCCGAAAGTGTAAACCCGTTTTTTATCCATACTGTTTTTTTAGATTGTTTGCAAAAACCGGTGCGAAAGTAGCATTTTCTTCCTTTTTCTCTTTATTACCTTTGCAGGAAATATGAAATAATTTGAGGGAAGACGATGAATATTTCGGAGGTGAGCATAAAAAGGCCGGTGCTATCAACAGTGATTGTGCTGGTGATCGTGCTGTTCGGGGTGATGGGCTACCAATGGCTAGGAGTAAGGGAGTTTCCGAGTGTGGATCAGCCGTTTATCTCGGTACAGACAACTTATCCGGGTGCCAACGCGGACGTGGTGATGAACCAAATCACGGAGCCGCTGGAACAGAATATCAACGGGATACCGGGAATCCGGTCGCTACGGAGTGAGAGTAGCCAGGGGGCAAGCCGGATCACGGTGGAGTTTGAATTGTCGGTAGACCTAGAAACAGCGGCAAACGACGTGCGAGATAAAGTGTCTCGCGCACAACGCTACCTGCCGCGAGACTGCGACCCACCTACCGTTTCAAAAGCGGATGCGGATGCGCAACCCATCATACAGATAGGGATAAGAAGCCGTACGCGGGGGCTGATGGAACTGAGTGAAATCGCGGAGTTGACGGTGAAGGAACGTCTGCAAACGATTCAAAACGTGAGCGGCGTAGAACTGTGGGGGCAGAAACGGTACTCAATGCGGTTGTGGTTAGACCCGATACGGATGGCGGGTTACGGAGTGACGGCACTGGATATACGCGATGCGGTAGAGTCAGAGAACGTAGAATTACCTTCAGGGAGTATAGAAGGGAATACAGTAGACTTAAGTATCCGGACGTTGGGGTTGATGCGAACGGCGAAAGAATTCAATGACCTGATTATCAGGGAAACGAAAACAGGGACAGTGCGTCTGAGCGACATAGGTCGTGCGGAGCTTGCTCCGGAAGATATGCGGAGCTTCCTACGTCGTAACGGAGAACCGATGGTAATCAGCGTGATTATCCCTCAGCCAGGTGCAAACCAGATCGAAATCGCGGACGAAGCATATCGGCGTATTGAGCAGCTGAAAAAAGATCTTCCCGAAGATGTGAGTATTGAAATGGTGTATGATAATACACGGTTTATCAGGGCATCTATTAAAGAGGTGGAAGAGACGATCTATGTAGCATTTCTACTGGTGGCGTTGATCATCTTTCTGTTTTTGAGGGACTGGCGGGTGACGTTAGTGCCGGTAGCAGTGATACCGGTGTCGTTGGTGGGCGCGTTCTTTGTGATGTACGTAGCGGGTTTCTCAATTAATGTGCTGACGATGCTGGCGGTGGTGCTGTCGGTAGGTCTGGTGGTGGACGACGCCATTGTAATGACGGAGAATATCTATGTGCGCATCGAAGAAGGGATGGAACCGCGCCAAGCGGGGATAGAAGGAGCGACGGAAATATTTTTTGCGGTAGTAAGTACGACGGTGACACTGGTGGCAGTCTTTTTGCCGATCGTTTTTATGGAGGGGATGACGGGGCGACTGTTTAAGGAGTTCAGTATCGTGATAGCGGGGTCGGTGACTATATCGTCGATAGTGGCACTGACGTTTACTCCGATGCTGTCTACCAAACTGCTCAAACAACGGGAACAAAAGAACAAGCTCTATACTAAAACGGAACCCTTCTTCGCTGCACTGAACGGACTGTATGAACGTTCGCTGGATAGATTCCTTACCCACCGCTGGTTAGCGATACCTGTTATCCTCTTGTTCATGGGAGGAATCTTTTATTTCTGGAAAAAGATACCAGCCGAGCTGTCTCCTCTCGAAGACCGTTCGTCCATTAATATCACGTTGCGAGGACCGGAAGGGAGTACGTTTGAGTTTGTGCGGGACTTTGCGGAACGCATTGAGGCGATAGCCGATTCGGTGGTGCCGGAGCGTACATCGTCCATGCTCCGGACATTCGGGACGAACGGTTTTATGGGTATCGTGCTACCGGATATAGGTAAACGTGAGCGCACACAGATGGAGATAGCCGAAGAACTGACAGCGGCGGTGAGCCAAGAGACGATGGCGCGCGCCTTTGTGCAACAACAGTCGACCTTCGGCGGGAGGCGTGGAGGTATGCCGATACAGTATGTACTCCAAGCACCCAACTTGGAAAAGTTGCAAGAGTTTCTGCCTTCCTTTATGGGACGTGTGTCGGAAAGTCCCGTCTTCCGGATGGCGGATGTAAACCTGAAATTCACGAAACCCGAGACCCAGCTGGTTATTAATAGAGACAAAGCGACCAGACTGGGAGTAAGTACCCGAAATATCGCACAAACCTTGCAGTATGCACTAAGCGGGCAACGCATGGGTTACTACTATTTGAACGGGAAACAGTATCAGATACTGGGGGAGATAAATAGACAGCAACGTAATACGCCCCTTGACCTCCGCTCACTGTATGTGCGGAGCGATAATAATACGATGGTGCAGCTGGATAATGTTGTTTCCTTACAGGAAGATGTAGCTCCTCCGCAACTGTACCGCTACAACCGATTCGTGGCGGCCACAGTAACAGGAGGGCTGAACCAAGGCTATACGCTGGGCGAAGGGTTGGATGAAATGGATCGCATCGCCAAGGAGACATTGGACGACACATTCCGTACCGCGCTATCGGGTGAATCTAAAGAATTCAGGGAAAGTTCGGACAGCCTGATGTTTGCACTGATCCTGGCACTGGTGATGATCTACCTAGTGCTGGCCGCTCAGTTTGAATCCTTCAAAGACCCTCTTGTGGTGATGTTCACGGTACCGTTAGCTATTGCGGGAGCATTACTGTTTATGAGTGTAGGTGGTGTAACGATGAATATATTCAGTCAGATTGGGATCATCATGTTGATTGGTCTGGTGACAAAAAACGGAATCCTTATTGTGGAGTTTGCCAACCAACGTCAAGCGGCAGGATATTCCTTCGACCAAGCGGTTCGTTCAGCATCAATACAGCGTTTCCGCCCAATCTTGATGACCAGCGTCTCTACCATACTGGGGTTGATACCCCTCGTTTTTGCATCAGGAGAAGGTGCCCAAGGGCGTATCGCAATGGGTGTGGCGGTGATTGGGGGTATGATAGTCTCTACTTTCCTCACACTTTACATAGTACCGGCGATGTATACCTTCTTCTCCACCCACAGACAAATAAACCCCGATGGCAAATAGGTGATCACAAACTCCAATACTCCAACTCACGGATACGTCCCCGATAGATCCCTTTAACATCCGCAAGGATGGCCGGAGGTCGGGTAAGGGCAAGGAAGTCATTTTCACTCAAAGAGAGGTAGGGAGGGTGAGGGACGGCAACAATGACGGCGTCGTAGGATTTTTCCTTCGGTTCAGTCAACTGTAACCCATAAACCCGATATACTTCCGGTGCAGAAGCATAGGGGTCGGTGATATCCACGGTGACGCCGTAGTCTTTCAGTTCCTTTACAATATCTACTACTTTGGAGTTACGGACATCAGACACATTTTCCTTGAAAGTGATACCCATCACCAATACACGGGACTTGGAGATGTTCCTGCCCAAGGCAATAATCCGTTTGACAACTTTTTTGCCGATATATCCCCCCATGGAATCATTCACGAAACGTCCCGAATGGATCATTCGGGGATGATAGTTCAGCTCGTGTGCCTTGTATACTAAATAGTAAGGGTCAACGCCTACACAATGTCCACCGACCAAACCGGGCGTAAAAGGGACAAAATTCCACTTCGTAGCGGCAGCCTGCAAGACTTCGTAAGTATTAATCCCCATGCGCCCGAAAAGGATGGACAACTCGTTCATCAAAGCAATGTTCACATCGCGCTGGGTGTTTTCAATGATCTTCGCCGCCTCAGCTATCCGGATGGAAGGAGCCTGGTACAAACCGGCATCCACGACTAAGGAGTAGACTTTCCGTATGGTAGTCAAAGCCTTTTCGTCGCAAGCCGAAATGATCTTTACGGTATTGCTAAGGGTATGTTCCTTGTCGCCGGGATTAATTCGTTCGGGAGAATAACCATACTTAAAGCCCCTTCCCCCTCTTAAACCTGACTCTATCTCAAGGATGGGGATACATTCTTCTTCGGTACATCCCGGAAAAACGGTTGATTCAAACACCACATAATCGCCTACCGACAAAGCTGCCCCGACAAAAGTCGAAGCGGCACGCAAGCGGTCAAGCTGAGGTTGATTGTAACAATCCACAGGAGTAGGGACGGCGATGATGTAAAAAGCCGCTTCTTTCAAAATCTCCTTAGACGAGGTAAAAGTGATATCCTTGCTACCGATCAAAGCGTCATTGAGCAGTCCTTCATCCAATTCACCGGTGAGGTCTATCCCACGTCGTAAATCATCAACTCGTTCGCTATTGGTATCAAAACCGATCACCTTTAACTTGGCAGATAAAGCCAAAGCCAAGGGTAAGCCTACATATCCCAAGCCTACAACGGCTATAGATCGCTTCTTGTCCAACAAATCCGTATACATACCCATAGTCAATCACCTCTTTAATCTTATCCCGTGAAGGAACTTACCACATAGTTATATCTACTACCGACTCCATATCCTCTTCTATTCTGTCGGGTAAGAGGGGGAAGAAATCAATACCTGTTACCTTTTCCACACTGTCCACAGGAATAGCTAAAAACCTCCAATCCACATCTTTATAAGCCCGATTCTCCAAAAGAAACGCTATTCCGTGACATTTGTTATGTGAAAGCCGGCAAATCACTTTGTAAAAATATTGAGGCACGACTACCTCGTTCTTGCCAATATGCGAAGCACCGGGCTGCACTACAGGCCCGGCTACAATCAAAACCTCTCCATAGTCTACCGCCCACCGGCGACTTTCTTCCTCAATCGTTTTCCATATTCCCCGATTCAAGTTCGGAGCTTGTGGACAGATATTACTAAGGTAAAACGACTCCTTCATGGCCATTTCCGACCACCCCATATCGCCTGCCGGCGCAAGGTGCCCTCGATCGAAACCGCTATTTTTATAATCACTTAACTGCGCAGCCTTCCCTTTCACATCGGGATCTGCTTTGAAGGAATCCTCCCGCTCTATCTCCTTACTTAAAGCCTCCGCCTCCGTCAATGCCCATGCTACCCAATTGGCTAAGCGGTAATCGGAGTTGTACGAAAGTACATACCCTGTACGGTAAAGTATCTCTTCCTCGACCCCTTTCGAACTTTTACTCCATCGAGGTATCTCTATACCCTTCTGTAACTCCAAGCATTGCTCTCCCGCTATCTTACCCGGCTTACATTCGTGGAAAATAACTATTGCCACAATTGCTATCGCCAATAAAACAGCCCAAAACAACATTCGCCCTACCCCACTCCAAAATGTCGTTCCCACACTCTTTTTTCCGGATTTCCTTTTCCCTTTACCGTTTTTACCAGTAGCCTTTGCTTTCATCTTATTTTCACGATGTAACTATTTCACCTACCATTATACAAATGTAGGTAATCCTGCAAAGAAGTCAGGGCTATTAGCGAGGCAGTAAAAAATCTACCTTTGCGCGCTGAACTTGAAACTCCATTAAACATGGAAATGCTTATTGACTTATTTCTGCATTTAGATGTACATCTGGCAAACTTGGTGAATAGCTACGATGTCTGGGTGTATGGCATTCTATTTTGCATTATCTTCTGTGAAACAGGTCTTGTGGTGACACCTTTCCTGCCCGGCGATTCATTGCTCTTTGTGGCAGGGACATTGGCGGCACTTCCAAACAATGAGCTGAACGTTCACTTGCTTACAGGTCTGCTTATTGTTGCGGCTGTGTTGGGTGATGCGGCAAACTATACCATAGGACGTTTCTTCGGAGAAAAATTGTTCCGTAATCCGGATTCGAAGATATTCAAGCGGGTTTATCTGGAAAAGACGCATGCTTTCTACGAACGCCACGGAGGGAAGACAATTATCCTCGCCCGCTTTGTCCCGATAATCCGCACTTTCGCTCCATTTGTAGGCGGCATGGGTAGGATGACCTACAGTCGTTTTGCTTCCTTCAACGTAGTCGGGGGTGTGATCTGGACAACGTCTTTTGTATATGCCGGTTTCGTCTTCGGAGGATTGGAGATTGTGCGTAATCACTTGCAAGTGTTGGTACTCCTGATCATTTTTATTTCCATCCTTCCGGGCATCATAGAGGTATGGCGTAACCGCGAAAAATAGCTTTATATACTTAATTAACTTTGTAATTTTTCTTTTTAGGCTTCGTTATGTAAATATCCGAGCAAAATATCCGTTATTTGTTCGTGATTTGCATCATGTGTTGATTATGCGGAAATCTACCATCTGGTTATTGACAGTTGTGATGGCGTTTGCCTTCATCGGGTTGCTGTATCTCCAGATGAATTATGTGGGAATTATTGTGGGGACATACAACACACAATTTAACGCAACTGTCAAAACTTGTCTGAATCGGGTGACAAGAGACTTAGAGCGCGACGAAATCCGTCGGCATCTTGAACAAGATATCCTACGCGACGAGCGAGCGCGCTATCATTCGGACGAACTAAAATTAAGGAAAATCGACACCCTTGATCTCTGCCCATTGCCTCCCTTCGGATATTTCGCGCCCCGTCATCTTGCTCCTGTTAAATCGCGAGGATTAATGGGAGGGTTGCAGAATATGCAGAGTAATTTCGTACACCGCTATTTCAAGCGTAATGAAATGATCAATGACGTGATCAATGAAATGCTTTATTCCGCAGCGTTGTATCCGGTAGAAGAGCGGATCAATTTCAAGAAACTTGAAAGAGATATAGAGATTGAATTAAAAAATAACGGGTTGCCTATTCCTTTTGTCTTTTTCGTGGTCAATAAAGACGGTTTTGTGGTTTACCGTAATGACAATGGGGAAACCAATCCTTCACTGTCCGACTTGTACACACAAACACTTTTTCCCAATGATCCGACAGCTCGTCTGGCATACCTTCGCCTATACCTCCCCACGCGAGAAAGTTATATCAGTAACCGCCTTACCTTTATTATCCCCTCTATCATCTTCTCCGCTTTATTGTTAATCGTGTTCTCCGTCACTTTATTCATTATCTTCCGGCAAAAGAAACTGTCGGAAATAAAGAACGACTTCATCAATAACATGACACACGAGTTGAAAACCCCCGTTTCCTCAATCTCACTGGCCGCACAGATGTTGAAAGATTCGGACGTAACCAAGAATCCCGATGACTTTCATCATATCGCCAATGTAATCACTGATGAGACGCGTCGGCTTAGTTTTCTTATCGAAAAGGTACTTCAGATATCTCTTTTTGATCGTCATCAGTCATCCCTCAAATTGAAGGAAATAGACGCTAACAACCTTATTGTAGCCACTGCCAAAACCTTCGCCTTGAAAGTAAAAACTTATGAGGGGACTCTTGATATAGACTTGCAAGCTAAGGATTCTGCTATCTATGCAGATGAAATGCATATCACTAACGTGCTATTCAACCTCTTGGATAACGCGGTAAAATATCGCCGCTCCGATGTTCCCCTTTGTTTACTCATCCTCACTCGTAATGAGAACAATAAACTCATTATTTCTGTCGAAGACAACGGTATAAGTATCAAGAAAGAGCATCTAAAAAAGGTGTTCGACCGCTTCTACCGTGTGCCGACCGGCAATGTTCATAATGTAAAGGGCTTTGGACTCGGGCTGGCGTACGTCCGTCAAATTGTCGAAAACCACAAAGGCAGTATACGTGCTGAAATCGGCCATGCCGGTATAGGCACAAAGTTTATTATATCTCTACCACTAATTAAATAATTCAAGTTATGGAAGAAAAAGTGAAGATCTTTTTTTGTGAAGACGACGAGAACCTAGGTTTGCTCCTTCGAGAGTTTCTACAGGCCAAGGGGTATGTTATTGACCTCTTCCCCGACGGGGAAGCTGGTTCTAAAGGCTTCTCCAAGGAAGTGTACGATCTCTGTCTACTCGACGTCATGATGCCCAAGAAGGACGGATTCGCCTTGGCACAGGAAATCCGTACAAATAATCCTACCGTACCCATCATCTTCCTCACGGCAAAGACCATGAAAGATGATGTCCTGGAAGGGTTTAGACTCGGCGGCGATGACTATCTTGCCAAACCCTTCAGCATGGAAGAACTGATGTTCCGTATTGAGGCTATCCTACGGCGCATCAAAGGAAGGCGTGCGAAAGCTAATCCTACCTACAAGTTAGGTAACTTTATCTTCGACACACAGAAACAAGTACTTACTTTTGATGAGGAAATTACCAAACTCACCACTAAAGAGAGTGAATTACTTGCCCTCCTCTGCGCCCACGCTAACGAGGTGCTTGAGCGCAATTATGCGTTGCGAGTCATCTGGGTCGAGGACAACTACTTCAATGCACGTAGTATGGATGTCTATATCACCAAGCTACGTAAAATTCTCCGCAAGGATCCGTCTCTGGAGATTATCAACATTCACGGAAGGGGTTACAAGCTAATCACCCCTCAGGGGGAAGCGAGTGACGAAGTGCGTGTCCTCTAACAAAAAGAACGGGGAGGGACTCTACCGAGCACCCTCCCCGTTGTTATAACCTAAAGAGAAAATCTCAAATCCGGCTCTTCTCTTTACTCTTGATTAGTTGCTTTTCTATGGCCTCGACACACTCGTCAATAGCCTTTTCGAACGTGTCACGAGTTTTCTCTGCAAAGCAATCTCCATTCTTTACCTTCAGGGAGATACTAACCTCCTTGTTTTGAGCAGACTCCGGCTTGATCAACTTCAACGTCACTTCCGCCAAAACGACATCCTCGTGAAACTTCGCCAATTTAGACACCTTCTTTTCGACAAAGGCCTCTAATTTGTCGGGCACATCAAAATGAACGGCGTGAATCCTCACTTCCATAACATTCCCTTCTTAATTTCGTTAAGTACGCGACCCTACTTCATTCTTCCGATCGCTGCAATTTCTGTATATACACTGCGTGCAAAAACTGCTTCCGCTTTTCCACCGAGGGCTTTATGAATGCTTGACGGCTACGGAGTTCTCTAACCATGCCCGTCCGCTCAAACTTCCGCTTGAAACGTTTCAAAGCCCTTTCAATATTCTCTCCTTCTTTGATAGGTACTACAATCATTACGCAAACTACTATAACTATACAACATTAACTTGTTAAATCCGAGGGGCAAAACTACACAGACTTTTTACACCTGCAAATTTTTCTCCCCTTTTTTCATTCTACACTTGCAACATTTCCTCTTCCTTAGAGAAAAGGAAGTCGTTGTAAGGGAAACGCGTCACATGAATCTTTCGCACCTGTTCGTACAATAAGCCTTTCAGGTCATCCGTGTTTTCGTGTTCCTTTGCCGAAATAAAAAGACAATCCGGTTGCCGTTTCGTCCACTCCTTACGCACTTCATCCAACGAACGATTCTCCCGTCGCGGAGGAGTCAAGTCATCAATTTCTTTGGGTATATAGGTAAACGAATCTATCTTGTTGAATACATATAGCGTCGGTTTACCTTCGCCGTCAATTTCTTGTAGCGTTCTGTTAACCGTCTCAATCTGTTCTTCAAAAGAGGGGTGTGACACATCTACTACATGCACTAAGATATCCGCTTCTCTAACTTCATCCAAAGTTGATTTGAACGATTCTACCAATTCTGTCGGCAATTTACGGATGAATCCTACAGTATCCGACAACAGAAATGGCAAATTATCCACAATCACTTTCCGAACTGTTGTGTCCAGCGTGGCGAAAAGTTTGTTTTCTGCAAACACTTCGCTTTTGCTTAACAAATTCATCAGGGTTGATTTTCCCACATTTGTGTAACCCACCAATGCCACCCGTACGAGTTTTCCTCGACTCTTCCGTTGTACAATCTTCTGTTTATCAATATCCTCCAGATCCCGTTTTAGCCTCGCAATTTTATCCTGGATAATACGCTTGTCGGTTTCCAACTGAGTCTCACCCGGCCCCCGCATCATTGCGCTCCCTCCCCGTTGACGCTCCAAGTGTGTCCACAGACGTGTCAAGCGCGGTAGCATGTATTGGTACTGCGCCAATTCCACTTGTGTCTTTGCATGAGCTGTCTGTGCCCGGAGGGCAAATATCTCCAATATCAAACTTGTCCTGTCCAGGATACGTACTTGCAATACCTTCTCTATATTTCGTAATTGCTTAGCAGACAGTTCGTCATCGAATATCACCATGCCTACATCATGCTCCATCACGTATTCTTGTATCTCCGCTAACTTTCCTGATCCAACAAATGTCACAGGATGCGCTGCTTCTACCCGTTGAGTGAACCGCTTCACTGTTTCAAACCCCGCTGTCTCTGCTAAAAAAGCCAACTCGTCCAGATATTCCGATACTCTTTTCTCATCCTGCCAAGGAGTCACCAAGCCGACCAGCGCAACCCTCTCACTTTTCACCTCAGACAACACAAACTCTTTCATCTTCATACTCTTTATCCAACCTTCAGACAAGCGCAGACTACAAAAGTATGAACTTTTTGTTTATGTATAGGAGGGCGTAGTCTATCTACCTTGAAAGCCTTATCTTTGTAGTGTAAGGAGAAGACGTTAAAGTAACAAGGATGGGGTCTTTCGTGATTAAAGGAGGAAATTCTTTGAGAGGGGATATTGTACCTCAGGGAGCAAAAAACGAAGCACTGGAAGTGATATGTGCCGTATTGCTGACAGGGGAGCCAGTAAAACTGCATAATGTGCCCGATATTCGGGATGTGAATAACTTGATCGTGCTTTTACAGGAAATGGGGGTAAAAGTGACACACGAAAGTAAGGGAACGTACATCTTCCAAGCGGATGAAGTGAACTTAAACTATTTGTATACCGAAGGATTCCGTACACGAAGTGCACAATTGCGAGGAGCCGTAATGGTGGTAGGCCCTTTGGTAGGACGTTTCGGGAAAGCTGTCATATCAGAACCAGGGGGGGACAAGATCGGGAGGAGACGCCTAGACACACATTTTGTAGGGATACAACGATTGGGAGCCGACTTTATATACAACGCAGGATTACGTCGGTATGACGTGAAAGCAAAACGATTGAAGGGAGCTTACATGCTACTGGAAGAGGCTTCGGTTACAGGAACGGCGAATATCCTGATGGCCGCGGTGCTGGCAGAAGGAGTGACAACGATATATAATGCCGCTTGCGAACCCTACGTACAGCAATTATGTCGGATGTTGACTGCTATGGGGGCGCATATTAGCGGAATCGGTTCCAACTTGCTCACAATAGAGGGTGTCAAAACACTCGGAGGAGCGGAACATACCCTTCTTCCTGATATGATTGAGGTAGGGAGTTTTATCGGAATGGCGGCGATGACCCGTTCCGACCTTTGGGTCAGAGGGGCAGGTTACGAGCAGTTAGGGATCATACCGGATACCTTTCGCCATTTAGGTATTACGGTAGAACAGAAAGGAGATGACCTCCATATTCCTGTGCACGATAGCTACGAGATAGAGACTTTTATAGATGGGTCTATTCTCACCTTGTCCGATGCCCCCTGGCCGGGATTGACACCTGACCTACTGAGTGTCCTTCTGGTTGTAGCCACTCAGGCTGTGGGAAGTGTCCTGATACACCAGAAAATGTTCGAAAGCCGATTATTCTTCGTAGACAAACTAATAGACATGGGGGCACAAATTATCTTGTGCGACCCACACAGGGCAACAATTATTGGGCTGGGAAACCGCTTCCGCTTGCGAGCAAGTACCATGGCTTCACCGGATATCCGTGCAGGTATCGCCTTGCTTATTGCGGCCCTGAGCGCCGAAGGTACCAGCCGCATTGACAACATAGAACAAATAGACCGTGGATATGAGGCTATTGATCAGCGTTTGAACACAATAGGGGCGCAGATAAGCCGTATTTGAGCCATTAGATTATTAAATAAACATAAATAAGCGGATACCCCTATAAACAAACACAAAGGAATACGTATCTTTGCCGCGCTTTTCCTCAAAGAGGGAGTGTGTGTTTATATGAAGTGTACAGTAAATCAGTTATATAGCAAGTTTATCTTACTCTAAGATGCCTACAATTCAACAACTGGTAAGGAAAGGGCGGGAAGCGCTAGTCACAAAGGGTAAATCGCCTGCATTAGAGGCTTGTCCTCAGCGAAGAGGCGTGTGTGTACGTGTGTATACAACCACACCTAAGAAACCCAATTCAGCCATGCGTAAGGTGGCGAGGGTACGACTGACAAACTCGAAAGAAGTGAATGCTTATATTCCAGGTGAAGGACACAACCTGCAAGAGCACTCTATTGTGCTAGTACGCGGAGGTCGTGTAAAGGATCTTCCGGGTGTAAGATATCATATTGTACGAGGTACGCTGGATACAGCGGGTGTAAATGCACGAACCCAACGCCGTTCAAAATATGGAGCCAAACGACCCAAGCCCGGACAGGCAACTGCTGCCAAAGGATCACCTGCCAAAGGAGGAAAGAAATAACCATCGAAGAAGAAAGACCATAGAGATCAAGGTTGAGTAAAGGGTTCGGAGGAACCATTGAAGAGATAGGACAACCACGAAAAGGACAAAATAAGTTGCAATGAGAAAGGCAAAGCCCAAAAAAAGGCAGATACTGCCCGATCCGGTATACGGAGATGTGAAAGTCACACGTTTCGTAAACCACTTGATGTACGACGGAAAGAAGAATACGGCTTTCAGTATCTTCTACACCGCAATGGACATTGTGAAAAAGAAAATGTCTGACGGGGAAAAGACTGCTTTGGAGATATGGAAGGCAGCTCTTGATAATATCACTCCGCAAGTGGAGGTGAAATCCCGCCGCGTCGGAGGTGCTACTTTCCAAGTACCCACAGAAATTCGCCCCGAACGAAAGGAGTCTGTTTCTATGAAAAACCTGATACTCTATGCCCGTAAACGATCAGGCAAGACAATGGCCGATAAACTTTCCGCCGAAATAATGGATGCATTCAACAGCCAAGGTGGGGCATTCAAACGTAAGGAAGATATGCATCGGATGGCCGAAGCAAACCGTGCCTTTGCCCATTTCCGCTTTTGATGTACATGAGGAGAAGAGAGAAATAAAGGAATGGCAACAAAAGCAGATGAGCAACTGAGGTTTACCCGTAACATCGGTATCATGGCGCATATTGATGCAGGGAAGACCACTACGTCAGAGCGCATCCTATTTTATACAGGGCTAACCCACAAAATAGGAGAAGTGCATGATGGCGCGGCAACGATGGACTGGATGGAGCAGGAACAAGAACGGGGTATTACGATTACGTCAGCTGCTACCACCACATTTTGGAATTATAGAGACGAGAAATATAAAATCAATCTGATCGATACTCCGGGACACGTAGACTTTACTGTTGAAGTGGAACGTTCGTTGCGTGTGCTAGACGGAGCAGTGGCTACATTTTGCGCAGTGGGCGGTGTGGAGCCGCAATCGGAAACGGTCTGGAGACAGGCTGACAAGTATAACGTGCCGCGTATTGGTTACGTGAATAAGATGGACCGGTCAGGAGCGAATTTCTTTGAGGTCGTCCGTCAGATAAAAGATGTGTTAGGGGCGTCGCCTTGTCCCATACAGATACCTATCGGAGCTGAAGAAAAATTCAAAGGCGTCATAGACTTGATCACCATGAAGGCCATTTATTGGCATGATGAGACAATGGGTGCCGAATATTCTATTGAGGAAGTGCCTGCCGAATTACGAGAAGAGGCTGAGGAATGGCGAGACAAAATGCTTGAAACAGCGGCAGAGCATGATGATGTGTTAATGGAGAAATTCTTTGACAAGCCTGAAACCATTCTTGAAAAGGATATTCAACGAGCATTGCGTGCGGCAACCCTCTCTATGAAAATCAATCCGATAATTTGTGGTTCCTCCTTCAAAAACAAGGGGGTACAAACATTGCTTGACTCTGTTTGCGCATATCTCCCCAGTCCTATTGATACATCGGCAATAGAAGGTACTCATCCTGATAACTCCGAACAGAAGATCATCCGTAAACCGTTGTTCGAAGAACCGTTGACCGCATTGGCATTTAAGATAGCAACCGATCCTTACGTTGGACGCTTGTGTTTCTTCCGCGTGTATTCGGGAAAAATGGAAGCAAGTTCTTATGTATTGAATACTCGTTCGGGGAAGAAAGAACGTATTTCGCGTTTGTTCCAGATGCACTCCAACAAACAAAACCCGATGGAAATGATCGGCTGTGGAGACATCGGTGCCGGAGTCGGATTCAAGGATATACGTACCGGTGACACTCTCTGTGCTGAGCAGCATCCTATTACTTTGGAGTCAATGGAATTCCCTGAACCTGTCATTGGTATCGCGGTAGAACCCAAGACCCAGAAAGATCTCGACAAGCTAAGCCAAGGGTTATCCAAACTCGCTGAAGAGGATCCTACATTCCGCGTGCAAACCAGCGATGAGACAGGTCAGACGGTTATCAGTGGGATGGGTGAATTACACCTTGACATTATCATAGACCGTTTGCGTCGTGAATTTAAGGTAGAGTGTAATCAAGGACGACCGCAGGTAACCTACAAAGAAGCTATTACTCAGCAAGTGGAACTGCGGGAAGTATATAAGAAACAGACCGGTGGTCGGGGTAAATTCGCCGATATCATTGTACGCGTGGGGCCAGGAGACGAAGAATTCGAAGGAACACTTCAATTCATTGACGAAGTGAAAGGCGGTAATATTCCGAAAGAATTCATCCCATCCGTACAGAAAGGTTTCGAAAAAGCCATGAAGAACGGGGTGTTGGCAGGGTATCCTTTGGACAAATTGAAGGTGGTTTTGATAGACGGTTCCTTCCATTCGGTAGACTCCGACCAACTTTCGTTTGAGATAGCCGCTATCCAGGCATTTAAAAATGCTTGCGTCAAAGCAACGCCAGTTCTTCAGGAGCCTATTATGAAGATTGAGGTTGTGACACCCGAAGAGAGTATGGGTGACGTGATAGGCGATTTGAATAAACGCCGCGGACAAGTAGAAGGTATGGAATCAAGCCGGACAGGAGCGCGGATAGTTAAGGCGAAAGTACCCTTAGCCGAAACTTTTGGTTACGTAACGGCATTACGTACCATTACGTCGGGACGTGCAACCTCGTCAATGCAGTTTTCTCATTATGCTCAAGTATCTTCATCTATTGCACGACAAGTGTTGACGGAAGTACAAGGAAGGGTTGATTTGATAAAGTAAACGATATATAGCAATGAACCAAAAGATTAGAATTAAACTGAAGTCTTACGACTATTCATTAGTGGACAAGTCAGCCGACAAGATCGTAAAGACGGTCAAGGTAACCGGAGCTGTTGTAACCGGCCCGATACCCCTTCCGACACACAAACGTATTTTCACGGTAAACCGTTCGACTTTTGTCAACAAGAAGTCGCGGGAACAATTTGAGCTTGCTTCCTACAAAAGATTGATAGACATATACAGTTCAACCTCCAAAACGGTGGATGCTTTAATGAAATTAGAGTTGCCCAGCGGTGTGGATGTAGAGATAAAGGTGTGAACATAAATACTAAGTGAGATGTCGGGATTATTAGGAAAGAAAATAGGTATGACTTCTGTATTTAGTGCGGAAGGGAAAAGTCTGCCTTGTACGATTATAGAAGTAGGACCTTGTGTAGTAACACAGGTAAAGACGGTAGAGAAAGATGGCTATATCGCCGTGCAGTTGGGTTTTGAAGACAAGAAGGAAAAGCATACCACGAAGGCCGAACAGGGGCATTTCAGCAAAGCGGGTGTAACACCAAAAAAACATTTGGCAGAGTTCAAAGGTTTTGACAGTGCTAATTTGGGAGATATTCTTACTGTAACTTTTTTTGAGGATACGGGTTTTGTTGATATAATAGGTGTCTCCAAGGGTAAAGGTTTTCAAGGAGTTGTTAAGCGCCATGGGTTTGGAGGTGTCGGGCAGAGTACACATGGACAACACAATCGTTTACGTGCACCGGGTAGTATCGGTGCTTGCTCATACCCTGCAAAAGTGTTCAAAGGTACACGTATGGCAGGGCAAATGGGGAATGAACGGGTAACTATCCAGAATCTCGAAATAGTGAAAGTTATACCTGAACACAACATTTTGATGGTGAAGGGTTCCGTTCCTGGCGCCAAAGGTGCAATCTTATTAATACAGAAATGATGGAGTTAAGTATATTCAACATTAAAGGCGAGGACACCGGACGCAAGGTAACGCTTAATGATGGTATCTTCGGCATTGAGCCGAATGATCACGCCATCTACCTTGACGTCAGGCAACACATGGCCAATAAACGGCAAGGAACACACAAAGCGAAGGAACGTAGCGAGGTGTCCGGTAGTACCCGTAAACTTATCCGTCAAAAAGGAGGTGGTGGAGCGCGTCGTGGAGATATCAACTCACCCGTACTTATCGGGGGAGGACGTGTATTTGGGCCTAAACCTCGTGATTATAGTTTTAAACTGAATAAGAAAGTAAAAGTTTTAGCACGTAAATCGGCGTTAGCCTATAAAGCGAAGGAGAATGCCATTATTATCGTAGAAGACTTTACTTTAGAAAAACCTCATACAAAGGATTTTATTGCCATCACAAAGAATCTACATGTAGAAGATAAGAAGGTGCTTGTGGTGTTTCCAGAAAGTAATAAAGCCGTATATCTGTCCGCCCGTAATTTAGAGAAAGCGAAAGTAATCACTCTTTCCGAACTTAACACTTATAGGATATTGGATAATAGTGGTCTAATACTGACAGAATCTTCCGTAGCTGCCATTGAAAGAATGTTCATCAAAGCGTAAAGAGAAAAGGAGATGGGAATAATTATTAAACCGGTCGTAACGGAGAAAATGACAGCTGTGACAGCGAAGTTTCCAAACCGTTTTGCCTTTCGGGTTTCGCCTGATGCCAATAAATTGGAAATAAAGACAGCCGTACAGATGATGTATAACGTCACCGTGGAAAGCGTAAACACTCTAAATTACAGCGGTAAACAGAAACGTCGTTATACCCGTGCAGGGTTAATACGTGGTAAACAAGTAGCCTTCAAGAAGGCTATTGTCACCTTGAAAGAGGGAGACACCATTGACTTCTTCAGCAATATTTAATACAAGATGGGAATACGTAAACTCAAGCCTACAACTCCGGGGCAAAGACACAGGATTATTGGCACCTTTGAGGAACTTACCGCTCAAAAGCCAGAAAAGTCGCTCGTTTTCGGTAAACACCGTACGGGTGGACGTAATAACACCGGTAAGATGACCATGCGCTATATAGGTGGCGGTCACAAAAAGCGTTATCGCTTCATTGATTTTAAGCGAAACAAAGATGGAGTCCCTGCACAGGTGAAATCCATAGAGTATGATCCCAACCGCACCTCCCGTATCGCATTACTTCACTATGCCGATGGAGCAAAGAGCTATATTGTCGCACCTTCAGGTTTGAAAATAGGGCAGACGGTTGCGTCGGGGAAAGGTGTAGCTCCCGAAATAGGTAATACCTTGCCCATGGCCGATATACCGGTCGGTACCGTCATTCACAATATAGAGCTTCGTCCGGGTCAGGGAGCCAAGATGGTACGTTCAGCCGGAGTCTTCGCTCAATTGACATCGAAAGAAGGTAATTATGCCATTGTCAAAATGCCTTCCGGAGAGACACGTAAAATACTGGCCGCTTGTAAAGCGACAATAGGTAGTGTGGGAAATTCCGATCATGCTTTGGAGAAATCGGGGAAAGCCGGTCGTTCACGCTGGTTAGGAAGACGTCCGCGCAACCGTGGTGTGGTGATGAATCCTGTAGATCATCCGATGGGTGGTGGAGAAGGACGTGCATCCGGAGGCCATCCTCGTTCCCGTAAGGGGTTATATGCGAAAGGATTGAAGACGAGATCACCCAAAAAACACTCCTCAAAGTATATCATCGAAAGGAGAAAAAAATAATCCGATAAGAAAAAGATTATGAGCCGTTCGCTGAAAAAAGGACCTTACATCAACGTGAAGCTTGAGAAGAAAGTCTTGACGATGAATGAGTCAGGTAAGAAGAATGTGATCAAGACATGGGCACGTGCTTCTATGATATCTCCGGATTTTGTAGGCCACACGATAGCCGTACATAACGGGAACAAATTCATCCCTGTTTTCATTACCGAAAATATGGTAGGGCATAAATTAGGGGAGTTTTCACCGACCCGTACCTTCCGTGGTCATGCTGGAAACAGAAAAAAATAAAGAGACATAACGATGGGTGCAAGAAAGAAGTTGTCAGCCGAGGCACGGAAGGAAGCAAAAAAAGAATTGTCCTTCGCGAAGCTACGGAATGTACCGACCTCGCCGCGTAAGATGCGTTTGGTGACGGATATGGTACATGGAATGGAAGTGTTCCGAGCTTTAAGTGTACTGAAGTTCTCTAGCAAAGAAGCATCTACACGTGTAGAGAAGCTGCTTCGCTCCGCTATTGCTAATTGGGAGCAGAAAAATGAACGTAAGGCCGAAGCCGGACAGTTATATATTTCGTCTGCTTTTACGGATGTAGCCTCTACACTAAATCGGATGCGCCCCGCCCCACGTGGACGTGGTTTTCGGGTGCGTAAACGGTCAAACCACGTAACTTTGTTTGTGAGTACAAAAGAAAATAACGATAATCAAGCGCATTAGATGGGACAGAAAGTAAATCCGGTGAGCAACCGCCTAGGAATTATCCGTGGTTGGGATTCCAATTGGTATGGTGGAAAGCACTATGGTGATATGTTGCTCGAAGACAGCAAGATTCGTAAGTATTTGAATGCTCGCTTGGCTAAGGCCAACGTGTCTCGTATCATCATTGAACGAACTCTCAAGCTGGTTACAATAACTGTCTGTTCCTCCCGTCCCGGACTGATTATCGGAAGAGGAGGACAAGAGGTAGATAAGCTCAAAGAAGAGTTGAAGAAGGTGACCGACAAGGAAATCCAGATCAATATCCATGAAGTCAAACGGCCTGAATTGGATGCTGTCATTGTAGCGAATAGTATAGCCCGTCAGTTAGAGGGGAAAATTGCTTACCGCCGTGCGGTCAAGATGGCTATTGCTTCTACCATGCGCATGGGTGCGGAAGGTATTAAGATACAGATTTCCGGACGTTTAAATGGTGCGGAAATGGCTCGCTCGGAGATGTATAAGGAGGGGCGTACTCCGTTACACACATTTCGTGCAGATATTGACTACGCCTTAGGGGAGGCCTTGACAAAGGTTGGGTTACTCGGTGTCAAGGTATGGATTTGTCGCGGAGAGGTCTACGGCAAGCGTGATTTATCACCTTCTTTCGCCACACAAAAAGAAGCGCGCAGAAGTGATTTCTCCGGTAACTTTGGAAGAGAGCGTAACCGAGACGGAGGAGGAGACAAGGATAGAGACCGCGGTCGCGACAGAGGTAATAGAACCGGCGGAGACCGCAAAAAGAAGGGGAATCGTTAATCGTTAGAACACATAGAAGATGTTACAACCTAAAAAGACCAAGTTCAGAAGGATGCAGAAAGGCCGCATGAAGGGTGAATCTCAGCGCGGACATCAGCTTGCCTTCGGTTCTTTTGGTATTAAATCACTACAAAGTAAGTGGATAACAGGGCGTCAGATAGAGGCCGCACGTATTGCTGTTACTCGCCATATGCAACGTCAAGGGCAGGTGTGGGTGCGTATTTTCCCCGACAAGCCGATCACTAAAAAGCCGGCTGAAGTACGTATGGGTAAAGGGAAAGGTAATCCTGAAGGTTTTGTTGCACCTGTGACACCAGGACGCATCTTATTCGAAATAGAGGGTGTACCCTTCGATATGGCGAAAGAAGCGTTGCGTTTAGCGGCTCAAAAGCTGTCGGTAACGACCAAGTTCGTTGTACGACGGGATTATGATTATCAGAATCAAAATGCTTGATAACCATGAAAATAGTAGAAATAAGAGAGTTGAGTACGAAAGAACTGCTGGAGAGAATAGATACGGAAATAACCGACTATAATCAAAAGCGCATCAACCATAGTATCTCGCCAATGGCTAATCCTTCCGAAATCAAGCAGCAACGTAGAACGATAGCACGTATCAAAACAGAGCTACGTTTCAGAGAATTAAACAATAAACAGCAAGCCTGATGGAAGAAAGAAATCTAAGAAAGGAGAGGACAGGCGTCGTTACGAGTAATAAGATGGAAAAAACCATCACCGTCGCTGTCAAATGGAAGGAAAAACATCCTATCTATGGGAAGTTTATCAACAAAACAAAGAAGTATCATGCTCATGACGAAAAGAATGAGTGTGGTATAGGAGATATTGTCAAGATTATGGAAACCCGTCCTTTGAGCAAGACAAAAAGATGGAGATTGACGCAGATAATCGAAAGAGCGAAGTGATATGATACAGCAAGAATCCAGGTTGGTGGTCGCCGACAACAGTGGAGCTAAGGAAGTTTTGTGCATCCGTGTGTTGGGTGGAACGGGAAGGCGTTATGCCTCAGTGGGAGACGTCATCGTCGTAGCCATCAAAAGCGCCATTCCTTCAAGTGAAGTAAAGAAAGGATCCGTATCGAAAGCAATCGTAGTTCGTACAAAGAAAGAAATTCGGCGGCAAGACGGTTCTTACATCCGATTCGACGATAATGCCTGCGTCTTGTTAAACCCCGCAGGTGAGATACGCGGAAGCCGTATTTTCGGGCCTGTAGCCCGAGAGTTACGAGCTACGAACATGAAGATCGTATCGCTTGCTCCCGAAGTACTTTAATTGTCAAAAACATCAGGTAGATGAGAAAGTTACACATTAGAAAAGGCGACGAAGTTTTCGTGAATGCCGGCGATGACAAAGGGTTAAAAGGGCGTGTCTTACACGTCTTAACAAAAGAGAACCGCGCTATTGTGGAGGGTATTAATATGGTAAGTAAACATACCAAACCGAGCGCAAAGCACCCCCAAGGAGGGATAGAGAAGAAGGAAGCCCCTATCCATATATCTAATCTGAACGTGATAGATCCCAAAACAGGGAAGTCGACACGGATAGGAAGGATGTTAAATGAGAAAGGGAAGTCGGTACGTTACGCCAAAAAATCAGGGGAGGAAATCAAATCATGAGTACAATAGCAGCCAATTTAAAGAAGGAATATAGGGAACGGATTATTCCCTCTCTGATGAAAGAGTTTGAGTACAAATCCGTTATGCAGGTGCCTGTCTTAAAGAAGATCGTCATCAATCAGGGTTTAGGTATGGCTACCACCGATAAAAAGATCATTGAGGTGGCTATCAACGAACTGACTACCATCACAGGGCAGAAAGCAGTGGCTACAGTCTCTAAAAAGGATATTTCCAATTTCAAAGTACGTAAAAAGATGCCCATTGGTGTGATGGTAACGTTACGCCGCGAACTGATGTATGAATTTCTGGAGCGTCTTGTGCGTATTGCGCTTCCCCGTATCCGTGACTTTAAAGGGATAGAAAGTAAATTGGACGGGAAAGGGAACTATACACTCGGTATTCAAGAGCAAATTATCTTCCCCGAAATAAACATTGACGCCATTGCCCGTATATTGGGAATGAATATTACTTTTGTAACCTCCGCAAAAACGGATGAGGAAGGTTATGCTTTACTTCGGGAGTTCGGCCTACCTTTCAAGAATATAAAGAAAGGATAAAGTAACTATTATGGCTAAAGAATCAATGAAAGCCCGCGATGTCAAGCGGGCAAAAATGGTTGCCAAATTCGCGGCCAAACGGGCTCAGCTGAAAAAGGAAGGAAACTATGAGGCCTTGCAAGCCCTTCCCAAGAATGCTTCTCCCGTACGCTTACATAACCGTTGTAAGATAACCGGACGGCCGAAAGGTTATATTCGGCAGTTTGGAGTCTCACGTATACAGTTTAGGGAAATGGCCTCAAATGGTCTAATCCCTGGAATAAAAAAGGCCAGTTGGTAGTGTATGTTTGTTAAATATTGTCCCGGTAATCGGGATCAATTTAATATATGTAAAAAATGACAGATCCTATTGCAGACTACCTGACACGACTCAGGAACGCCATTAAGGCGAAACATCGCGTGGTGGAGATACCGGCGTCTAATTTGAAGAAAAAGATTACGGAAATCCTCTTCGAGAAAGGTTATATCTTGAATTTCAAATTTGTGGATGAAGGCCCGCAAGGTTTTATCAAGATTGCTTTGAAGTATGATTACACAAACAAAGTAAACGCTATCAAAGGATTAATGAGGGTATCCCGTCCCGGGTTACGAAAATACGTCGGGTACGAAGACATGCCTAGAGTACTGAACGGGTTGGGGATAGCTATCTTGTCGACCTCTCAGGGAGTAATGACGGACAAGGAGGCACGTAACTTGAGGGTTGGTGGTGAGGTATTATGTTACATTTACTAATCTGAGGAGGAACAAGAAATGTCAAGGATAGGGAAATTACCCATTCACGTACCGTCAGGTGTCAAGGTCACTATTGAGAAAAATCTCATAAAGCTAAAGGGACCTAAGGGAGAGTTGTCACAAGAGGTTCATCCTGATATCCATATCGTATTCGAGAATGATGTGATTGAATTAAAAAGGCCTGATGACGAGCGTCACCATCGCGCCTTGCATGGTTTGTATCGCGCATTAGTGAACAATATGGTTGTTGGCGTGTCCGAAGGGTTCCATAAAGAATTAGAACTTGTCGGTGTAGGTTATCGTGTAAGTAATGCAGGGCAATTGTTAGACCTTTCTTTAGGTTATACGCATAACATTTTCTTGATGCTCCCTCCCGAAGTGAAAGTAGAGACAAAAACCGAAAGAAATAAGAATCCGCTTATCATCCTTGAATCTGCAGACAAGCAGTTGATCGGTCAGGTATGCGCCAAGTTACGTTCGTTCCGTAAGCCGGAACCATACAAGGGTAAGGGAGTACGTTTCGTAGGTGAAGTTGTACGCAGAAAGTCGGGTAAGTCCGCTGGTAAGTAATCTGTAAACGGGGAAATTTATGACAAAGAAAGATGCAAGGAGATTGAAAATCAAAAAAAGCATACGGGGAAAAATCTCCGGAACGCCTGAGCGCCCTCGTTTAAGTGTCTTCAGAAGCAATAAGCAAATCTATGCACAAGTGGTTGATGACACGAAAGGGGTGACTTTGGCTGCCGCCTCTTCCTTAAACATGGAAATGGAAGAGAAGTTCCCTAAAAAGGAGCAAGCATCCAAAGTAGGTGAGTTGATAGCCAAGAATGCACAGGAAGCAGGTATACAAACTGTTGTATTTGACCGTAATGGATATTTGTACCACGGTCGGGTGAAAGAATTAGCAGACGCTGCACGCAAGGGAGGTCTTAAATTTTAAGCAAGATGAGAAGTATAGGAGGAGTTTATAATAGGGTGAAGACTACCAGCGACCTGGAATTAAAGGACAGGCTTGTTGCGATAAACCGCGTGACGAAGGTGACGAAGGGAGGGAGGACATTTAGTTTCGCTGCCATCGTAGTAGTTGGTAATGAAGATGGTATCGTTGGTTGGGGGTTAGGAAAAGCAGGAGAAGTAACGGCAGCTATTGCCAAGGGTGTGGAAGCAGCTAAAAAAAACCTGGTCAGAGTTCCTGTGCACAAAGGGACTATCCCTCACGAACAAATCGCCAAGTTTGGTGGAGCACGGGTACTTATTCGTCCGGCAACACACGGTACAGGGGTGAAAGCAGGAGGTGCTATGCGTGCTGTTCTTGAGAGCGTGGGTGTCACCGACGTGTTGGCAAAATCAAAAGGTTCATCCAATCCGCACAACTTGGTGAAAGCAACTATCGTAGCCCTATGTGAGTTAAGAAGTCCATTAATGGTGGCTCAAAACAGAGGTATTTCTGTGGAAAAAGTATTTAACGGTTAACTATAGAAAGGAGTATCATGGCAACATTGAAAATAAAACAGATTAAGAGCCGTATCCGTTGTCCGAAGGACCAAAAAAGGACTCTGGATGCTCTGGGGCTAAGAAAGTTGAACCGTGTAGTAGACCATGAGGACTCTCCTGCTATCCGTGGCATGATTGAAAAGGTGAAGCATTTGGTTGTAATTATATAGGAACCACTTAGAAACAAAGATATTCATGGATTTATCAAGTTTGAAACCGGCAGGAGGATCTACCAAGACGCGGAAAAGGATCGGGCGAGGCCCGGGATCAGGGTTAGGAGGTACTTCTACAAGAGGGCATAAGGGAGCCAAGTCACGGTCGGGTTATTCCCGTAAGATTGGTTTTGAAGGTGGACAGATGCCTATACAGAGACGTTTGCCGAAGTTTGGCTTTAAAAACATCAATCGTGTAGAATACAAAGCTATCAATCTTTCTACCTTGCAACAATTAATTGATGCACAGCACTTGGAAAAAGTAAGTGTAGAGGATTTTATCGCCGCAGGGTTTATATCCCGATCGCAGTTAGTGAAAATACTCGGTAATGGAGCATTAACCTCCAAAGTGGATGTAGAAGCTCATGCTTTCTCTAAAAGTGCGGAGGTTGCCATTCAAGCTACCGGCGGAACAGCCGTAAAGCTCTAAGTTATGAGATTCATAGAGACACTTAAAAACATCTGGAAAATTGAGGATTTACGGAAACGCATCCTCACTACGTTGTTTTTTGTTGCGATATATCGCTTCGGAACCTACGTGGTTATTCCCGGTGTAGACCCTCATTCGCTGACGGCTCTTCAAGCACAGACACAAGGGGGATTGCTCGCCTTGTTGGATATGTTCTCAGGGGGGGCATTCGCTAATGCGTCTGTCTTTGCGTTGGGAATTATGCCGTATATCTCCGCTTCTATCTTTATGCAGTTAGCCGCAATGGCTGTTCCTTCCATGCAGAAATTACAGCGCGAAGGAGAAAGCGGGCGGCGTAAGATCAACCAGTGGACGCGTTATTTAACGGTAGCAATACTCATGTTTCAGGGACCTACCTATTTGGTAAACCTGAGTGTACAACTCAGGGCGGTAGGGGCATCACTGCCTGGTGGGATATTTTTCTCCATCTACGCGACAATTATTATGGCTGCCGGTAGTATGTTCGTCCTATGGTTAGGAGAACGGATCACCGACAAGGGTATAGGGAATGGTGTTTCGTTCATTATCCTCGTAGGTATTATTGCTCGCCTTCCTCATTCATTGTTTCAAGAGTTTATTTCCCGTACCAGTGAGACCACTGGCGGTTTGGTAATGTTCTTGTTCGAGATGCTTATTCTGTTATTGGTAATTGCGGGAGCAATCATGTTGGTACAGGGGGTGCGTAAGGTACCTGTACAATATGCCAAACGCATCGTCAGTGGTAAGCAACTCGGTGGAGCACGCCAATACATACCTCTGAAAGTAAACGCCGCCAATGTGATGCCCATCATCTTTGCGCAGGCTATAATGTTTATACCCATCTCCATTATGGGTTTTGCTTCGCAGGAAGTCAGTCCTTTCTGGAGTGCATTCATGGATAATACCGGCTTTTGGTACAATTTTGTGTTCTTTGTGCTTATCATTCTGTTTACCTACCTTTATACAGCCATTACTATCAATCCTACTCAAATGGCTGATGATTTGAAGCGAAACAATGGTTTTATTCCGGGAATTAAACCCGGTAAGCCTACGAAAGATTACTTGGACGTCATTATGGATAGGATCACCTTGCCAGGTGCTTTTTTTCTCGGCCTGATAGCAGTCATGCCGGCTTTTGCCCGTCTGCTGGGAATCAGTATGTCATTCTCTCAATTTTTCGGAGGAACGTCATTGTTGATTTTGGTCGGTGTTGTATTAGACACTTTGCAGCAAATAGAAAGCCATTTACTGATGCGTCACTATGATGGTCTATTGAAATCAGGGAAGATCAGGGGACGTACAGGTGTTTGATAAAGGAATGAAATGATTTTTCTGAAGACAGACGAAGAATTAGAATTGATGTGGGAAGCAAATCAGTTAGTAGGTAAGACACTTGGTGAATTAGCCAAGCATGTTGCCCCTGGAATTTCCACACGGCGATTGAACGACGTGGCGGATACTTTCATTCGGGATCATGGGGCAACTCCTGCTTTTCTGGGCTACAATGGTTTCCCCGCTTCTATCTGTACTTCGGTAAATGATCAAATAGTGCACGGTATACCCTCAGATAAAGTGGTTTTGAAAGAAGGTGACGTCGTTTCGATAGACTGCGGTACAAAATTGAAAGGTTTTGTAGGTGATTCTGCCTATACATTTTGCGTCGGAGATGTTTCTCCTGAAGCGATGCGCCTCTTGAAAACCACGAAAAAAGCTCTTTACGTAGGTATCAGTCAAGCCGTTGAAGGTAATCGTGTCGGGGATATTGGGCATTCCATCCAGTCATACTGTGAATCGAAAGGGTATACTGTTGTCAGGGAATTAATAGGGCATGGAATAGGACGTGACATGCACGAAGCGCCTGATGTACCGAATTTTGGTCGTAGTGGAAGTGGTGACAAACTTCGTAGTGGCATGTGTATCTGTATTGAGCCGATGATCAATCAGGGTCGGAAGAACGTGGTCTTTGAAAAAGATGGCTGGACGGTGAGAACGAAAGATCGTAAATATTCAGCGCATTATGAGCATTGTATTGCCATCCGTCCCGAAGGTCCTCGTATTTTGTCTTCATTCAAGTTTGTGGAAGACGTGCTCGGAAGTAAAGCAATATAATTCACATGGCGAAGCAAACAGCAATAGAGCAGGACGGTGTGATTGTCGAAGCATTATCAAATGCAATGTTTCGTGTAGAGCTGGAAAACGGACATGAAATAACTGCCCATATATCCGGCAAAATGCGAATGCATTACATACGGATTTTGCCAGGAGACAAGGTGAAAATAGAAATGTCGCCTTACGATCTGTCCAAAGGACGCATCTCATTCAGGTACAAATAAATAAAAGCACAAAATATGAAAGTAAGAGCATCTTTGAAAAAGCGTACTCCTGAGTGCAAGATCGTCAGGAGGAAGGGACGTTTATACGTGATTAATAAGAAGAACCCAAAGTTCAAGCAACGTCAGGGTTGATAGGTAGCAGAAAATAGACATACAATAGAATTAAAAAGATATGGCTGTACGTATAGTTGGTGTCGATTTACCTCAAGAAAAGCGAGGTGAGATAGCGTTGACCTACATTTATGGAATAGGTCGTAGTGCGGCAAATACGATCTTACAAAAGGCTGAGGTTGATCGCGACATCAAAGTGAAAGATTGGACAGATGAGCAAGCCTCCCGAGTACGTGAGGTGATCAGTACAGAATTCAAGGTGGAAGGTGATCTTCGCTCGGAAGTTCAGTTGAACATTAAACGATTGATGGATATTGGTTGTTATCGCGGTATCCGTCACCGTATAGGCCTGCCTTTACGCGGGCAGAGCACCAAAAACAATGCCCGTACCCGCAAGGGAAAGAAGAAGACCGTCGCAAACAAGAAGAAAGCTACTAAATAATTTAATACTATGGCAAAGAAAGCTGTTGTAACAAAGAAAAGAAACGTCAAAGTTGACGCCCACGGACAAGCTCATATTCATTCTTCTTTCAACAATATCATCGTGACCATTACCAACAGCGACGGACAGGTTATCAGCTGGTCTTCCGCTGGAAAAATGGGATTTCGCAGTTCCAAGAAAAATACGCCATACGCCGCACAAATGGCTGCACAGGAGTGTGCGAAAATAGCTTACGATCTTGGACTGAGAAAGGTCAAAGTATACGTCAAAGGACCGGGTAACGGACGCGAGTCTGCAATCCGTACTATTCATGGTGTTGGAATAGAAGTAATGGAAATCGTTGACGTCACTCCCGTTCCTCACAACGGTTGCCGTCCGCCTAAGAAAAGAAGAGTATAATTAATGCCTATAACGGATAATTTAAGGTAAGCAATGGCAAAATACATAGGCCCCAAAACAAAGATAGCTCGTAAATTCGGAGAAGCAATTTACGGACCGGATAAGGTTTTATCCAAGAAAAACTATCCCCCTGGACAGCACGGTAATTCCCGCAAGAAAAAGACATCTGAGTATGGTATACAGCTCCGTGAAAAACAAAAAGCCAAGTACACTTATGGTGTTTTGGAGCAACAGTTCCGGAATCTTTTTGAGAAGGCGTCCCGTTCTAAAGGGATTACCGGCGAGGTATTGTTACAGCTCCTTGAGGGACGTTTGGACAACGTCGTTTTCCGTCTGGGCATAGCTCCCACCCGCGCCGCCGCACGGCAGTTAGTGTCGCATCGGCATATCGTTGTTGACGGTAAAATCGTTAACATTCCCTCCTATTCCGTGAAACCTGGACAGCTCGTTGGTGTAAGGGAAAAATCCAAATCTATGGAAGTAATCACCATCTCCCTATCGGGTTTCAACCATAGTAAATATTCTTGGATTGAATGGGAACACTCTGCTCTGCGCGGTAAATTGTTGCATTTGCCCGAACGCGCCGATATTCCTGAGAACATCAAAGAGCAATTGATCGTTGAGTTGTACTCTAAATAAACTGGCACATGTCGATATTAGCATTTCAAAAACCCGATAAGGTGAACATGGTGGAGGCGAACGATTTCCACGGAAAGTTCGAATTTCGCCCTCTGGAGCCGGGTTATGGTATTACCGTCGGCAATGCGTTACGGCGTATCCTTCTATCGTCATTAGAGGGCTACGCCATCTCTGCGCTTAAAATAAACGGTATCGGCCACGAGTTCGCCTCTATTCCCGGCGTAGTTGAGGATTTGACAAACATCATTTTGAGTCTAAAGCAAGTGCGCTTTAAGCATGTTGGCTCCCCTGAAATAGAAGAAGAACGATTCAGTGTTGATGTTAAAGGAAGACAGTTCACAGCAAGTGATATCAACCGCCAATTGGTGCATTTTAAAGTACTCAACCCCGAGTTAGTTATTTGTCATCTTGAACCCAAGTCGGGATTTCAAGTAGAGATGACCATTAATCGCGGACGGGGTTACATCCCTGCAGAAGACAACCAAGCTCTCTTCTCGCCAGACCTTCAGATTATAGCTATAGACTCTATCTACACGCCTATACGTAACGTGAAGTATTCTGTCGAAAATTTCCGTGTGGAGCAGAAAACAGACTATGAAAATCTTATCATTGAGATAGATACCGATGGTTCCATCCATCCGAAAGAGGCTCTCAAAGAAGCTGCACGGATACTTATTTATCATTTCGCACTCTTCTCCGACGAGAAAATCACTCCCGGTGAAATGGATAAAAAAGAAACAGAAGTCTTCGATGAAGAAGTTCTCCGTATGCGACAACTGCTCAAGAGTAAGTTATTGGATATGGAACTTTCCGTCCGTGCATTAAACTGCCTCAAGTCTGCAGAAGTGGAAACATTGGGAGATCTCGTACGCCTCAATAAAAACGACCTGCTCAAGTTCCGTAATTTCGGAAAAAAGTCGCTCACCGAGTTGGACGAACTTCTTGAAAGCCTCAATCTCTCTTTTGGTATGGACATCACCAAGTACAAACTTGACAAAGACTAATTACAATGAGACACAATAAAAAATTCAATCATCTGGGGCGTACCCATGCCCACCGTAAGGCCTTACTCTCCAACATGGCGAGTTCTTTGATCGTACACAAGAGGATCTTTACCACCCTTGCTAAAGCAAAGGCACTGCGTGTTTACGTGGAGCCCCTGCTTACCAAGGCGAAGGAAGATACAACCCATTCGCGTCGTACTGTTTTCAGCTTCTTACAGAATAAGGATGCCGTAACCAAACTTTTCAAGGAAATATCCCAAAAGATTGCCGATCGACCTGGAGGTTATACCCGCATCATCAAAACCGGACAACGGTTGGGTGATAATGCTTCCATGTGTTTCATTGAGTTGGTAGATTACAGCCCAAATATGGCCAAAGACTCTATTAAGAAACAAAAAACAAGGCGTTCCCGTAAGAAATCTGTTATATCCGTAGCCTCTGACGTGGCCGAGACCGTTGAAGTAGTCGATGAAAAAACCTCCAAAGAAGTGGTAGCAGAAGAAACAGATAAAACCGTAAAGTCATAAACAACTAGCATAGTAAGCCATGAAAATTAAGGAAGTAAAAGCGAGAGAGATTTTGGATTCACGCGGTAATCCAACAGTAGAAGTTGACGTCCTTCTGGAGTCTGGTGTTAAAGGTCGTGCCGCCGTACCCTCCGGTGCCTCTACTGGTGAACATGAAGCCCATGAATTACGCGACGGTGATAAGAAACGTTTCGGAGGCAAAGGTGTACTTACAGCCGTAACTAACGTTAATAACATCATTGCCCCTGCCATCATTGGTCTCAAGGTTATTAACCAGCGGAAGATTGATGAAAAGCTAATCAAACTGGATGGTACTAAAACCAAATCCAAACTTGGTGCTAACGCCATGCTCGGTGTATCTCTTGCCGTAGCCCACGCTGCAGCCAACTACCTCAAACTGCCCCTCTACCGTTATATTGGCGGCACCAATGCATATGTCATGCCTGTCCCCATGATGAACATTATCAATGGGGGTTCGCATTCCGATGCGCCCATCGCTTTTCAAGAATTCATGATACGCCCTATTGGCGCAAAAAGTTTCGCCGAGGGTCTCCGTATGGGTGCCGAAGTGTTCCATTCACTCAAAAAAGTGCTCCACAAGCAGGGGCTTAGCACTGCCGTAGGTGACGAAGGCGGGTTTGCGCCTGCACTTAAAGGCACTGAAGACGCCCTTGATTCTATCATCGAAGCCATTGAGGCTGCCGGATATAAACCGACTAAGGACATCACTATCGCTCTTGACTGCGCCGCTTCCGAATTTTATAAAGACGGTATCTACGACTATACTAAATTTGAAGGTAAACGCGGACGGCAGCTTGATGCGGCCAAGCAGGTTAAGTACCTTGCACAGCTCGTTGAAAAGTATCCTATTGACTCTATAGAAGACGGTATGAGCGAAAATGACTGGGACGGCTGGAAGAAACTTACCGCCGCTCTCGGGGACAAGTGTCAGCTTGTCGGCGACGACTTGTTCGTTACCAACGTAGAGTTCCTCAAGAAAGGTATTGAAACCGGTAGTGCCAACTCCATCCTTATCAAAGTGAACCAAATCGGTACTTTGACTGAAACCCTGGATACAATTGAAATGGCGCATCGGCATGGTTATACTACCGTCACCTCGCACCGTTCTGGGGAGACCGAAGATGCCACCATTGCAGACATCGCTGTTGCCACTAACTCCGGGCAGATTAAGACCGGCTCCCTTAGTCGCTCCGACCGCATGGCCAAGTACAACCAGCTACTCCGTATTGAAGAACAGATACCTCATTCTGTCTACGGTTACAAGCGCATCAAAAAAGCCTGAGGCTTCCAACTGAGTAGTTTCAAAGCAGGGTGGAAACTTTTCACCCTGCTTTTTTGTTTATACCTTTTTATTCTTTCGGGCAGAGAAAGCGCAAAGGAAGACCGGAAGGTAGACAAGGCACAGAGGAATTATAACGATAAGCAATACACCCATTGACCAGCGTCAAGACAATCCGCCTGCTGAAACTAAGTCCTTCAAAGGGAGACCAGCCACATTTATAAAAGAGACTATCTTGAGTAACTGTGTAGGAGACCGATGGATCGACGAGAACAAGATCAGCATAATAACCTGGTCGAATAAACCCTCGATCTTCTATGCCATAAAGGATAGCAGGGGCGTGAGACATCTTTTCAACAACCGTCTCCACAGAAAAGAGTCCCTGAGCAGATAGCTCAAGCATCGCCGGAAGGGAATGTTGAACGAGTGGAGCGCCGGAAGCAGCCGTCAGGCAGTTACCCCCTTTTTCCGCAGGTAAATGCGGGGAATGATCGGTAGCCACAATATCAATAAGCCCATTATTCAAGGCAGCTCGCAACGCCGACCGGTCACGTTCGGATTTAACAGCCGGATTCCACTTGATATGATTCCCGAAATGAGCGTAATCCGCGTCAGTAAACCAGAGGTGTTGCACACAAACTTCAGCCGTTATACGCTTGCGGGAAAGAGGAGAGGTATCGTTAAGTAGCGTCGTCTCCCGTTCGGTAGACAAATGAAGAAGGTGAAGACGTGCACCTGTACGTTGAGCTAGGTCAATCGCTTCGGATGAAGCTGCATAACACGCCTCCTCACCACGTATAAGGGGATGGAAGGAAACATCAAGTTGGTCGCCGTGAAGAGACTTATAGTACGTAATGTTCCGGCGGATGATCTCTTCTTTCTCGGCATGTACAGCAACGAGGAGGTCAGTCTCTCCAAAAATACGTTCAAGTATTTCCCGCTTGTCCACAAGCATGCCACCGGTGGAAGACCCAAGAAAGACCTTGACCCCCGGCACACGTTGCCTATCAAGGCTGGCAAACAAAGGAAGATTATCATTTGTCGCACCGAAGAAAAAAGCATAGTTAGCGAAGGAAACTTGTGCCGCCCTTTCTTCTTTTTGCACAAGGGCATCAAGGGTCGTTGTCTGCGGAAGAGTGTTCGGCATATCCATAAAAGAGGTCACTCCGCCTGCAACGGCGGCACGGCTTTCACTTTCCATGTCACCCTTGTGCGTGAATCCCGGATCACGGAAGTGGACATGGTCATCAATCACACCCGGTAAAAGCCACAATCCCTCCCCTTCAATCACTTCCCACCCCACCTCCGGTTTTTCATCTTCGGGACACTTCCCCTCCCGTACAGAGGTAATACGATCACCTTCCACCCAAACCGAACCTTCAAATGCCCTTCCTTCGTTAAAAATAAGCGCGTTTCGTATCCACTTCTTTGTGCTCATACCTGCCTCTTTATGCTAAAAAACGACTTTCCTTCAGCAGCAAAGTTAAAAAACACATCGTAACACGGAAACCTCATGGTCACCTATTGATTTTCCGAGAAAAGTTCAATACATTTGCCTCGTAAATCGGAGTATCAAACATACCTAATTCGGTATAAATAACCGGTAAAGCAGCGAATCGGAAGAGTCTTTAACAACCATAAATCGTACTATTATGTCAAAGATTTCCAGAAGAAGTTTCTTACGGCAAGGGACGGCAGCCGCGGCAGCGTTGACCATTGTACCTGGCTCCGTGTTGGGGAAAAGCCACGGGCACGTAGCGCCGACCGACAAACTCAACATCGCCGGCATTGGGGTCGGCGGAATGGGCAACAGTAACTTGCGTAACATGTCCACCGAAAACATCGTTGCCCTTTGTGACGTGGACTGGAAGTATGCCAAGCCGGTGTTCGACCATTACGCAAAAGTCAAAAAGTTTTATGACTACCGTAAGATGTACGACGAAATGGGTAAATCCATTGACGCCGTCATGGTTGCTACGGCAGACCATACACATGCCATTATCTCTGCTGATGCCATGTCTATGGGTAAGCACGTGTACCTGCAAAAGCCCCTCACCCACTCCGTGTATGAGTCTCGATTACTCACCAAATTGGCTGCGCACCATAAAGTAGCCACTTCGATGGGCAACCAAGGTTCTTCCGACGAGGGTGTTGATCTTGTCTGTGAGTGGATATGGAACGGAGAGATTGGCGAAATAACAAAAGTGGAAGCATTTACCGACCGGCCTATTTGGCCGCAAGGGTTAATGACACCCGACAAGGCAGATAAAGTTCCTTCTACCTTAAACTGGGATCTTTTCACGGGTCCCGCCGCCCTCAAGCCATTCAATCACATCTATCATCCTTGGAACTGGCGCGGTTGGTGGGCTTATGGTACAGGCGCGTTAGGGGATATGGCCTGTCACATCCTGCATCCTGTGTTCAAAGGATTGAAGCTTGGATACCCCACCAAAGTACAAGGGTCATCCACCATGCTGTTACAAGACTGTGCGCCGCAGGCGCAACACGTCAGGTTAACTTTCCCTGCACGTGACAATATGCCTAAGGTAGCCATGCCCGAAGTAGAAGTCCATTGGTATGATGGAGGACTTAAGCCCGACATGCCTGTCGGTTTCCCCATCGGACGTGATATGAACGACGCTGGTGGAGGTGTGATCTTCCACGGTACAAAAGATACACTCATCTGTGGATGCTACGGTTTGCGCCCATGGTTACTGTCCGGACGTACTCCGGACGTACCTAAGGTCTGTCGTCGTGTTCCCGATGCCATGGGGGGAGGTCACGAGCAGGATTGGATACGCGCTTGCAAGGAAAGCCCCGCTTCACGTATACCCACTAAGTCAGATTTCGCCGAAGCCGGCCCTTTCAACGAAATGGTTGTCATGGGGGTACTTGCTGTCCGGTTGCAATCCTTGAACAAAGAGCTTCTTTGGGATGGGGTGAACATGCAGTTTACCAATATCCATGACGACGAGCAGATTCGTATCATTATCAAAGACGGTTTCACTATCAAAGACGGTCATCCTTCTTTCGACAAGAAGGTTACCGATCCTATCAATGCCAAGGCCTTTGCTCAAGAGCTCATCAAGCACAACTACCGTGAAGGCTGGAAGTTGGTTGATATGCCTCGCTAAGATTCATCCACAATTCAAATAGCAGAAAAATGAAGAAGTCAGTATTGTTACTCAACGCCATAGCGGTAATCGCATTATTAGCCGCCTGCGGAGGTAAAAAGGCAAAGGTTGCAGCCGAAGAGCCGGTTGCTGCCTACACTGTATTGGATTTGCCGGTGGTAGACCTTTCTACTTACACCGTAGACGAAACCGGGTGGATCACCCTTTTCGACGGACAAACTTTCAACGGTTGGCGGGGTTATAACCGCGCAGATGTCCCGGGTGCTTGGATTATCGAAGATGGAGCCATCAAGATCCAGGGTTCCGGACGCGGTGAAGCAGGTGCACAAAACGGTGGAGACCTTATTTTCGCGCAGAAGTTCGGTAATTTCGAACTGGAGTTGGAATGGAAGGTGAGCAAGGGTGCCAACTCAGGTATCTTCTACCTCGCACAGGAGATCGAAGGGCAGCCCATCTACATCTCTGCACCCGAATATCAGGTGCTTGACAACGAAGGGCATCCTGATGCCATGCTTGGTAAGGACGGGAACCGCAAATCCGCATCCCTCTACGACATGATACCGGCCAACCCACAGAACGCCAAGCCTGCCGGCGAATGGAACAAGGCGAAGATCGTCTGCTTCAAAGGGACGGTGGTTCATTTCCAGAACGACGAACAAGTCCTCGAATATCACCTCTGGACTGACACTTGGAAAGCGCTGTTACAGGAAAGCAAGTTCAAAGAAGGTTCCAAAGACTTCCCGCTGGCGTTCGGTCTGCTCTCCGACTGCGGAGGCCCCGAGCATGAAGGGTTCATTGGTTTGCAAGACCATGGTGACGATGTCTGGTTTCGGAACATCAAGATTAAAACTCTGGATTAAACCGCTAAGGAAACATCTTACAAGATTAGGGCGAACCCAAAATGTTCGCCCTTTCTTTATCTTATACCCCGTATTAGATTAATTATATGGCCAAAGTGATAGTAATCGGAGCCGGCGGAGTAAGTACCGTTGCCGTGAAGAAAATGGCAATGAATGCCGGTGTTTTTAGCGACATCACGATAGCGACGCGAACCAAAAGCAAAGCAGATCGTATTGCCTCAGAGATACAGTCTGCACAAGCTATAAACACCGTACAGGTAGACGCCGACAACGTCCGTGAGCTTACCGCCTTATTTCAAGCCCTGAAACCCGATCTTGTCGTCAACCTCGCCCTACCCTATCAGGACCTCACCATCATGGACGCCTGCCTGGCTTGCGGGGTGAGTTACCTGGATACAGCTAATTACGAACCTCTTGACGAAGCTAAGTATGCTTACCACTGGCAATGGGCATACAAAGAACGCTTCGAGCAGGCTGGACTGACTGCCATACTTGGGTGCGGCTTTGACCCGGGCGTTACCGGTGTCTTCACCGCTCACGCGGCCAAGCACCATTTCGACGAATTGCACACCCTCGACATTGTCGACTGCAATGCCGGAGACCACCACCATCCTTTTGCCACCAATTTCAATCCTGAAATCAACATCCGCGAAATCACGCAGCGCGGTAAGTATTACGAGGATGGCGAATGGAAAGAGACCGATCCCCTTAGCGTACACCGTCCTCTCAATTACCCTCATGTCGGGGAGCGCGAATCTTACCTTCTTTACCACGAAGAGCTGGAAAGCCTCGTCAAGCACTTCCCTACCCTACGCCGCGCCCGTTTCTGGATGACCTTCGGACAGGAATACCTCACTCACCTCCGTGTCATCCAAAACATCGGCATGGCAAGTATTCGTCCCATACATTACAAGGGCATTGAGATTGTCCCCATACAGTTTCTCCGCGCCGTTCTCCCTGATCCGGGCGACCTCGGCGCCAATTACACCGGACAAACCTCCATCGGTTGCCGTATCAAAGGTTCACGTCAGGGGCACCCTTTCACTTATTACATCTATAACAACGCCGACCACCACGCTGCCTACCTCGAAACCGGCGCACAAGCCGTCAGTTATACCACCGGCGTACCCGCCATGATTGGTGCCAAGCTTTTTCTTCAAGGCCTCTGGAAGCGCCCTGGTGTGTGGAATACGGAGGAGTTCGACCCCGATCCCTTCATGAAGGAGCTGAATGAGCAGGGACTCCCTTGGCATGAACAGTTCGACCTTGACCTCGAACTGTAAAAATGCATCTATCTTTGCGATGCGTTTATGGATGTTAATATTCCTCTTTTCGGCAACTGTATGGACGGGAAGGGGGCAAGGTCGGTTGGACAGCATCCAGCGCATTGATGAGGTTGTCGTCATGGCCGGACGCTATCGTGAAGTGATCCCTGCTCAACGCCTTACCGGTAAGCGGCTGGAGGCTCTGGGCAGTTTTTCTGTGGCGGACGCTGTGCGATACTTTGCCGGTGTTCAGCTCAAAGACTACGGCGGTATCGGCGGATTGAAAACCATTGACATTCGTAGTATGGGTAGCCATCATATTGGTATATTTTACGACGGCTTACCGCTTGGTAACGCACAGAACGGACAGGTAGACTTGGGTAAATTTTCTCTGGACAACATCGAAGAGATAACCCTTTATAACGGACAACGCAGTGAGATACTGCAATCTGCTCGCGACTTCGGCTCCGCAGGTAGTGTCTACTTGCGTACCGCCAAGCCCCGTTTTGAAGAGGGGCGGCGTTCGCGCCTGAAAGCCTCTTTCCGTACCGGTTCATTCGGGTTATTTAATCCCTCCGTCACATGGGAACAACGTCTGTGGAAAGGTATAACAGGCTCCTTCAACGCCGAGCATGTTCGCGCCTCAGGCCGTTACCGCTTTCGTTACCGCAAGGTGGTTAGCGACGGCACAACAGCTTGGGACACCACTGCCATCCGCGAAAATGGAGACATCCGCTCCACGCGCCTCGAAGGAGGACTTCACGGCGGGGCGGAGGCCGGTTCTTGGCACCTGAAAGGCTATTACTACGTCTCCGAAAAAGGTATCCCCGGTGCCATCGTGAACAACGTCTGGAAACGCTCGCAACGGCAGTGGGATGGTAACGCTTTCGTGCAGGGCAGTTTCCGACGGCAATTCGGGCAGCGATATGAACTCATGGCGAATGCCAAATACGCTAACGACAGAATGAGATACCTCAATCCCGACACCACCCTGATGTACATCGACAACACCTTCCGCCAGCAAGAGATATATACCTCCCTCGCGCAAAAATACGCTATCTTGGATAGCTGGGACATCAGCCTTTCGGCAGACTATCAATGGAACACCCTTGACGCTTCGCTCACCGGATTCGCCCACCCTGTGCGACATACCGCCCTTGTCGCCCTTGCCACCGCAGCCGAGTGGTATCATTTTAAAGCGCAAGGCAGTCTCCTTGGCACCCTTGTCCGGGATCATACTAAGGCTCCCGCCACCGTCCGTAGCCGTCGTGAATATACACCGGCCTTCTTTCTCTCCTATCGCCCTACCGATTCCGCCTTCAACTTACGTGCCTTTTATAAGCGCATCTTCCGCATGCCTACGTTTAATGATCTTTACTACACCGACATCGGTAACGCCGTCCTCCGTCCTGAGTATACCGTACAATACAATCTTGGCATCCATTACCGTCGTGAACATGCTCAGGGCACCCTTGCGACTGTCGAAGCCCGTATTGATGGCTATTACAACGAGGTGACCGACAAAATCATCGCCATTCCCAAAGGTAACAGTCAATACCGTTGGATGATGATGAACCTCGGCTACGTCGAGATTCGAGGTGCCGACGTCTCCGGACAACTCACCTGGAGACTGCCCTCCGAAACCTTCCTGCAAACCGCCCTCACCTACACCCACCAGCGTGCGCAGGACTTCACCGACCCCGCCGAGCCTATCACCTACGGCGGGCAAATCGCCTACATCCCACGGCATAGCGGCTCTTTCATCGCCAACGCCACACGTGGCGCATGGAGTCTCAATTACAGCCTCATCTACGTCGGCGAGCGCTATCACAACTCCGCCAACATCCCCGCGAATCACGAGCAACCCTGGTACACGCACGACCTTACCCTCTCCACGACCTTCCGCCTTGCCGCCACCCGTTACCGCCTTGCCGGCGAGGTCAACAACCTCCTCAACCAGTCTTATGACGTCATCCTCAACTACCCTATGCCTGGCCGTAATTACAAACTTATCCTAAAAATAGAACTATGACACAGTACCCGACACTCCGCATGTGGGGAGGATTTTGCCTCCTCGTTGCCGGCTTGCTCTCCTGCCGCGAAGACATACCCGTCTTCGTACCCGAAGTGGAGCAGCTCACCTCCGAAGACTCTTCCTTTATCTACGGTTTCTACCTGCTCAATGAAGGCAACATGGGCAGCAACAAAGCCACCCTTGACTACTATGACTTCACCACCGGCGAATACCGCCGCAACATCTATAGCATTGCCAATCCCTCCGTGCCCAAGGAGCTTGGTGACGTCGGTAATGACATCAAGATCTACGGCAGCAAGATCTACGCCGTGATCAACTGCTCCCACAAAGTGGAGGTCATGGACGCCCGCACTGCCGTCCACATCGGGCAGATTGACATCCCCAACTGCCGCTATATCTGTTTCCAGGGACAGTATGCCTACATCTCCTCCTACGCCGGCCCTGTCCAAATCAACCCCGATTACGAGCAGCGCGGGTACGTCGCCAAGGTAGATACCGCCACCCTCGAAATCCTTGACCGTTGTCTTGTGGGCTTTCAGCCTGACGAACTCACCATCGACCCCGACGAACTCACCATCATCAGAGACAAGCTCTACGTCGTCAATTCCGGCGGCTATATGGCCCCTAACTACGAAAACACCGTATCCGTCATTGACCTCCACTCCTTCACCGAGACCCACCGCATCCCTGTGGCCATCAACCTTCACCATATATGCGCCGATCGCCACGGCAAGCTTTGGGTCAGTTCGCGCGGGGATTACAACACTATCCCTTCAAAGTTGTACTGCATCGATACCCGTACCGAACTTATTGACTCCCTTGACATTGCCGTCTCCAATTTCTGGCTCGACGGGGACTCTCTTTACATTTACAGCAGCGAGTGGAGTAGCATTACCATGGACAACGAAATCACCTACGGTATCGTAGACGTTGCCCGGCGGCAGATCGTCACCCGGCAGTTCATCACCGACGATATCCGGATACATAGCCCTTATGGTATCATGGTACATCCTCAGAGCAAAAATATCTACCTCACCGACGCCAAAGATTACGTCTCTCCCGGCACCCTCTACTGTTTCAGTCCCCAGGGTACTCTTCTCTGGGATGTCCGTACCGGAGACATCCCTGCCCATTTTGCCCTCGACTTTCGTCCTCTCACAGACATAGACAATCCATGAAACACCTCGTAACTCTTCTGTTGGCCATCGTGGCCACACCTGTCGTCGCACAGTCCCCCTACCTCGCCCGTGTCCTGGAATACAGGCCGGCGCCGGG
>JAITRC010000004.1 GCA_031288615.1 Tannerellaceae bacterium
TCTACGGCATCAGTGACGCCCTCACCCCCCTCCCCTCCACCTCCAACTCCTCCACCCACTACTTCACCCTCACCGGCCGTTACCTCGGCACCCTCCCGCCCGACAAACCGGGCATCTACTTACAAAAAACTGAAGATGGGGTCACCAAAGTGATTGTGCATTGAAGATTTTGATTAATCTTGCACCCGCTTCTGCGAAGCCGGTCCCATAGCTCAGTCGGTTAGAGCACCTGACTCATAATCAGGGCGTCCTTGGTTCAAGCCCAAGTGGGACCACGCCGAAGTATTTGATTTGCTAGCTCAGTAGGTAGAGCACATCCCTTTTAAGGATGGGGTCCCGGGTTCGAGCCCCGGGCAAATCACTCACCCTTACCCCCTCTGTGAACAAACCTTAACCGATTTCGTTAAAACTGTTTAAGGACGTGTTAAGCTTTACTACACTTTTCTCCCCTCACCCTCCTCCATCACCCCACTAACTCCTTCACCAGCTCCCGCGCAGTCTGAGCGCGGTCATACGAAACAGGCACCGGCGAGGTGTCGTACCTCATCCCCGATGGTACAGGCACCCGTGCGGAGGCATGGAATTCGGTGGCACCTGTGGCGGCTTGGATTCGGCCGATATTGTCCGGACGGATACCGCTACCGGGCATGATGCAGATACGGCCTGCGGCCTCTTTGACCAGCTCCGCAATGAGCGGTGCACCGGCTTCGGCCGTAGACTGGCCACCGGAAGTCAGCACGCGGTCGCACCCAACCTCTATAAGCTTCTCAAGGGCGGCAAACGGATCACGACAGGCATCGAAAGCCCGGTGAAAGGTAAAGGATAGGGGGCCGGCAGCGGCTTTCAAGCGGAGAAGGAGGGCGGTATCTATCTCACCCTCCGCAGTCAGGCACCCCGTAGCGACACCGTCCATCCCTATCTGACGGCACAGGCGGATATCGGCCAGCATAGCCTCTATCTCCGGCTCCGTATAAAGGAAGTCCCCACCACGGGGACGGATCAGGGCATGTAGCTGTATGGACAAAGTCTTCTGCCGTGCCGTCACCATCTCACCATAACTTGGCGTCGTCCCGCCTTCGGGGATGCCGGCACACAGTTCCGCGCGTACCGCGCCTCCGGCCTCCGCTTCCATGCAGCTCACTGCAGAGTTAGCGCAGACCTCTATCACCCGCCTCACTTCTTCTTCTTCACCGACCACCCGAATTTACCCACCAACCCACCCAACTCATAGTACTTCCCATGGGCGTACGACAGCAGTCCCGCGGCTTCCAAGTCAAAAGGCTCCGTGTTAGGGTTACGGCCTCCCGATGGCAAGTAACGGTCATCAGCAAGGATGTTCACCACCTCCGAGATGAACATATCATGGCTACCTAAAGACTTCACCTCCACCACCCTGCACTCTATACTCAGCGGTGCTTCGGCGATTGCCGGCGCACTCACCACCGTACTCTTCACCGGTGTCAGCTTCATCTCCTCAAACTTACCTACGTCCCGTCCCGACATTACACCACACCAGTCCACCGCAAAGGCCATCTCCTTGGTCGTAAGGTTGATCACGTACTCCTTCTCCCGGCTGATAATGCCATGCGAATGGCGTTCGGGACGCACCGAGATGTAGCACATCGGCGGATTGGAGCATATTGTCCCCACCCAAGCGATGGTCAGGATGTTATACCCCGTCTCTTCTCTGCCGCAGCTTACCAGCACAGCAGGCAAAGGGTACACAAGGGTACCCGGCTTCCACTTGACTTTCATTCTGGCTATCCTTCTATGTGTCCTAAAAGATGATGTCCTCCTTGCTGACCTTGCGTTCGCAGTAATGGCAGCGGACTGTACAGGTCTCGGCACCCTTGTCGATGACGTGAAAGCGGGTGGGCATGGGTTCGTTATTGGTGATGCAGCGGGGGTTGTTACACTTGATGACACCCACCAACTCATCCGGTAGCGAGAGCGTCTTCTTCTCCACCACCTCGTAGTCCCGAATCACGTTCAAGACCGCGTTCGGTGCGACCAGGGCGATGCGGTTGATCTCGTCTTCCTTGAAGAACTTGCCGGCCACCTTGATGACGCCTTTCCGCCCTATCTTCCTGCTGGGGAAGTTATTGCCGATGGTTATCGTATTCTCCAGGCTCTCCAGGCCAAGCAAAGAGGCCACCTTGAACAATCGGGCAGGGGGGATGTGATCGATTGCCGTCCCATTCTCCAGTGCTGCCACCAGCAACTCCTTCTTCTTCATTCCTTGTAGGCTTCAAGTGTATTAAGGCGGTCGAGGATCATTGAGGCGATACTGTCGTTCTCACCTTTGTAGTTGGTCTGGAGGTTCTGCAAGTACACCTGGGCTTGGACAGTATCACCTTGACGGATATAGACGTCTGCCCAAAGGATGAAGGCTCGTGCCAGCCAGTAGGCATACGGTGTACCTTGGTTGGCAAAGTCCTCCAAAAGTGTAAGGGTATGTTCATCATCAACCTCGTCATAATAGTATTGGGCAAGGAGGTACTTTGCTTCGGCGCCTTGGGGGGTATGAGTATCTTGGGAAAGTATCTCCAGATCAGCTAAGGCATCCGCTTGACGTCCCTCACGGATCAACGTCTTCACTCCCCAATAACGCACCTCAAGTTGTGCTTGTGACCGGAAGGCTCCTTGCGGAAACTTGTCCAGATAGTGCCGGAGGGCAACCAATGCCGGTGCTTTGTCCTCTTGTATGAGGAGGCGTTCGGCGGCGAGGTAAGTAAGGGTATCCTCTTCATTCGGATCTAAGCGGACACCGCCACCAAGAGAGGCGACGTATGCAGTATACGCCTTGACATCATTCATCTCAATGTAGACGGACTTCAGGTCATGCAAAGCGGTACGTGCTTCTTCGGTGCCGGGATAATCACTGAGGACTCGCTTATAGTGCTCAATCGCCTTCTCCAAACGACCTTCATTAAAGTAAATCAAGCCCAGCTGGACAGCAGCTTTGGGGGACAGCGGAGAAGCTGAGTGAGTACGGATCAGTGTCTCAAAGGCAGTGGCAGCGTCTTGCAGCTTGTTGAGCATGACAAAAGCTCGTCCTTTCTCGTAAAGGGCGGCGGCGGCACGGGGGGATTGCGGAAACTGCCGGAGCAGCCTGTCCATACCCTCAGCCTTGGCGTGATAGTCTTTTTCAAGTCCGGCAATGAAGGCTCTTTGGAAAAGCGGGTAGTCTGCATTTTGGGGGAGTGCTTCGGCTGCCTGTCCATAAGTATCGGCCGCTTGTTTGAATCGGCGATGGTGAAAGAGGCAGTCGGCAGTGCGGTTAAGTGCATCGGCGTAAACCTCAGCTTCCTTCGGTGCAAGCGCGATATATTGCCGGAAGATAGGGAGAGCGGCGGCGTAGTCCTGTCGCTTGAAAAAGCAGTAGGCCATCCCATAGACGGCAGTCGGGTATTGCCGTGAGCAAGCACGGTAGTCTTCCTCCGCATGGGAATAGTCACCACGTTGGTAGTAGGTTTCCGCACGCAGGAAGTAAGCCTCCGGCAGTATATTTCCCGGATGCTTCCGTGCAAGGTCAATGACCCTGGAGAGTTGTACAATGGCCACCTCAGTATCGCCCTTCAGAAAAGCTTCTCTGCCAAGGGCGAGAAGAAGGCCGGCGAGGCGTTGCTCTACAAAAGGGAAGTAGGGAGAGGCCGGAAAGTCCCGCAGAAAGTCTTCAAGTGCCACCTTCACACCTGGTAAGTCGTTGGCATCAAACAGTGCCTGCATGATATACAGGCGTGCACTTTGTGCGAGGGTGTCGGTTTGGTGATTGGCAACGGCACGAAAACGGGTCACTGCCTTATGGCGTTCAGCTTCCTCAAAGAGGCAAACGGCAAGCAGGTAATCCGAAGCACGTCGGGGTTCATCGGTTTCATCCACATAGATTTGGAGGTGTGGACGAGCATTACGTTTGTCACCGAGCCGATAGTAACACTCCCCGATAATACGGTGGGTTTCGGGGTCGTCAAGTTGAGGATCAAGGTCTTTTGATTCTTGAAGGGCTTGGGCATACTCTCCCTGCATAAAGTGGATATGCATCAAGAGTTCGGCCGCATGAGAGGTGAAGGGTGGACGTTGCTTGAGCGTGGTAAGCGCGACAAGGGCTTGTGGATAACGTCCGAGCGCATAGTCAAGGGCAGCAGCATCGAAACGAAGGCACCCGGCGAGGTAGTCAAGTTCGTCGATGTGCCGGGCATCAGGATACTTCTTTGAATACTCTTCGAGGATATACAGCACCTCCGGTTCTTGCAACTGAAAAGCCGCGACAGCGAGCAGGTAATCAAGTTCCCGCAGTTCATCGGGGTCGGAGGTGTGTTGCCGTGCGACGGTAAGCTTCTCCACAGCCGTAGGGTAGGGTGTTTGTTCCACTTGCGCAAACGTGGAGCAAGGTAAGAGCATGCAAAGGAGTATCCGCAACAGTTTCATAGGCTCAGTCTTGAGGGGGCATTTTCTTAATCCAGTCATACCCCTTAGCTTCCAGTTCGAGTGCAAGTTCCGGTCCTCCGGAGCGAACGATACGTCCTTCATAGAGGATATGCACGAAATCAGGGTGGATATAGTCAAGAAGCCGTTGATAGTGGGTAATAATGAGCGCGGAGCGCTCAGGGGAGCGCAACAGGTTGACCGCATCGGCAACCGCCTTGAGGGCGTCAATATCCAGTCCGCTGTCGGTTTCATCAAGGATAGAAAGTGCAGGTTCGAGCATGGCCATTTGGAAGGTCTCATTCCGTTTCTTTTCTCCTCCGGAGAACCCCTCGTTCACAGGGCGGGAGACAAGGGAACTGTCCAACCGGACATCTGCTTCCTTACGGCGCATCAGTTGAAGAAACTCGGGGGCGGTAATAGGTGCCAATCCTTGGTGTTCACGACGGGCATCTATGGCGGCACGCATAAAGGTGGTCATACTTAGTCCGGGTATTTCGACGGGGTATTGGAAACTGAGGAACAGCCCCTCCCAGCTTCGTTGTTCGGGTGTCATGGACAAGAGGTCTTTCCCTTGGAAACGGACAGTGCCTTCGGTGACCCGATAGCTGGGGTTACCGGCAAGGGTTGCACCGAGTGTGGTTTTTCCGGCACCGTTAGGCCCCATCAGCGCGTGGACTTCTCCGGGCAGAATACGTAGGGAAATACCGCGTAGGATCGGGTGATCATCAATAGTAGCGTGTAGGTTATGGATGTCAAGGATAGGATCGTTCATATCAGTTATGTTGATTAATTGTAGTGATTACACCTTCCATTTGGGCGAAAGCAAGCATACGTCCGAGAAAGGAGTAACCGGGATTATACGGAGCAGTATCCAAGTCTTGGAGAATATGGTGACCATAATCAATGTGGTAGTGGATGAGGGGGCGCTGGGTTTCGAAAATCCGCGCAAGCTCAATGATGTTAGGGTATCCGTCAAGGAGGGAAGATTCGGAGAATGCGCTATCCGGATGGAGATGGATAGACCGAAGGTGCAGGAGATGTGTCCGTTCGGCAAAACGACGGGCAAGGGATTCGACATTATTATGCAGTCCGGCAGCCAGCGCACCGGCGCAGAAGGTGAGTCCGTTATAATGACTATCCACAGCATGTAAGATATAATCTATATCCTCTACCGAGGACACCACACGCGGCAGCCCGAAGAGAGGAAACGGAGGATCATCGGGGTGGATGGCCAGCACAACACCATGCCGTTCGGCAAAGGGGACGACTTGTTTTAGAAAATTGGCGAGGTTCCTCCGGAGTTGCTCACGTCCGGTATCCACGTAATACTCAAGGAGCTTACTGAAATTACTCACTGAGGTGGAGATTTTCTTGACGGGGATACCGTACATAAAATCTTGGGTTTCAATAAGGATGGTCTCAGTAAGTTGCTGCTTTTCCTGCGGAGTGATTACGGACGCAAGGCATTCGACGGCAGCGAGGCATTCTTGGGTATAGTTATACTGTGCATACGGTCGTTGCAGGATATGCATATCAAAATAGGCAAACCGTATGGGGTCAAAGTAATGTGTATGGCCTCCATTCGGGAGGGGGAAATAAAGGTCGGTACGTACCTTCTCTATGAGCGGCATAAAATTGTAGCAGACGGTATGTATACCGGCTTTGGCTATATTGGCAAGGGATTGTTTGTAACAATTCACCATTTCATCGGCCTGTCCACCATCGTATTTGATGGATTCATGTACGGGGAGTGTTTCGACGACTTCCCAAGTGAGTCCGAAGGATTCAATGTGTTGTTTAAGGCGAGCTATCTCTACGTATTCCCAAACCTGTCCGCTTGGAATATGGTGAAGAGACGTGGCTATGGCCTGCACTCCGATTTGTCGGAGCATAGCTAATGTGATGGGGTCAGAGGGTCCGAACCATCGCCAGGTCTTTTTCATGTCCCTTACCCGTGAAGTTTCGAAGGTGAGTGATCGGGCGCAAATGTAGGGGAATTTTCGGGAGAAGGGGTTGTAGGGATGGGAATGACGTAGACCTGCGTGTTTTCCGTACGGACTACTTCCACCGGACAATTCCGTTCAATGAAACCGGCTTCGGAAATGGCATCATAGTACTGTTCATTTAAGAGCACTTTGCCGGAAGGCCTGAGTTCCGTGACGGTTGAACCTTGGCATCCTTTCAATTCTTGGGGAACGACTTCGGCTACAGAGGCTTCGATATCGGTCTGCAAGGATATACGGCGGAATAGCCCCTTCCCTGTACCGATTTTATGCGATAGCCAAATGATAAGCAGGAATGCTCCCGTCAACCCTACAAGCACAGTAAACGCAGCACGCCCTATCCGGTTAGGGTCTACTCCTTCAAAATCGAAGAAGTTATTATCCAGCAAACTCATTGTCAATCCTGCCGTCACACAAACAATACCGGCTACGCCGGGAAGGACAAAGCCGGGAAGTATGAACAATTCGATCGCAATCAGCAGCAAGCCTATAATAAAGAGGAGTATCTCCCAATTAGCCGCTAAACCGTCCAGATACAAGGGTGCAAAGTAGAGCACCGCTGCCGCCACTGCGGCAATAGAAGGAAAACCCATACCGGGCGTCTGTAACTCAAAGTAGATTCCTCCGATAATAATAAGGATGAGGATGGATTGTAGCGCGGGGTTGAGAAGGAATCCCTTGAGGTCATCAAACCACGAGGGCGAGTAGGCTCGCAACTCATAGTCGTGAATATCCAGAAACCGTTCAATGACTTCTTCTTTACTCTCGGCTATACCTTCACAGAATCCCCAGCGAACGGCCTCTTCTGCCGTCAACGACAGCACTTTCCCCGAATCCACCAGCCCGGGCACAACCGTCCGCTCATCCACCATCGCTTCGGCTATCAAGGGGTCTCTTCGCCACCGACCTGAAGAATCCCGTCCATGTGTTTCGGCTGTAGCGCGCATCATGGCACGCATGTACGACTGATATTTGTCCGGCAACACTTCTCCTTTTCCATCTACCACGGAAGCGGCACCGATAGTAGCCCCTTTCCGCATGTATATCTCCTTGCATGCAATAGAAATAAGCGCACCGGCGGAGGCAGCATTATTGTCCACAAACGCATAGACAGGCACTTTGCTATACATGATCGCCGTACGCATGGAGTCGGCGGCATCAAGAAGACCTCCGTAGGTATTGAGGTGGAGCAAGACGGCATCTGCACCCAGCCTCTGCGCTTCGGACAAGCCGTTAGTCAGGTAAAGTTTCGTCGTATGACTGATCTCCTTATTGATCCTTATCGTGTAAACCAACTCTTTTGCAGACGCAACCTCCCCTGCGAATACAACGCATAAAAAGGTTAGACACTTCAATCCCTCAAACAAAAGTCCTCTCCGCATCGTCACAATTTGTATTTTTGCAAAGGTAGAAGAATATGGAAATACTGCACTATTCGTTTTTTCAGCATGCGCTTGCGGGTTGCATACTGACAAGTGTTACTTGCGGGTTAATCGGAACCTACGTGGTTATCCGGCGCTTATCGTTTATCAGCGGTGGCATCACCCACGCCTCCTTCGGAGGACTGGGGTTAGGTTTTTATTTGGGGATCAATCCTGTGATGACGGCTTTGGGGGTTGCCTTGCTTTCCGCATGGGGTGTAGAATGGGCGGGGCAACGGGGTGCCTTGAGAGAAGATTCGGCTATCGCCGGACTATGGTCTGTGGGAATGGCCATTGGTGCACTGTTTCTTTTTCTCAGCCCGGGGTATGCCCCCAACCTCTCCGGTTACCTGTTCGGCAGTGTGCTTACCATCACCGACACCGACCTATATCTTTCAGGAGCGACGGCAGGGCTTCTGCTCGTGATAGCGGCCTATTATCATCGGCCAATTATGTATAGTGCCTTTGATCCCGACTTTGCGCGCACCCAAAAGATCCCCGTCTCACGCATCGGGTATACACTCGCCCTCTTGACAGCACTCACCATTGTGCTGGCAATCCGGCTTGTGGGTATCATGTTACTACTCTCCTTGCTGACAATCCCTCCCTCTACGGTCAATCTTTTTATATCGGACTACCGGCGCATTGCCCTCTACAGCATTGTGGTCTCATTGTCCGCTTCCATTCTCGGCCTCACGCTTTCGGTGATGCTCAACATTCCTTCCGGTGCCGGGATCACCCTCACGTTAGCCTGCGTCTTCTTGTTCGCCAAAGTGTATAAGAGTTTACTTGCCAAAGAGAATTCGTAAGGCATCTTCTACCTTGCCCACCTGATGCACCTGCAAACCGGCGGGTGGGACGACGCTCTTAAGGTTACCGGCAGGGATGAGGATGCGGGTAAAGCCGAGTTTGGCGGCCTCGTGCAATCTTTGCTCAATACGGGTGACGGGACGGACTTCCCCCGAAAGCCCCACTTCACCGGCAAAAGCCGTAGAGGGGCCAAGGGGAATGTCAAGGGCGGAAGAAAGGATCGCCACAAGGATTGGCAGGTCTATGGCCGGATCGCAGACTCGCAAGCCTCCGGCGATGTTGAGAAAGACGTCTTTTTGCATGATTTTGAAGCCGGCGCGTTTTTCGAGCACTGCAAGCAGCATGTTAAGCCGTCGGGTGTCGAAGCCTGTGGAGCTACGTTGAGGTGTCCCGTAGACGGCTGAACCCACTAAAGCCTGCGTCTCAATCAGGAATGGCCGTACCCCTTCGATAGCAGCGGCGATGGCGCATCCCGAGAGGGCACCGTGATTCTGGGTCAGGAGCAGCTCGGAAGGATTGGACACGGGACGCAAGCCTTGGTGCTCCATCTCATAGATTCCAAGCTCTGCCGTACTGCCGAAACGGTTTTTAATACTGCGAAGTATGCGGTAGAGATGTTGCCGGTCGCCTTCGAACTGCAAGACGGTGTCTACGATATGCTCAAGTATTTTGGGGCCTGCAATGCTCCCTTCCTTATTAATATGGCCAATGAGAAGGATGGGGGTATGGGTCTGTTTGGCATAGCGAAGTAGCAGGGCGGCGCTTTCACGTATTTGAGAGAGGCTGCCCGGCGAGGACTCAACAGCGGGTGTATAGACTGTCTGTATGGAATCAATAATCAGGAGGGCCGGATGTAGTTGTTGGGCGTAAGCAAGAATCTGGTCTATATTGGTTTCACAAAAGATAAAACAGTCTGAAGAGGCATCCGGTGGAGCAAGACGGTCGGCGCGAAGCTTGAGCTGACGGCTACTCTCTTCACCGGAGACATACAGCGTCTTCATCTCGGCGAGGGCAAGGACTGCCTGCAGAACAAGGGTGGACTTGCCTATTCCCGGTTCACCGCCTATGAGGACGACTGACCCTTTGACCAGACCACCGCCAAGCACACGATTCAGTTCGTCATCGTGCATATCTATACGTACCTCGTCATCCGGTGTAATTTCGCAAAGGCGGGCAGGCGTGTCGGCTGAAGCTGTAAACCCGGCCGGCTGCCGGAGAGGTGAAGGCTGACTATAGACAGTCTCTTCCACGTAGGTGTTCCAGTGCCCGCAAGCGGGACACTTACCAATCCATTTAGGTGCATCCGCACCACAGTGTGTACAAAAGAAAAGGGTCTTCGTTTTCATTATCATGAAGGTAAATTGGTAACACGTCTGTAATTTCATAAAGATAGTTACTTTTGCCGAGACTATTGGTGACGAGTATATATTATTATGGAATTAACAGCCCGGCAAATTGCGGGATTATTGCGGGGGGTTGTGCATGGAGATCCGGAAACGCACGTGAACACCTTCGCCAAAATAGAAGAGGCGAATACCGGCTCCCTTTCATTTCTTGCCAATCCAAAGTATGAACACTACCTGTACAACACAGGTGCCAGTGTCGTATTGGTAAACGCCGGCTTTGTGCCTTGCCGACCTGTGTCGGCGACGCTGGTGGAGGTAGAGAATGCCTACTCGGCATTAGCCACATTGATGAATCACGTGGAGGCGCGCCGACCTCATAGACAGGGGATATCAACAATGGCATCCATTGCAGAAACGGCCTCTCTGGGGGAAAACATCTACGTGGGGGCATTCGCTTACATAGGTGAACATACCCAAATAGGGGCAAATTGCAGGATTTACCCATACGCTTGCATCGGTGACCATGTTTGTGTGGGAGATGGAAGCATCGTATACCCTCATGTAACGGTATATGATAACTGCGTTATAGGTACAAACTGCGTGTTGCATGCCGGATCGGTAGTGGGTGCCGATGGTTTCGGATTTGCACCGGAGGGGGATCAGTATAATAAGATTCCACAAACTGGGAATGTAGTCTTGGAAGAGGATGTCGAAGTGGGGGCAAACACGACAATAGACCGGGCTGTCATGGGATCGACGGTGATTCGAAGGGGAGTAAAATTGGACAACCTAATTCAGATTGGGCACAACGTAGAGATTGGAGAAGATACGGTCATGGCCGCTCAGTCTGGAGTGGCTGGGTCTGTAAAGATAGGACGGCATTGCATGTTCGGTGGGCAGGTAGGTATATCGGGACATCTACGCGTAGCCGATTACGTGCGAGTAGGGGCGCAAGCGGGTATCTTGGGAAGCGTGCGGAAACAAGGTGCGGAGGTGATGGGGTCACCTGCTTTTTGTGCAAAGCACTATTTGCGCGCAAGCGTTTCTTTCCGGCGACTTCCGGAAATGCATCGGCAATTGGAAACTTTACAACAGGAAATAAAAGCATTGAAACAGAAAATGGAGGGAATGAATTCATGCGAAAACAGCGAACATTAGGCTCAAGTTTTTCTCTTCAGGGGAAGGGGTTGCATTCGGGGTTGGAAATGACTATCACCTTTCTGCCTGCTCCGGAGAGTCATGGGTATAAGGTGCGACGGATTGACCTGCCGGAAGCTCCGGTGATTGATGCTTTGGCGGAAAACGTGGGGAGTACGCCACGCGGGACGGTGTTGCAAAAAGGGGACGTGCAGGTAAGCACCATAGAGCATGCTATGGCGGCTTTATACGCCGCAGGAATAGACAATTGCCTCATCGAAGTGGATGGACCGGAGTTCCCTATCCTGGATGGAAGTGCGAAACCTTTCTTCGAAGGAATACGGAAAGTGGGGGTGACGGAACAGGAAGAAGTGCAAGACGTCTATGTAGTCAAGCAACGCATAGAGGTACATGACGAGTCCAGCGGTGCCAGCCTGATACTGCTTCCGGACGACAAATTCAGTATCCATGTGTTGATATCTTTCGATTCACCGATTTTAGGAAACCAATTTGCCACACTGGACAACTTGGAAGACTTCGAGACGGAGGTGGCTGCGTCGCGGACATTCGTGTTTGTACGTGAAATAGAAAACTTACTGCAAAATAATCTGATTAAGGGAGGTGATCTGGATAACGCAATTATCATCTACGACAAAAAAGTACACCAGGATCACCTCAACGCACTGGCCGACGCAGTAGGTGTGCCCCACAAAGACCTGACGTGTTTGGGCTATGTGAGTAACAAACCCTTACAGGTTGACAATGAGCCTGCGCGGCATAAATTAATAGATGTAATTGGTGATCTTGCCTTGATAGGCAAACCTATCGTAGGTCGTGTGATTGCCACGCGTCCCGGTCACAAAATAAACAACCTGTTAGCCAGGAATTTACGGAAAGAAATAAAGCTGAATGAAGTGCAGGCCCCGATATACAGGCCGGACGTCCCGCCCGTAATGGACATCAACCGTATTCGAGAACTACTGCCTCACCGCTACCCCTTCCTATTGGTGGACAAGATTATAGAATTAGAAAGCTCCCATATCGTGGGGGTGAAAAATATTACGACGAATGAACCGTTCTTTATAGGTCATTTCCCCCAGGAACCCGTAATGCCGGGGGTGCTTCAGATAGAAGCGATGGCGCAAACGGGAGGTTTACTGGTGCTTAACTCGGTAGAAGACCCTGAACGTTACTCTACGTATTTTATGAAAATAGACGGAGTGAAATTTCGGCGAAAAGTGGTGCCCGGAGACACATTGTTACTGCACATTGCATTGGTAAGTCCCATTCGGCGGGGCATTGCCACCATGAAAGGTCGTGTTTTCGTGGGTGAAAAGTTGGCGAGCGAGGCTGAATTTATGGCGCAGATCGTAAAAAACAAATAGACATGAATATATCTCCTCAGGCCTATGTGCATCCGGAAGCGAAAATAGGACATGACGTAACGATAGGCCCTTTCGCGGTGGTGGAAGGTGACGTAGTGGTGGACGAAGGTAGTCGTATCTTCGCGCATGCTGTGATACTGGATGGGGCGCGGATAGGCGCGAGGTGCAGTATTTTTCCGGGTGCGGTGGTATCGGGTGTCCCGCAGGATTTGAAATTTGCAGGGGAAATAACCACCGCTGAAATCGGGGATGGAACTACGATACGTGAATGTGCCACCGTCAATCGCGGCACAAAGACGAAAGGGAAGACGGTGGTAGGCAAAAATTGTTTAATCATGGCTTATTCACACGTAGCCCACGACTGTCTCCTCAGAGACCACGTGATCATCGGGAACGCCACCCAGTTAGCCGGTGAAGTGGAGATTGGCGATTACGCCATTGTCAGCGGAGGAACGCTGGTGCATCAATTCACCCATATCTCCGAACACGTGATGATTCAAGGGGGGTCACGGGTAAGTAAGGACATTCCACCTTACATCCTCGTCGGGCGAGAGCCGATCGTCTATTGTGGAATAAACATCGTGGGGCTTCGACGTCGGGGCTTCTCCAACGAACAGATATTCCTCATTCAGGACATCTATCGCACCCTCTACACGAGAGGCCTGAATAATACGGAAGCCCTCAAATACATTGAACTCGAAAACTCCTCTTCTCAGGAGCGCGACCTGATTCTCGACTTTGTACGCTCTTCCCAGCGGGGCATTGTTCGCGGAGCCATCGACTGAATACCTACACCATGAATACATCCTTCCCACACACTAACTCACTATCTCTCATTACTTTACTTGATTTTGATTCGTTAACAATCTTGTTAATTAATCTAACTCTGAACAAAAACCACCATGGGATTCAACGAATTCATCACTAAGCTGTTTGGTAATAAATCACAGCGGGACTTACAGGAGATAACACCCTATGTGGATAAGGTGCGGGCGGTTTATCCGGAAATTGAGGCATTGGATAATGATGGGTTACGGGCGCGTACTAATGAGATACGACAACGGATAGCCGATTACGTAGCCGAAGAACGGGCGGAAATAGCACGCCTGCGTGAAACCATCGAAGAGAAGGAGCTGGAAGAGCGTGAAGCCGTCTGGGCGGAAATTGATAAAATAGAGAAACAGATCACTGAAAAACTGGAGGTTGTTCTGGATGAAGCCTTACCCGAAGTCTTTGCGATCGTAAAGGATACCGCACGACGTTTCAAGGAGAATCCGGAGACCGTAGTCGCGGCCAATGACTTCGACCGGAATCTCGCCGCACGGCATGACTTCGTCCGTATCGAAGGGGATAAAGCCATTTACCTTAACTGCTGGACGGCAGGGGGGAACGTCATCACTTGGGACATGGTGCATTACGACGTCCAGCTCTTTGGTGGCGTCGTCTTACATAAAGGTAAGATTGCCGAAATGGCCACTGGGGAAGGTAAGACCCTCGTAGCCACCCTGCCGGTTTTTCTCAATGCCCTCTCCGGAAACGGTGTACATATAGTCACCGTCAACGATTACCTCTCCAAACGTGACTCCGAATGGATGGGGCCTTTATATATGTTTCACGGTCTCTCGGTAGACTGTATTGATAAACACCAGCCTAATTCCGAACAACGGCGGACGGCTTACCATGCCGACATCACCTTCGGTACAAACAATGAATTTGGTTTCGATTACCTACGTGATAACATGGCCGGGAATCCCTCCGACCTCGTGCAGCGTCCCCATAATTATGCCATCGTAGATGAGGTAGACTCCGTCCTTATTGATGATGCCCGTACCCCCCTTATTATCTCCGGCCCCGTAGCTAAGGGCGAAGAACAGCTCTTCGAGCAATTTCGCCCCAACGTAGAGGTGGTTGTCGCTGCGCAAAAAAACCTCACGTCCAAGTTGCTCGTCGAGGCTAAGCAAAAAATGGGCAGTGAAGACCCCAAGATTGTAGAAGAAGGCACCTTGCTGCTCTTCCGTTCATTCAAAGGCTTTCCCCGTAACAAAGCCCTCATCAAGTTCCTCAGTGAGCCGGGTGTCAAAACGCACATGCTCAAGACCGAAGCTCGGTACATGGAGCAAAACATGCGCGAGATGCACATCGTCACCGACGAACTCTTCTTTGTCATCGACGAAAAAAATAACACCATCGAACTCACCGATAAAGGTATCGACCTGCTCACCGGCAAATCCGATGACCCCCATTTCTTTGTCCTGCCCGACATCGCCTCCCAGCTATCCGACCTTGACCACATCACCGACCTCGAAGAGCGGCAGCTTCGCAAGGATGAGCTTCTGGCCAATTTCTCGGTAAAAAGTGAACGCGTGCACACCATCAACCAACTCCTCAGGGCTTATACCCTCTTCGAGCGGGACGACGAGTATGTGGTCATTGACAACAAAGTCATGATTGTCGACGAGCAGACAGGACGTATCATGGAAGGGCGGCGGTACTCCGACGGACTGCATCAGGCCATCGAAGCCAAAGAGCGCGTGAAGATAGAGGCCGCCACCCAGACCTTCGCCACCATCACACTACAGAACTATTTCCGTATGTACCACAAACTCGCCGGTATGACCGGGACTGCTGAAACCGAAGCCGGCGAACTTTGGAACATCTACAAACTCGACGTGGTCATCATCCCCACCAACCGCCCCATCACCCGGAAGGACATGAACGACCGCATCTTCAAAACCAAGCGCGAAAAGTACAACGCCGTCATTGAGGAGATCAGTACAATGGTGGAAGCTGGCCGACCTATCCTTGTGGGAACCACTTCCGTCGAAATATCCGAACTCCTCTCCCGTATGCTCTCACTGAGAAATATCCCCCACAATGTCCTTAACGCTAAGCTCCACCAGCGTGAAGCGGATATTGTAGCTCAGGCCGGACAACGGGGTACCGTCACCATCGCCACCAACATGGCCGGTCGCGGCACCGACATTAAGCTCTCCCCCGAAGTGCGCCAAGCAGGCGGGCTTGCCATCATCGGTACCGAACGGCACGAATCTCGGCGCGTAGACCGGCAGCTTCGTGGGCGTTCCGGACGTCAGGGCGACCCGGGCTCTTCCGTATTCTTCGTCTCTTTGGAAGACGACCTTATGCGCCTTTTCGCCTCCGAGCGTATTGCCGGACTCATGGATCGTATGGGCTTTGAAGAAGGTGAGGTGCTTGAACATAAGCTACTTAACCGGTCTGTCGAACGGGCGCAGAAGAAAGTCGAAGAAAATAACTTCGGCGTCCGTAAACGCCTGCTTGAGTATGATGACGTAATGAATTCCCAGCGTAGTGTCATTTACACCCGACGGCGACATGCCCTTATGGGTGAGCGTATTGGCCTCGACGTGGTCAATACCCTCTACGATGCCACCGAATCTCTCATGCAGAACTATACCGATGTACAAGACTACGAGAACTTTACCCTTGACATCTTCCGCACCTTCGCTATCGAAGCTCCACTCACCCCCGACGAACTGAAAAGTCTCCGGCCTAAGGAAGCTACCGACCGCCTCTTTGACGAAGTCCTTGCACAGTTCAAGCGGCGTATGGAGCGCATCCGCGAAGTGGCTATGCCCGTGATTAAACAAGTCTACGAGACGCAAGGCGCCACCTACCAAAACATCGTCATCCCCCTTACCGACGGTAAGCGCACCTACAACGTACCCTGTAGCCTCAGTGAGGCCTACCATTCCGACGGCAAGGCGATCACCAAAGCCTTCCAAAAGGCCATTATCCTACACACCATTGATGACGCTTGGCGCGAACACCTCCGCGAAATGGACGAACTCCGCCATTCGGTACAAAATGCCGGCTACGAAAACAAAGACCCCCTCCTTATCTACAAGCTGGAATCCTACACCCTCTTCAAAAACATGGTAGATACCATGAACCGGAAGGGCATCAATATCCTCATGCGGGCACAAATCCAGCAACGAGACCCCGCAGCTGAATCTCAACGGCCGCCGGTTTTACGCCAGACCCTTCCGACCTCCGAACGGCGTCCCGATCTCAGTCGTTACCGTACCGAAAAAGCAGAATACGGACAAGCCACCGCAGGAAGCCGGCCTTCACCGCTCCCCCCTCCCCCACCCCGCCTACAGCCCATCATCGCCGAGAAAAAGGTCGGGCGTAATGATCCCTGCCCTTGTGGGAGCGGCAAGAAGTACAAGAACTGTCACGGCAAGGGAGTATAGTATCGCAGGGTATGCCCACCGTTCAATTCGGGGTGGAATATCTCAATAAAGTCCGCCAGCAGCCAATCCGGATGCAACGGAACTTCCTCATAATAAGGGCATTGTCCGGTATGGCAAGCAAACACCTGACGTTTTTTGAAGGCGTCGAACAGCCGGTAAGAGGGATGTTCTCCGGCCAGCGAAGTATACGTCAAAGGCTCCTCCCTATTGTATTTGATTAGCCAGATATCAGCGTCAATAGCCTCATCCAGTACGGTTTCCGCCGAAAGCGGAAGAGCCTCCGAGCCTTCCCTATCTTCGAACACATACTCTGCTCCCGCATCACGGAATAGCCAAGCCATGTACCCTCCCGACGGCGATACCCACCACGTCCCACCGTATGGTAGCTCCGCAAATACGCGTGGACGGTACTCCACACCCTCCACCCGACTCTTCAACGCCTCATACCGTGCCGCCGTTTCCTTGAACACCGCCTCCGCCTCCACCTCTTTCCCCAGTAACAGCCCCAAAAAACGTAGCCACTCTACCCTGCCCAAAGGATGAGCCTCCATATAGTCCGCCAGCTCTATGACCGGTATCCCCGTCTTCTCCACACTACCATATCCACCGTCCCTGAACGGAGAGGCTATGACCGCTTCCGTCTCCAGTTCCAGCATCCTCTCTACATTGGGCGATGACGACACTCCTAAATCGGCCACTGCTCCCTCCCTAATCCTTTGCCTCACCGTCTCCACACCTATGTACTCTGCTTCGCAGACACCAACAATCGCATCTGTCACCCCCAGTGCCTCCATCATCCCCACATGCACCGACGAATACACCACCGCCCTCCGTAACGGTACCCGTATCACCGTCCCCAGACCCAAACTCTCCACCGGCCTCTCTTTCCCTCTCTCCACCAGCACGTACCTCTGTAGCACTCCCCCATTCCAAGGGTCTTTCACCTCCACCGTCACATACCCCTCCTGCTCTTCTATCCACAATCCTTTGGCATACTCAAACGAAAGTCCTTCCTCCCCTACCTTACTCTGATCCTTCTTTCGCAGGCCGCAACTTGACAGGAACACGCACACTGACACGATGCACCAAAGTGCCGGTATTCTCCTTAACATCACAACTGTTTTCATGCAAATAGGGTATAGCTTAAAGACGACGGTAGAGCATCACACTACCGGAATGGGTAGTCGCATGCACGTCTACAAGGCGCTGATTGGCGGAGCCAACGAAGGGCAGTGTCTCATCACGGCAAGAGGCATCATAAGGACCGTCCACCAGCACGTCGATGAAAGGAAGGATTTGCGACAGACGAGGGGAAGCCGCAACCTGCTCATAGCAAAAGCCGGTATAGCACCATATCGTCTTACCCGTCTCCTGCCTTATACGGCGAGCAAGGGTAGTAAAAGCCTCCACTTGGTACAAAGGATCTCCACCACTGAACGTGACATTGGCAAACTCGGCCGCTTTGACCCGCTCAAGGACATCGTCAATCGCATACGACCTTCCGTTGGACTCTTTCCACGACTGGGGATTGTGACAACCCTGACACCGATGGGGACACCCCGATGCATAAAGGGCTGTCCGGAAACCGGGACCATCTACCGTCGTATCGTCCACCACATCCAGCAGCATCACTTCCTCCGGATACACCGTCAATTCAGTCATGGGTCACCCTGTCGTTAAGTTCGGACAGTTTAGCGTTATTCCAACGGTCGGTAGTGCCCACAAGATAGCCTGTGATCCGCTGAAGGCGGTCTATACGCTGACTCCCGCAATGGGGACACTCCATCATCTGCGAGGACGCATTCTCATATCCGCAATCCGTACAGCGGTTCCGGTTGTGATTGACGGAAGCGTAACCCATATCGTATTTGTCCATCAAATCGACGACGGTCATGATGGCTTCAGGGTTATGGGTGGCATCGCCGTCTATCTCCACGTAAAAGATATGGCCTCCTCGCGTCAGCTCATGATAGGGAGCCTCGACACGGGCTTTATGGTGGGCGCTACACTTGTAATACACCGGGACGTGGTTGGAATTGGTGTAATAATCGCGGTCGGTGATGCCTTCGAGCCGTCCGAAGTGCTTTTGGTCAACACGGGTGAAGCGACCGGCAAGTCCTTCGGCAGGGGTGGCGAGGATGCTGTAGTTATGCTGATAGAGTTCGCTGAACGCTAAAGCTTTGTCGCGCATCTTGGTGACTATCTTCAAACCTAAAGCTTGGGCGTGAGTGCATTCGCCGTGGTGCTTGCCCGTGAGGGCAACCAAAGCCTCCGCCAAACCGATAAACCCGATGCCCAACGTACCTTGATTGATCACACTCTCTATCGTGCTGTCCGGTTTCAGTCCTTCGCAATCTTCCCAGAGGACGGACATTAACAAAGGGAACTGTTTGGCCAGGGCGGTCTTTTGAAACTCGAAGCGACGGTGAAGCTGTAAAGCCGCCAGATCAAGCACCTCATCCAGTTTGGCGAAGAAAGCGGCCTCCCTTTCGGCTTCGTCGGAGACTCCCCTACTCTCAATGGCGATACGGACAAGGTTAATGGTCGAGAAGGAAAGGTTGCCTCTACCGATGGATGTTTTCTTACCGAAACGGTTCTCGAAGACACGGGTACGGCATCCCATAGTGGCCACTTCATGCTCAAAGCGACGGGGATCTTCGGGTCGCCATTCCTCACTCAGGTTGTAGGTGGCGTCAAGATTCAGGAAGTTGGGGAAAAAGCGATGTGCGCTGACCTTACAAGCCAACTGATAGAGGTCATAGTTCCTGTCTTCAGGCAGATAACTTACCCCTCGTTTCTTCTTCCATATCTGTATGGGGAAGATGGCCGTGACACCCGTCCCGACACCTCTGTCGGTACTCAACAGCAGTTCCCGCATGATACAACGCCCTTCGGCGGACGTATCCGTCCCATAGTTGATAGAACTAAAAACAACCTGGTTCCCACCACGGGAGTGTATCGTATTCATGTTGTGAATAAAAGCCTCCATCGCCTGGTGTACTCGCACCACAGTACGGTTAATAGCTTGCTGTATCACACGTTCTTCGCCCGTAAGGCTGTCTAACGGCTTCTTCAGGAAGTCATCCGGCTCTACTTGTTCAAGATGGGTATAGTCTTCACCCGTAAAACCGGCAATCGTACGAAGCTCTTCCACGAAACTACGTCGCACGTAAGGTGCCATATAAAAGTCAAAAGCCGGAATAGCTTGCCCGCCGTGCATCTCATTCTGCGCCGTTTCAAGGGAGATACAAGCCAGCATACTTGCCGTTTCTATCCGTTTGGCAGGACGCGATTCTCCATGTCCGGCACAAAAACCGCCACCCAACACCTTGTCCAAAGGATGCTGCACGCAAGTCAAGCTCTTGGTGGGGTAATAATCCTTGTCATGGATGTGCAAATAGTTCCGGTGTATTGCTTCCTTGACACGGGAATCAAGTAGGTAATCGTCTACAAAAGGTTTGGTCGTCTCGCTGGCAAACTTCATCATCATACCTGCCGGAGTGTCGGCATTCATGTTGGCATTCTCACGGGTGATGTCGTTAGATTTGGCATTGATTATCTCAAGGAAGATATCTCTTGTTTTGGCCTTGCGGGCAATACTACGCTGGTCTCGGTAGGCGATATATTTCTGAGCCACCTCTTTACGAGGGCTACTCATGAGTTCCAGTTCGACAAGGTCTTGTATTTCCTCCACCGTCATCTGCTCTTTGCCGGTAACGCCGATACGGTCGGCAATCTGCCTGACTAAAGATGCATCTTCCCCCGCCGATGTTTGTAGCATAGCGCGGCGAACAGCCGCCATAATCTTTTCTTCATTGAAGCCGACAACGCGCCCGTCCCTCTTTACAACCGTTTGTATCATATCCGAATGTTTCTTGTGAAGCTGTCCACAAAGGTAATGGCTCTCTGCATATAGTCTTCCCAATTTATCTCATTTCGGAACTTCTACGATTGTGAAGTTTTCTAAAGTCAACCGTCAATCATCTATTTATCATCCATTTGATTTTCTACCGCTGTCAAAAAGTTTCCCGAAACAGATAATCCACCTCGTCTTGGAGTTACCCAAAAGAGACACCTAAGACATTACTGTTTATCGAATCTATTTCTGCAACCCTTGATAAACGATTGCACAAAAACCTTATACTCCGAGAATCGTAATCTCAGGATGAAATAAATTGAATACTTGATGAATAGCTTACAAGTTGCCTTCTTACCTTTGTATGTATACTCGATGTATCCGATATTTCGGTAGTAAATAACTCCCCGATTATTCTCATAAATAAGAATCAGAAACCTTCGGCAACCCGGAAAGACAAGCCCCAGTTTTCCCTTTTCCGAAGGATGGTAATGAATACTTTTGGCTACCGTGGCGACGGAGAACCCATTGCTGAGCGAGCGATAAAGATACTCCATCTCATCGCCCAGTATAAACATCTCTTTTTTTATAAAGCCGATCTTTTCAGGAATCCTGCGGTTAATCAGTGTACCGTTAAAGGGATTGGCCACGTTGGGGATAATATCTACGTCTGTGAAATCATCCATCGTTCTCCTGACTCTTTCCCAACCGAAAGACAAGGAATGTCTATCCTGTATACTTACCACCAACGCATTGGCGTAGTCCAAGTGATGAGTATGTGCTCCGGCCAATAATTGTTCCAATCCATCTTCTGCCGGTATTCCATCGTCATCCATCATCCACAACCATTCATACCCGTCACGGTATGCCGCTACCATACCGGCGTAAAAACCACCCGCACCCCCGTCATTTACGCATTTATAAACATAGTTAATCCGAATATCCTTTCCTCCATACGATGGGATCAAAGAGGTAAGCACTAAGTCTTGGTCTGCATTTCTGTCCGGAAGATTAGGAATAAAGTGATACGATAACAGCATTTCGGCCGTATCTATCTCCGAATGGTTATCTATAATATAGATCGCGTCCGGAGCAAGCGTTTGCTTGCAAATGGATTCCAAACAAGTCGAGAGCAGCTCTTTCCTATTATGAGTAACTACAATGGCAACTACCTGACTCATGCTTCACTTGTATTTATTCCTACACCCATTGATAAATGATTGAAGAAAAACCCGATACTCCAGGAATCGCAATCGTGTAATAAAGAAAATTGAATACTTCACAACTGCTTCGCATACCTTCTTTTTACTTCCATAGGTATAGGTGAGGTATCCTTGATTCCGATAAAAGATAGCAGCCCTGTCTCGATCCTTCCCCACATATCCAAACATTTGTGGCCCTTTGCTGAAAAAGGGGAGCAAGGGTGCCCTCTGTACCCTGTTTGGAGGATGGTAATGAATACTCTTTACAACCGTCCCTATCGAAAACCCGTTTCTCATGGATCGCAAAAAGTATTCAGCCTCATCCCCCCAAATCACCATTTCCTTCTTTATAAAGCCGATCTTCGCCGGAATCCTGCGGTTTATCAATGTACCGTTAAAAGGATTCACCGCATTATGGATAATCTCAACACCTTTATAATCGTCAATGGTTGTCTTGGCTTTCGCCAAACCAAATTCCAAACCGAAAGCTAAGGAATACCTATCCTCTATACTCACCACCAACGCATTGGCATAATCCAAGTTATGGGTATTAGCGCCGGTCAGTAACTGCTCCAGACCATCCTCTACCGGAATACCGTCGTCATCCATCATCCACAACCATTCGTACCCATCATGGTATGCCGCTACCATGCCTGCATAAAATCCCCCCGCACCACCATCATTTACACGTTTATAAATGTAGTTAATCCGGATATCCTTTCCCTCATACGATGGGATCAAAGAGGTAAGCACCAAGTCTTGGTCTGCATTTCTGTCCGGTAATCCGGAAATAAATTGATAAGAAAGTAGTGTTTCAGCGGTATCTATTTCCGAATGGTTATCTACAATATAGATGGCGTCCGGTGGCAGTGTTTGCTTGCGAATGGATTCCAAACAAGTACAAAGAAGTGCTTTCCTGTTGTAAGTCACTACGACAGCGGCCACCTTATTCATGCTTCAGCTATTAGTGGATACTATAGGGCGGAGTTTTTGTACCTGGATTTCAATAGTGGCGTCATCTATTTTTTCAAACAAAAGCTCGGGGACACCCAAGTCATGGTCGGCAGAAAGCAGGTCGGCAGCCCCCAACCGGTTCCATGGGAAAGGAGATATGTTCAGTATTTTATTCAGACGTTCCACACTCATAGGGAGAAAAGGCTCGAAGACAATGGACAAATTCGCCGCTACCTGCAAAGCAATGTTCAGTATTGTTGCCGTGCGTGACATATCCGTTTTGGCTGTCTTCCACGGCTCAGTGTCGGCCAAATACTTATTACCTATGCGTGCAAGGTTCATGGCTTCCCGCTGGGCGTCACGGAAATGGAAGGTATCCATCCATCCTTCTACCGCTTTGCGGATACCGGCTATCTCTGTCAAGGTTTCTTGGTCGTAACCCGTCAACTCACCTCTCTGCGGCACCTTTCCGCCAAAGTATTTCTCCGTTAATACGACGGCGCGGTTCACGAAATTACCCAGTATGGCTACAAGTTCATTGTTGTTCCGTGCCTGAAAGTCCTTCCACGTAAAATCATTGTCTTTGGTCTCCGGAGCATTCGCCGTCAAGACGTAACGCAAGACATCCTGTTTACCCGGAAGTTCTTCCAAATACTCATGCAGCCATACCGCCCAATTGCGTGAAGTGGATATCTTGTCCCCTTCAAGATTGAGAAATTCGTTAGCCGGCACGTTGTCCGGTAGGTTGAACGACCCCTCAGCTTTCAACATGACGGGAAAAACAATGCAGTGGAACACGATATTGTCTTTCCCGATGAAATGAATCATACGGGTTTCCGCATCTTTCCACCACTTTTCCCAGTCGTTAGGAAGAAGCTCCCGCGTATTGGAGATATAGCCTATCGGAGCATCAAACCAGACATAAAGCACCTTCCCTTCCGCATCTGCGAGAGGAACGGGGATACCCCAATCAAGGTCACGGCTGACGGCTCGCGGTTGCAAACCCAAGTCCAGCCAACTCTTACACTGCCCAAAGACGTTTGTTTTCCACTCCGTATGTCCTTCGAGTATCCACTCTTTGAGGAAGGCTTCATGTTTATCCAAAGGCAAATACCAATGCTTCGTTTCCCGCAATACGGGAACACTTCCGCTTATTGCCGAGTGAGGATCAACCAGTTCCGTCGGACTGAGGGAAGTGCCACAGGATTCACACTGGTCTCCATAAGCACGCATGTTACCACAATGGGGACAAGTTCCCGTGATATAACGATCGGCCAAAAATTGCCCTACCTCTTCGTCGTAATATTGCTCGGTCGTTTTCTCAATAAACTCTCCCTTATTATACAAACTCAGAAAAAACTCTGCCGACGTTTCATAATGTATCTTCGACGTCGTACGAGAATAGATGTCGAACGAGATACCGAAATCCTCAAAAGACTGCCGTATCATCTTATGGTAACGGTCTACCACCTCTTGTGGACTAACACCCTCATTACGTGCACGCAAAGTAATGGGCACCCCATGCTCGTCGGAGCCTCCTATCATCAGCACCTCCTCACCTTTCTTCCGCAAGTAACGCACGTAGATATCCGCCGGCACATAAACCCCTGCCAGATGCCCGATATGCACAGGTCCATTTGCATAAGGTAAAGCGGTAGTTACCAGCGTGCGCTTAAATTGCCCTTGTCCACCCTTCATTCTTCCCTTTCTCTATATCCCTTACAGTGAAATACAAAGGTAGCCCTTTTCAAAGAGTTGTAAAGATTTGTCCTTCCCGAAATATCGGAATACTTTTGCACTACGGGATTTTAATAGACAGGATAAATGTTGCCTTTGGAGATAAAAGAAAAGTGTGATACGATTTGCGAGTTGCTGGACAAGTGGGAGGTACGGGAAGCATTGTACTCTTTAGTCCGGCTCGCGGATGCAGTGAACGACGGGTCTCTTGCGGAGAAAGCAAGGAGGACGCAGAAAGAGTATGAAGAGTTTTTGCGTACTCGCATAGAAGCACAAGGAGTGAACGAAGCCGCTTTTTTTCGCGCTATCTTGAAGAAAGCCTATACCCTGACGGATGAATTTCGTTATAAAATGTCCCTTCAGATATCCCGTTTGTTTCTATTCACTGAGAGACAGAGTTTGGAGAAGAATCCTGACTATTCCAGTCTGCATAACCTCATCCGTTTCCAACCGGCCTTCGAGGACAGCCTGCACAGTGTCCTTTTTCATCAGGTTTTTAGTTCATCTTTCTTAACACAGCGGGAGGCGGATGACCTGCTGTCCATACTGCGCGACGAAGAGAACTGTAGTGTCGCCGCCTGCCAAATAGTCTCGGCGCTTTTCTTGAGCATGCAGGTTTATTTCGATATACGTAAGCTGGATCTCTTAGCTGCCGCAGCTGCGTCAAGGCAACAGGAGATACGTGCAAGGGGGTACATCTGCTTGTTAGCCGCCCTATCCCTTTACAAAAACCGTATATCGGTATGGGAAGAGGAGATTGATGGATTTGTGCAACGGTTAGCGGATAGCGATAAAGACTTCGAAGCGATGGTGCTGCTGGCTACCGAGCGATTCACCATTGAGAGGGAAACGGAAGAGATTGTACGCCGAATGCGCGACGAAATTCTGCCGGAAATTGCCCGCACCGGAAAAGAGCAAATGGAGGCTGCCGTCGAAGCAATGAATGATATGGGGAGCGAGGGTCACTCCGAATGGACAGTCACGCCCAGCGATTGGCTGGCTGAGCAGTTAAGAGATATAAACAAATTACAAGCGGAGGGAGCCGATATGATGTATGTCTCTTTCATGGGTGCAAAAGGACTACCTTTTTTCGCCGATCCGAGTCACTGGTTTCTCCCTTTCGTTGCCGATCATGACGAAGTACAGCGTGCCATTGCTGCTTGGGGAGGGAAATCTTCCGTAGCTCATGATGTGGAGGTACTCATCCAGTTTTGTAATTCCGACAAGTATTCCTTTTTGTTGGGTCTGCATAGTAAAGCCACAGGAGTCAACCCTCCCTTGATAGACTTACTCTGTGATAACACTGAAAATATTGATGTTTTCCGCAAGTCACAAGCCACCATATCGGATAGGGAACGTGTGCAACAAATCATCGGACAATACATTCCCGACCTTTACCGCTTTTACCACCTTTACCCCCATCACTCCGAGTTGCCTGATCCGTTTGCCGCTATCCCTAATTTTCATACTTTGCCTCCCATAAAGTCCCGCCTACGCCCATCTCTCATCCGGCGCATTGGCAACTATTTTTTACGACGTAACCTTTACTCCGAAGCCTTAACTGTTTTTCATCACCAGGTGGATACCTTCCTTGACACCTTCGCAAAAGAAGGAGAGGGAGGGATTCTCTGCAAAGGAGAGCTTTTCGGCTCTATAGAGGAAATGAAAACGTTCGTTAAAAAAACCGGTTACTGCTACCAAAAGACAGGTGATTATCAGAAGGCTCTACCTTATTTTCTCTGGGCATATTCAAACAACAAAGAAAGTATCTGGCTGGCAGAACATATTGCACAATGCTACCGGCAAGCCGGTGAACCGGATCGTGCGTTTGACTATTACTGCATCTGTGAGCAAGCTTCCCCGAAAGATATTTCCCTCTTACTAAAAATGGGACGTTGCCTCATTGAGAGTAAGCAATATTCGGAGGCGCTTGAGTATTTCTACAAAGCCGATTTCTATCATAGCAGTGCTCGCACGTGGCGGGCTCTCGCATGGATACTTTTCCTCTTGGGACGTCATGACGATGCCCTCCGCTATTACGACAACCTTCTCAAAGAAGAACACCCTTCCATGGAAGACTACCTGAACGCCGGACACACCGCCTTGGTCGCTCGGCGTCCTACCTCTCAGATCATGGGCTATTACCTCAAGGCTTTAGCCGAGAGTAAGGATTTCGAAAAATTCATGAAACATTTTCAAGCGGATACTGATCATCTCCATAGTGTAGGGATTCGCAAAGATGAGCTTGCCCTAATCTTCGATCATCTCAAGTATCTCCGACAGCCTCTTGCTTGACTCGGCGAGAGAGGCGCATGGCGCAAAAGTCGGGGCCACACATGGTGCAGTGGTCGGCTTCACAATCGGGGGTACCCTGACTATGATATTCGATAGCACGTTCAGGGTCAAGTGAGAGGGCGAACTGATCGCGCCAACGGAAGTCAAAGCGCGCCTTGCTAAGCGCGTCATCGCGTAATTGTGCGCCGGGGTGGCTTTTGGCAAGGTCGGCAGCATGGGCAGCTATCTTGTAGGCGATAACTCCGGCACGAACGTCTTCCTTATCCGGTAGTCCAAGGTGCTCTTTCGGAGTCACATAGCAAATCATGGCCGTACCGTACCAGGCTATCTGTGCAGCACCGATGGCAGAAGTGATGTGATCATAGCCGGGGGCGATGTCGGTTACCAGAGGGCCAAGTGTGTAGAATGGTGCACCGTGGCAATGACGTAACTGCTCATCCATATTAGCGGCTATCTTGTGCATGGGTACGTGCCCAGGCCCTTCGATGATCACCTGTACATGATGTTTCCAAGCTATTTCGGTCAGTTCACCAAGAACAGCAAGTTCGCCCAATTGTGCCTCATCGTTCGCATCACGGATAGATCCGGGACGTAATCCGTCACCCAGTGAAACGGCCACATCGTACTGCGCCAGCAGTTCGCATATCTCCTCGAAATGGGTGTAGAAAAAATTCTCTTTATCGTGCTCTATCATCCAATTGGCCACAATTGAACCGCCTCGCGAAACGATACCGGTCGTCCTGCCTTTTACGGAGGGGAGGTGTCGACGAAGCAATCCGGCATGGATCGTGAAATAATCCACCCCCTGCTCACACTGTTCGACAAGCGTGTCGCGGTACAGTTCCCAAGAAAGCTCAGGTATCTTTCCACCTGCCTTTTCCAAAGCCTGATAGATAGGAACGGTGCCCATCGGCACAGGCATGTTACGGATAATCCACTCACGAGTTTCGTGAATATGCCGCCCTGTGGAGAGATCCATCAAAGTATCTCCTCCCCATTTACAACTCCAAACAGCCTTCTCTACTTCCTCTTCAATGCCGGAGGAAAGGGCAGAGTTACCGATATTAGTATTGATCTTAACCAGAAAACGAGAGCCGATTATCATCGGTTCAGCTTCGGGATGATTAATATTGGCAGGGATTATAGCCCTCCCCGTAGCAACTTCGTCGCGAACGAAGTCGGGGGTGATGTAGGTAGGAATGCCCATACGACCGGCCAACTGGTTTTCGCGAATAGCAACGTATTCCATTTCAGGGGTAATAATCCCTTGCAGGGCATAATATTTCTGGGTGATGCGACGGGCATCTTTCGCCCTGAACGGAAGATGGGTGATGGGGAAACGTATCCCGTCCAAGTTCTTGTCGCAAAGGCGCTTGTTACTATAGGCAGATGTGAAAGTAGCAAGTTGTTCGGTATCTCCACGCCGTTCAATCCATTCTTTTCGAAAGCGAGGCAGTCCGCGACGGATGTCAATGTCAACCGATTCATCGGAGTAAGGGCCACTTGTATCGTAGACTGCAACAGGCAACTCGCCGCCAGAGAGGGCTATCTCCCTCATCCCGACAGCTATTTTGTGGAGTTCGCCTTGTGCATACACCTTCCGCGAGGAAGGATACTTTATCCTCATTCTATTCGTCATTAATTGATTAGACCTAATTCAGAAAGGCGGTCAACGGACTGCTGGCCACCACACCATGCACCCCTCCGGCCAAGCGTGCTTCAAAGGCCATACGCCCTGCTTCAACGGACAAACGAAAAGCTTGTGCCATCGCCATAGGGTCTCCCGCTACAGCTATGGCTGTATTCACCAAGACGGCATCAGCTCCCATTTCCATCGCTTCCGCCGCATGTGAAGGAGCACCGATACCGGCATCAACGATGACAGGTACGCAACTTTGTTCCACAATTATCTCCAACAAATCGCGAGTGCGCAAACCCTTATTCGTACCTATCGGAGCACCAAGTGGCATCACGGCAGACGTTCCAACCTCTTCAAGGCGTTTGCAAAGGACGGGGTCAGCCTGTATATAAGGGAGAACCACAAAACCGAGCTTCGCCAACTCTTCCGTTGCTTTCAAGGTTTCCGTTGCATCGGGCAGCAGATAAACGGGGTCAGGATGTATTTCCAATTTCACCCAATGGGTCTCGAAAGCCTCCCTGCCGAGTTGAGCGGCGAACACAGCTTCCTTCGCTGTCCTTGCCCCCGACGTATTCGGCAACAACCGAACACCGTCTACTGCACGGATGTGCTTCAAAATATCGTCGTACACGTTACCCGGGTCAAGCCGCTTCATGGCTACCGTCACCATTTCCGTGCCCGATGCCCGAATACTTTGCTCCATCAGTTCATTGGAGCCAAACTTGCCCGTCCCCAAAAAAAGACGGGATGTAAACTCTTTTCCCGCTATCTTCATTCGACAGTAGCGATCTGCGGCACTCCTTCGGAAACATCAAGCTTGAGGGAAACACCGCCGGAAAGGGTTGTACGAAGAAGAAAATCGGCGATAGGGTCTTCGATATGTTTCTGAATAGCACGCTTGAGGGGGCGTGCGCCGTACTGTACATCATCAGCTTCAGCTGCTATATAATCCTTAGCCTCAGGCGTGAGCATGAGAGACAGCCCCAATTCGGAAAGACGCTTATAGAGCGATAACAACTCAATGTCAATGATCCGGTGGATAGATTCTTTAGAAAGCGAGGAGAAGGTAATAAGATCGTCTATCCGGTTAAGGAACTCAGGAGTAAAGGCTTTTTGAAGTGCCTTTTGGATGATACTGCGTGAATGCTCTTTGTCGTCAGAGCCGTTGGAAGAAGAGAACCCTATACCCCGTCCAAAGTCTTTGAGTTGTCTTGACCCGACGTTGGAGGTCATGATAAGGATAGTATTCTTGAAGTCGACCTGCCTACCAAGACCGTCGGTGAGCCTACCTTCATCGAGTACTTGAAGGAGGAGATGGAAGACGTCGGGGTGAGCCTTCTCTATCTCGTCGAGGAGCACGACAGAGTAAGGATGTCGGCGTATTTTTTCGGTGAGCTGTCCGCCTTCTTCGTAACCGACATAACCCGGAGGTGCCCCGATAAGCCGTGAGACGGCAATCTTCTCCAAATATTCGCTCATGTCAATACGTATCAACGCATCGGCCGTACCGAAAAGGTACTCGGCAAGTTTTTTGGCAAGGTGTGTTTTACCCACACCCGTTGGGCCAAGGAACATAAATGTACCGACCGGTTTATCGGGGTCTTTCAATCCTGTACGGTTTCGGCGAATCGCTTTGACTACCTGCGTAACCGCTTCATCCTGCCCGATGACCTGTTGTTTGAGGAGAGTCTCCATCTCCAGAAGACGGATATTTTCTTCGGTGGCAATACGGTGGACAGGTATACCGGACATAAGCGCGACCACTTCGGCTATTTTATCTGCGTCTACGGTATAACGATTATCCACCAACCCTTTCTCCCATTCCCGTCTGGCATTGGCAAGGGAAGCGGCGACCTCCCGTTCGGCATCACGCAAGTTAGCCGCAAGTTCAAAGCGTTGGGATTGAGCGGCGACACGCTTCCTGTCAGCAAGGTCACGCAGACGTTCTTCAAGTTCTTCGATATACGGAGGCATCACCACATTAAGCATGTGGCTACGCGACCCCGCCTCATCAAGGGCATCAATGGCTTTGTCGGGGAAATACCGGTCGCTGACATACCGGCTTGTCAGTTTTACACAAGCCGAAAGAGCTTCGTCGGTATACTTGACGCGATGATGATCTTCATACCGCATCTTGATATTTCGCAGGATGGTGTGAGTTTCTTTCTCTGTGGCCGGTTCGACGAGAATCTTCTGAAAACGGCGTTCAAGGGCACCATCACCTTCGATACCTTTCCTGTACTCGCTCAATGTGGTTGCGCCTATGCACTGTATTTCTCCGCGTGCAAGTGCCGGTTTAAGTATGTTGGCAGCATCCATTGATCCGGCGGCGGAACCAGCTCCCACCAGCGTATGTATCTCGTCAATGAAAAGGATGATATTGGGATTCTTCCGTACCTCACTCAAAACACCTTTGATACGCTCTTCAAACTGCCCCCTATATTTCGTACCGGCAACAAGTAAAGTCAAGTCAAGGTTAATAATCCGTTTATCAAACAGGACAGGAGCGACCTGCTTATTCACGACACGGAAAGCTAATCCTTCTACAATGGCTGACTTGCCAACTCCCGGCTCCCCGATGAGGACAGGATTATTTTTTTTTCTACGGCTCAGTATCTGTACGAGCCGCTCCATTTCCTTTTCACGTCCCACCGTAGGGTCAAAATATCCCTCTGCGGCAGCCTTTGTCATATCCATGCCAAACTTATCCAGCAACGGAGTATTCGACTTCGCCCCTTGATCGCTGAGGGTAGTCGGTTGCGGCTGGTTTCCACGAGAAACATTTTCATTGCGGGAAGCGGGAATATCCTCATCGTCCTCATCATCACCCGTATAACCGGCGGTTATCCACGTCAAATCATGGACATTCGCAGCATTTACCGGTGGAAGGGCTGTCACGTGAAAGAAATCCTTGGCAGCATTCATATCCTTGACTTTGTTGAATCTCATCTAATTAAGGTGTGCAAAATCTATGCCGACAAAAGGGAATTAAGAAAAGTTCTCAATTGAGCGACGTCTTTGAGACCAGGCGAGGTTTCAAAACCACTGTTTAAGTCAATACCGGCGAAACGAGGATGACGGAAGCGTGTGACCACTTCCGCCGTTTCGGGGCGTAATCCTCCACTGAGTAAAAAAGGGGTCTGCCCTATATACGCGTCAAGAACTGTCCAATCAAATGAACGTCCCGACCCACCATAAGTATCGCACTTCGTATCAAAAAGGAAGTAGTCTACCGTTCCTTCATAAGGAATGGCTTTATTTAAATCGGCGGCTGTCGCTACGGGGATAGCCTTGATCACTCCTACTCCCTGCCGACGAAACCTCCGACAGCAGTCAGGCAACTCCGTACCATGCAATTGCAGAAAAGTCGGGCGGTAACGCAGCATCTCCGAAAACTCATCTTCCGTCGCATTCACAGAAACACAGACAGTCCCCATCTTTCCTCCGGTAAGCGAAAAAAATGCTTCTCCTGCAGGTGGACGGAAACAACGAGGTGACTTGGTATAGAAGATATATCCTATCAAGTCTATCCCCAGCGCCGCTACATCATGGATATTCTCCGGATCATTCATCCCGCATACCTTCACTATCATCGTATCTTTTCGACAAAGGTTTGCAAAGCAGCACCTGGGTCTTCGGCCTTCATGAAAGCCTCACCGATCAAAAACCCTCCGAACCCTGCCGCGCGGAGAGCCTGAACAGTTTCAGGCGAATCAATTCCACTTTCCGCCACAAGCAAAGGTGAACCCGATGTATCGGCAAACTTAGCTTTGAGTGTTTGGGAAAGACGGAGGGAAGTTGTTACGTCAGTATGAAACGTGCCCAGATGGCGATTGTTCACACCCACCATATCCACAAAGGGATTGATGTAACCCAGCTCATCCTCGTCATGCAGTTCTAACAATACCTCAAGCTGGAGGAAAGTTGCAAGTTCCGATAAACGGCGGCATTCTTCCCGCGTCAAGACAGCGGCAATCAAGAGTACGGCGTCGGCACCATAAGCGCGGGACTGGAAAAGTTGATAGTCATCAACTATAAAATCCTTACGAAGAAGCGGAAGCCGGACAGCGCGACGTGCCTGATCCAAATCCTTCAGTGATCCCCCGAAAAATTTTTCATCCGTCAGAATGGAGCAGGCCGATGCACCTCCCCATTCGTAAGCAGGTACGATAGTTGTCGCATCCGCGTGATGGTGCAACCATCCTTTTGAAGGGCTACGGCGCTTGAACTCTGCGATGACACCTGACGGAAGTGTACCGTCTCGCAAGGGGTGGGATAAAGACTGCCGCATGGAACGCGGCCGGCGATAAAGACGAGAGCCTGCCCACTCTCTTAACACCGGAAGGGGCAGATTTTTTTTCTGCTCAGCTACTTCTACGCGCTTGTTGGCGACAATTTCCTGTAAAATATCCGCCATCTGTTTACTCTTAGTGGAACACGTAATAACAGATGAGAAGGATAGATACTACATAGAGGGTAGGTGTGACGGCTCGAAATTGCCCCGTGAATACTTTCACAAGGGTATACACAATGAGGCCGTAGCCTATACCGTCGGCAATGGAATAAGTGAGCACCATAGTCAGTAAGGTCACGAAGGCGGGAAAGGATTCGGAGACTTCGGAGAAGTTCATGTCTTTGATCACCATTGTCATCATCACACCGACAGCAAGCAAGGCTCCGGTGGTTGCCGCACTGGGCACAAGCAAGAAAATCGGAGCAAGGAAGAGAGACAGGAGAAAGAGCAAACCCGTAACGGCCGCCGTCACTCCCGAGCGCCCGCCTTCTGCGATACCGGCACTACTTTCTACGTAGGTGGTGACCGTAGAGGTACCGAAAATAGCTCCCACCGAAGTAGCGATAGCATCGGACATCAAAGCACCCTTCATCTGGGGGAAGTTACCGTTCTCGTCCATGATACCGGCTTGGGATCCGGCAGCCACCAAAGTACCCAGCGTATTAAAAAGGTCAAGGAAAACAAGGATAAGGACAATGACAATCATATCCAAATCGAGGAGGGCGGCAAAGTCGAACTTGAAAAACGTCGGAGATACGGAGGGTGGTGTGGAAATGGGGACAAAGTCACCAGGGATATGCGTGATACCCATAGGTATCCCTATCAGGGTACAAATGATTATCCCATAAAAAAGCGCCCCTTTCACCTTCTTCCATATCAATACGGCACTGATAAGGATGCTGATCACCGCCAACGCGGAAGTAGCATTGAAGTGTCCGCGTGTCACCAGAGTTGCCTCATTACCCACAATAATACCGGCATTTTTCAACCCGATGAAAGCAATAAACATCCCTATACCCACCGAAATGGCATAACGGAGATTGAGTGGAATACAATCCACCACCTTGGAGCGAATGTTGAAAATAGTAAGCAGAATAAAGATGATCCCTTCCATGAAAACGGCCGTCAATGCCGCCTCCCACGTATACCCCATACCAAGAACAATAGTAAACGCGAAGAACGCATTGATACCCATACCCGGCGCTTGTGCCAATGGTAATTTAGCCAAGAAGGCCATTAGCACGGTCCCTGCTGCCGAAGCAAGTGCCGTTGCTGTAAACACGGCGGATTTATCCATTGATGCCGCACTTAGGATATCAGGATTCACCGCAAGGATATAAGACATCGTCATGAACGTAGTCAACCCTGCCAGAATCTCTGTCCGCAAGGACATTTGTTTGGGATCAAACCCAAACCACTTGGTAAGTAAGGAAGTCATGTCTTAATCCGTCGGTTAAGTGATACAATAATGGTGCGAAGATATACAAAAAGCAGATGAAAAGACGGAAGAAAAATAACTTTCTTTGCCTTATGGCAAGAAAAAGAAAAGAGCTACCTCTGATTGAAGGTGTAGAAGTGACGGGTATAGCGGCAGAAGGAAAAGCTATAGCCAAGGTGGACGAGCAAGTTATATTCATTCCCTTTGCCGCTCCCGGCGACATAGGCGATATACAATTAACCCGCAAAAAACGCAACTATGCAGAAGGGGTGATGGAGAGATTGATTCATCCTTCACCGCTTAGAGTGGAACCGTTTTGCGAACATTTCGGAACATGCGGAGGATGTAAGTGGCAGCATTTACCTTATGAAGAACAGCTACGCTATAAACATCAGCAGGTCATTGATAACCTTGAACGTATCGGCAAGGTAAAGCCTGCTGAAGTGCATTTTATTGTAGGCTCCGAGCGTCAAACATTTTACCGGAATAAGTTGGAGTTTACCTTCAATTCTTTTCCCTCTCCCGTACTCGGATTCCATATACCCGGACGTTTTGACAAAGTGTTGGACATAACCAAGTGCTGGCTACAGGAAGACGTCTCTAACCGGATACGGCTTTTCGTCAAATCTTTTTGCCTCTCCCACGAAGGGTTTTCCTTTTTTGACCCCAAACGTCAAGAGGGTTTGATGAGGAACCTGATGATTCGGACATCTTCGACGGGAGAAGTGATGGTTGTCCTTGTTTTTTTCTATGAGGACGTAGAACGACGGGAAGCTCTGCTCAATGCTCTCGTCCATACTTTCCCCGAAATCACCTCCCTCCAGTACGTGGTCAATGAGAAGTGTAATGATACCCTTGCCGACCAAACAGTCATTTCTTTCCATGGGAAAGATCATATCATCGAACGAATGGAAGGCTTGTCCTTCAAAGTCGGCCCCAAGTCTTTCTACCAAACGAACAGCGAACAAGCCTATACCCTTTACCGCATTGTTCGGGACTTTGCCGCCCTGACGGGGAAAGAACGGGTTTACGACCTTTATACCGGGACGGGAACGATTGCCAACTTCCTCGCTACCCATTCCGCTGAAGTGATCGGGATTGAATACATCGCTGAAGCCGTTGAAGATGCACACCGCAACGCTTCCTTCAATCACATCACGAACGCCCGTTTCTTTGCAGGAGACATGAAAGACATCCTCACAGCCTCGTTCTTCGAACAACACGGGCACCCCGACCTCGTCGTCACCGACCCTCCCCGTGCGGGGATGCATACAGCCGTGACGGAAGCACTCCTCTCCGCTCGTCCCGACCGTATTATTTACGTCAGCTGCAACCCCGCCACACAAGCACGCGACTTACAGATCCTTTCCTCAGCTTACACCGTCCGCGCCATTCAACCGGTCGACATGTTCCCCCACACTCATCACGTAGAGAACGTCGCCCTGCTCTGCCTCAACGAACAATGAACTTCCGCGTAACCTGTTCCTTCCCGTTACGTGCATTCAGGATATAGATTCCCGGCGGCAGGTTGAGCGGAAGTACTTCGTCAGTGTGGGTGATACGGAACGCACCACAGGTCTTTCCGTGTATCGTCATCACATAAACTTGGAAGCCATCAAGGTCAGTCACACGCAAAACACCATCGTGGTAAGTAACCGTAGGTTTCTTCACGGTTTCCACTACCGGTAATTGATTGTCCGTTCCAAAGAGATTCATCACATACAAGCTTGTCTGGCTGAACGCTTGATGATCGGCGGACTCCGCTTGAATAATCACCCAACCGGACTTCTTGGCAAGGAAATAACAAACCTTACTGTCGTCAAGGGAGCTGACTTCCAGCACAGATGGATTATCTACCGTCCATTTGACATCTCCCATAGGAGCATCTTGGGGAACGAACGTTGCCGTTAAAGTAAACTCTTGCCCTACATAGACCACAAGAAGAGGAGGCCCTATCTGTATTGCCCGTAGAGGAACGGATACCGAGACTTGACAGGTCGCTTCAAAGCCATTTTCTGTCTTTGCCGTGATACGTGCCGTACCTCCTTTTTTAGCGGTTATTTTTCCGGAAGTTGTCACTTCCACAACTTCCTGGTTATCACTGCTCCACGCTATACCCATCCGGTAGGCATCCAGAGGCGCTACTTCCGCACGCAGTAGGCGGGATTCTTCTTTTTGCATGAGTAAGGAATTGTGAGACAGCGTGATCCCCCTCACAAGGCTCTCTACCGTTACAACGCAACTCGCCGACAACGTACCGTCTTCCGTAGCCACCGTAATCGTCGCCGTACCGACACCTTGTGCCGCCACCCTACCATTGCCATTCTCCGGCTGTACTGTAGCCACTGCGGCATTGTCCGTCCTCCACTGCAAGCCGCTGTTCGTTATCCCCTGCGGCAACAATATAGGCGTCAGGGAGGCAGACATTCCGGTATTCAACTCAAGGCGTCCTTTACTCAAGGTCAGACTTTCGGGGAAGGTCACCACATTTATCCAGCACGTATCGGAGAAACGGGCATCTGCCGTCGCTACCCGTACAAACGTCCTCCCTTCGCTCTTCAATGACAACCAACCGGCACCATCTACAGAAACAATCGACGGGTCATTACTTGTCCATTGCAGTGAAGGACGAACCGAAACATCCTCCGGCTCAAAGAACGCACGCAAGGGGTAAGTCCTGCCTTTGCCCAAGGTTAAGCTGTGGCTGTTCAATCGGAGATTCTGCATCGGTGTCTGCACCGCCACCACAAAGGTCTTTAAGGTACCACCTCCTCCGACCGATTGTACCGCCACACTCGTATATCCATCGGAAAGGGGGCGTACCCAGCCAAGGGAAGTCACCGTAGCCACGAGGGGCTGGGAGCTTTGATACCGTAGTTTTTTATTGGTTGCATCCGACGGATAGAAACTGACTTGTAGCTGTTTATCTCCACCGTACTTCTCTATCAAGAGGGTATCGCCATCCTTAATTGTGAGTGTACCTGCCTTTATAACAATACTGTCTACGGCATTCTCCACCTTTACATGGCACTTGGCTTTATAGGTCTTTACTCCATACACAAACATTACCGTCACGTAGGTATCCCCATATTCTTTCGCTTCTATCACTCCTGTATGGATACCAACCGTTGCAACTTGCGACTTTTCGCTCACAAAGGTGAAGTCGGGAGTAATCTCAATCTCTGATTTTGCTTGGGCAGACAATTTGTACGTTTCTCCTTTGCGCAAAGAAAGCACAGTCTTGTTAAGCTCAATTTGGATGTCATTCGGAACGGTTGTGAAACTATGGGTATCCGTACAACCGTTGGACGTCGTTGCACGTATTTTCCCTATACCGGCTTTCAATACTTTTATTTCCGCCCACGTATCAGCCTTTTCTTCTATTGTAAAGATATCAGGCGTGAGGTTTTCCCAAACCACACTGCTATCGGGTGCATCAGACGGAGTAAATACTACACTGAATTTATATAGCTCACCCCCCACTTCATACTCAAAAGAGGGATTCTCATAAGCCGGAGACTTAATAGCTATACTCCGTACGGGATTCACTCTGACTACAGCCGATGCTTTGACCTTCGAACTGGCTTTCAGCGAGGCTGTCACTGAAATCGGTTCAGCCGCCGCACTGATAGCATGGGCATAACCTTGTTCATTTATCTCCAACACGGAAGGGGATGAACTCTCCCACTTTAAATCCGTTGCATGAGTGATCACTCCGGACGGTTGAGCTTGTGCTTGGAAGTACGCGGAGGCACCCACCGACAGGTCTTGTACGCTCAAGCCCAACTTCACTGCATAAACCGTACGCTGTATACTGGAAATGGGTATCTCGTCAGCCGCATTTAACAAAGGCTTGGCGCTCACAACAGCCACACCGGGTGTAGTTCCGACAATGATCTTCCCCTGTTCAATACGGACAATATTCTGGTTAGTTGTCTCCCAAAGCACTCTACCGGGATCAATATCTGCAGGCAACGTGAAAAAGGACGTATCTCCCAGAGGCAAGAACAAGACAGAGTCACTAATAGATACGTCCTTTACAAAAATACGCTGCTTTAACACAATATTGGGATTCTGGTCACATGTAGCCGTAAGGGTTATCGCTCCGCGTGATACCGTCGTAAGCAAGCCGTCATACTCTCCAATCTTTGCTATAGCCTCGTTATCACTACTCCATTTATAGTACACACCCGATATTTCAGGGCGGACGGCCAATCGCAGTGTTTTATTTTCATTCGACGGTACTTGCATAGTCCCGCCCGAAGGCTCAATGATATTTCCCTCCGGCAAAACAAAAACAATACGCGGCGTATCTATAACCATCACACCAATGGAATCCTTCACATCCATACCCTCAACCTCTACGGAAACAATTCTCCTTGTATCCGATGTGGTCTTCTGCAAAAACCGTATGGTTGCTTTATTGCCATTTGAATGTATTTCGGAAAAGCCGGCGGAGTTCGTCGGTTTCACCCACCTAACGGGAAGCATAGTGTCGGGTATAAACTGAACCGTACCGGCTGTCCATTCATTGAGCAATACAATTTCGGGGAAATTCAGAACCAACTTCATCACAGAGAATTTCACAGAAATGTATTTCGTGGGATCTTTTTCCAGACAAACCGTCAAAGTGGTTGTCCCGAACGCTTCCATCTGCAGATAGGCCGAGTTATCTATCACACTCCCTATACGGGCTACCGTAGGATCGGACAGTTTCCACTGCAATTGTCTATATTCCGGAGGGAGTCCCGTTTCAGACAACACACAAAGTTGTTCGGTTCCCACACTAAATATTCCTTTTTCTAACCCTGCCAATTGCAGAGGGTCAATGGCATACAAATCGTATGTAATCTTAAATCCGGGCTTCGCTTTCAATTCAATGATCAGCGTAGTATGTCCGGTATTCATAAAACGGATATGCCCCGAGGTATTGGTATGCTGATTAAGCTCCGCCACCGTTGAATTGCTAAGTTTCCAAGTAACAGCCTTATCACCTAAGACGTCCCATTCTTCGGGAAGTTGGATAGGTACCCAAACTGAAGCATCTTTATAATGTATATGCCCCAATGTCGACTTTAACGCTTCTTCCAAGTCGGAATCAATGACATAGACTCCCACTACATCCCGTTCATGGAAATTGTTGAAAGATCCGGCTGGAAAAACACTCGGGGTATACGCTGGATTAATTCCTACCGAGATGTACGCAAGGCCTTGCTCTTTAGCTATAATTTCTCCCGACTTGTTGGTGCCGACAGCATTCACTTCTGCCACACCGTAGTCTGTCGTTTTCCATTGTATAGACGTCGGATCGAAAGTCGAAGCCGGAATAAAAGGATTGAGAAGATAATCCACCGTATCTTTTTCTCCCGGCTTGAGGACAATAACTTTCAAACCTGATTCCGTATCTATCACAAGCGGTTTATGTAGCTCCACAGCGGAAACACACCATACGATCACCTCACTTGCATCTACCGTTACTTCATACGACGCCACTGTGCCCGTGACAGACAAAGGGTTAACCCGTGACGACTGATTATTACTGTTCGTCTTGGTTACGGCCGATTGTTTACCCTCAGGTACCGTCAAAACAAATTTAAACTTGTTCCCACTCAGTATGGCGTAAGCAGTATTGTAGTCGGGCACACAGCTCACGTCAGGGGAGACTTGCCGTATCTCTATCGAGCAGACCCCATTGGTTGGATAGATGTTAGGCCCGATGGGCGCCTCATTATTCATTACCCAACTCTGCTGCTTGTGATGGGAGAGGAGATTGAATTGAAGCCACCCTATATTGCCAACCCATATCCCCCCACCGATCGCGGCTTTGTTCTTTCGGATGATTGCTTCACGCAACTGCAGTTGTGCCCCCTGGTAAGTAGGATTATCTTCATTCGAAAGATAGACACCTCCACCTTTGCCTCCTTCCCCTGACGCCGATGCGCTTGCCACATTACCGTCAAGGAGAGTACGGTCGGAAAAACGGAGCAAAGCGCCATCGGTAGCAGAGACAGCACCACCAAAGCCTTGACCTGCACCTTTAGTGGCGGCATTGTTTCGGAAACTCACCCCGTCCGCTCCATCATTTCCGACAAGCATACTTTCCCCTGCCGCTATGAACACGGAAGCTTTACTGCTGTTTGTACGGAAAGCGGCATACGCCCCACCCCATGCTTTTCCCGTACTGCCGGTATTTCCATTGGCATAATTTTCCTCAAAATTACCTCGGGTGATGGTGACACGCGCACCTTCCGTAGAGGCTATAGCTCCCCCTTTCCCCTCTCCTGTGAGGCTCATTGTCGCTATGTTACCCTTGAAGTCGGCACCGTAGCAGGTAAGGGCGTCCATCAAGACATCATTATTTATCACCATAATAGCTCCCCCATAACCTGCTCTTGATGATCCGGAAGCGTCCAGTGCTATGTTATTCCTAAAGACAATATTCTGGTCATAGATATCATCCCCAATTATCACATTCGCCCCCATAATTCCGATAGCTCCACCTCCCGCATCTCCGGAAATTGCTCTACCGGCAATGTTATTGTCGAAAAGGAGGGAGAAACTCGGATCGTTATCATTCTGGTCGGTAGTGATTGACACTTCCGGAACAGCCGCATAGCCTCCTGTCGGAGAAGTGTTTACAATAGCTATCGCCCCACCGAAAGCTATCGGGGTTAATTCATTCTCATCCGGCAAGGTAAAGGAATTGGACAACCCTATATTGTCTTTGAAAACGTTCGCTCCCTCAAAGTATAACTTCCCGTTTTTCGCTTTATCCCCCGATATATATGTGTTATATATACCGCCGCCATGACCCCACCAACCTCCTGAGGATGCTATATTCCCTATAAATTGGGTATGCTTGATGCTACACGCGCCTGCGTTCCAGATAGCTCCTCCTTCTCCACCCCCCGTAGCCCCTTCGGTGACAGCTATATTCCCCGACAAGATCACATTATCCACTGAAACAGTAGTATTGACAGGGGCATAGATTGCACCCCCATATCCGTCGCTACTGCCGTAGGATGCTACGTTACCTTGTATATATGCGCGCTCAATCTTTAACACCGTACCTTCTGTAAGGCAAATAGCTCCCCCGTAAGCGTTAAAATTTCCGCCCGCACGCAAAACCGTCCCTGTTCGGAGCGCCGCTACATTCCCTACAAAAGAGGGTACATTGTCTGGTGACAGGGTTCCTTCCGAAGGACCTTCAATTTTCACGGTTGCACCCTGGCCTGTGTGGTACAACGCGCCACCGAATGCCCCATTACTTTCTCCTCCGCCGGAAGCTATATTCTTCAGAAAAGCAGTACTACCTGAAATCGAAACTGTCCCTCCATTATTATACACTGCTCCTCCATATCCTATGGTATGGAGGGAGGCTGTATTGTCTTGGAGAAGGGTTTTTCCCGCCAACTTCAATACCCCTTCATTATAAATAGCACCGCCATAGCCACCTCCAAGAGCGTTTGTGACAGCTTTATTTCCGGATAATTTAACATCTTCTAACGTCACCGCCGCTGTTAACGCCACGTACATAGCACCCCCATGACTCGGTTTAAAGGACGAAAGGGTAGCATCTCCGCCGCTAATTTCTATCCCCCGCAATAACACCGACTGGCCTGAGCCACTACCACTAAACACAAACACACGATCACTGCCCGACGACTGAATTTTGACACTCTCCCCGCTCGCCACAATAGCAAAAGACTTATCCGTCACAAAAGATTGGGAAATTACGTGGGTACCCGAACTCATTCGCAGAGTATCCCCTTCTGTAAGGTGATTAAGGGCAAACTGAAGGCTCGCCGGTGCATCCCATCCACCTCCTACCTCATGATCATTTGCCCCTTGCGGTGAAACATACCAATCGTGTGCACCCGCCGACATGCTCACTGTCAAAAGGATGCAGAATAATAATCCCTGCGTCGACTTCATACTCCTCTGGTTACAATATCACCTGCAATATTAGGTAATATTTCCGACACGTCTACCCCCTGAAACTACTATTGCCCCCAAATCTTTTAGTTACCTTTGTTGTGGTTTCATTTGATAGTATCTTTAATATGGCTCTCATTAAATCCATCTCCGGTATCAGGGGTACTATCGGAGGAAATGTAGACGAAGGGTTAGACCCTTTGGCGATTGTTCGTTTCACGGCAGCCTACGCGGCTTTTATCCGGCGGACAACAGGGAAAGCGGCGCCTCATATCGTCGTAGGACGGGATGCGCGCTTATCCGGCGAAATGTTGCGGCAGTTTGTCTCGGCCACCCTTACCGCTATGGGGTGCCGCGTGACGGACGTAGGCCTCGCCACGACGCCTACCGTTGAATTGGCTGTTATCTGGGAGCAGGCCGATGGGGGACTTATACTCACCGCCAGTCATAACCCTGCCCATTGGAACGCCTTGAAATTACTCAACGGGAAGGGTGAGTTTCTCTCTGCAGAGGAGGGTGCCGAAGTGCTTGCCATTGCCGAAGCTAATGATCTCACTTTTGCACCTGTGGACAAGCTCGGACATATCACCTGCGCCGACTATGCTCAACGTCATATTGACGCCATCCTTCGCCTTTCTCTCGTAGATACCGACGCCATCCGTGCTGCCGGTTTCCGTATCGCTGTCGACACCATAAATTCCGTCGGTGCTTATATCATTCCCAATCTCTTGCAAGCGCTCGGCGTACGGGAAACCTTCCTTATCAACGGGACGCCGGACGGATGTTTCGCACATAATCCCGAACCGCTTCCGGAACATCTTGGCGACATTTCACGCACAGTCGGCGGAGGTAATTTTGATCTCGGTTTTGTGGTTGATCCCGACGTAGACCGTTTGGCGATTATCTGTGAAGACGGCAGTATGTTTGGAGAGGAGTATACACTCGTTGCGGTTGCCGACTATATCTTTGAGCGAACTTCTTTAGGTGGCGCTGTCAGTAATCTCAGTTCTTCGCGGGCGCTCAAAGACGTTGCCGTCTCTCATGGGCGTACTTACCAGGCTTCCGCCGTAGGCGAGGTGAATGTAGTCGCTTGTATGAAAGCGACCGGTGCGGTTATCGGCGGAGAAGGTAATGGTGGGATCATCTACCCCGAACTGCACTACGGACGTGATGCCCTTGTCGGTATCGCCCTCTTCCTCTCTCATCTGGCACGAAAGCGAATGAAGCCCTCCGGGCTACGAAAACTCTACCCTGCTTACCATATCTCCAAACAGAAACTTGAGCTTTCTCACAATATCGACATAGACGCCCTTCTCTCCTCGTTCCGTAAGGCTTATTCTTACCCCGTTACCGACATAGACGGTATCCGTATTGATTTTGACAATAGTTGGATACATTTACGCAAAAGTAACACCGAGCCTATCGTCCGCATCTACGCTGAAGCACCTGATGCAACCCTGGCCGATCAACTCACCCAAGACGCTATCCGTATCCTTCGACAGAATACCCTCGTATGAATCTCGAACTCGACGAACGTTTCTTTTCCCACACACTCCCTAACGGCCTACGTATAATACATGCGCATCAAAACTCACCGGTCGGGTACTGCGGCGTCGCCATTAACGTCGGCGCCCGTGACGAAACCGACGACGAGAATGGGCTTGCACACTTCGTGGAACACGCCCTTTTTAAGGGAACAGAGAAACGCAAAGCTTGGCATATCGTCCAACGCATGGACATTGTCGGCGGGGAAATCAATGCCTTTACTACCAAAGAAGAGACCACCATTCACTGCACTTTCACCGTCGATCACTTTGAACGGGCGCTCGAACTCATTGCCGACCTGCTTTTCCACTCCACTTTCCCCCAAAAAGAATTGGAAAAAGAACAGGGAGTTGTTCATGACGAACTCAAATCCATCGAAGATATGCCCGACGACTATATTTTCGACCACTTTGAAGACCTCTTTTTTCATGGACATCCTCTCGGACACAACATTCTTGGTAACGACAATTCCATTTACAACTTTACACCCGAACACGTCCGCCTCTTCATTCAGCGTTTCTACCACCCTTCCAATATGGTCTTTTTCTCCTCTGGTAGCCTCCACTTCGACCGCATCCTGACCTTCGTCGAGCGTTATTTTGGCAATATCCCCGACACCCACAGTCCGCATCCAACCCGTATCCCGCCTCCACAACAAAAGCCTTTCGACAAAGTGTTTCGCCGTGATTATCGGCAAACCCATGTGCTCATCGGTACACGAACACCTCATGCCGATGACGATCGACGCTTTTCCCTCATTCTCCTTAACTATATTCTTGGTGGCCCCTGCATGAACAGTCGGCTCAACGTAGCCTTGCGGGAGCGGAAAGGCCTTGTGTATGCCGTCGAATCCTACCTTAACACCTTCACCGATGCCGGCCTCTTTACCGTCTATTTTGACACCAATCCCGTCAACCTCGCCCTTGCCCTGCACCTTGTCTACATCACTGTTGATGAGCTTTGTCAAGCTCCACTTAACCCATCCACCCTCTCTGCCATCAAAAAGCAAATCACCGGGCAGACCATCATTGCTGCCGAGCAAAAAAATAACCTCTTCTTCAGTCTCGGCAAGGAGTATTTGCACCACAACCGACCCTACTCCAATACACGTTTCATTGAGCGGCTTTGCGACCTCTCCCCTGCCGAAATTCAAGAAACCGCTTGTGCTTTCCTCAATCCCGCAGGATTCTCCACACTCATTTACACACCCAATTCACCCTCTGAAGTGCGCAAAACTATCCCGCACCCATAATTCTTTCCGAACTTAATAATATACGTCTGTCCGCAGCCCTATGATTTTTTATAAAATTTCGTACCTTTACGGGCGTTTCTACTGACGTTTTGTTTTCCATAATAAAGTTATTGTCTCATGGGCTTAATGCAACAAATTATTGACCGTGCCAAGGCTGACAAACAGCGCATTGTTTTACCGGAGGGCACCGAAGAGAGAACCTTGACGGCCGCTGATCGCGCCATTGCCGACGGGCTGGCCGACATCATCCTTATTGGAGACCCTGATATCATCTATCGGCAAGCGGAGGCGGTTGGGCTCAAGCATATCGCTGGCGCCACCGTGGTCAATCCCACCAAACACCCTAAACGGGCTGCTTATGCCTACCTCCTCCACGATCTCCGGAAGGCCAAAGGGATGACCCAGGATGAGGCCTTCCGACTTGTCCAAAATCCCCTCTACCTCGGCTGCCTCATCATCAAGGCCGGTGATGCCGACGGAGAAATCGCCGGTGCGCTCAACACCACCGGCAATGTCCTCCGGCCTGCTCTCCAGATCATCAAAACCCAACAAGGTGTCACCTGCGCCTCGGGGGCTTTCCTGATGATTGTACCCGATGCCACTTACGGAGAAGATGGGGTCATGCTTTTCGCCGATTGTGCCGTTATTCCCGACCCTTCCATCGAAGAGCTTGCCGGTATCGCCCTTTCTACGGCTTCCACTGCCAAGGCTCTCACTGGCGTCGAACCTCGCATTGCCATGCTCAGTTACTCCACCAAAGGCAGTGGCACTACCAATGACAAGATGGCCGATGCCGTCCTACGGGCCAAAGAACTATCCCCGAATTTGCTCATTGACGGTGAGTTACAAGCCGATGCCGCGCTCGTCCCGATGGTCGCTGTCCGCAAAGCGCCCGACAGTCCTGTGGCCGGACGGGCTAATGTCCTTGTCTTCCCCAATCTGGCCGCCGCCAATATCGCCTATAAACTGGTCGAACGGCTTGCTCATGCCCAAGCCATTGGACCTATCCTACAAGGTATGGCTGCACCCGTCAACGACCTCTCGCGCGGTTGTTCCGCCGATGACATTTATAAAATGATTGCCATCACCGCCAATCAGGCGCGCATCGCCAAAGGCTGAAATCACCGCAGAGCTTTTTACCTTTGCCGCCTTCTTAATCGGCAAACCGCATTGAATATACAAGATTTGTTGCTTCTTTATGATGCCCATCCGGGCATTAATTCGCTGGAACAGAGCCTGCGGGAGGGGGGGGCTTGTGCGGCCGTCACAGGCTTAGTCGCTTCTGCTGTCCCACTGGGCATCGCCTCTCTTCACCTGCGCGGGGAAAGTTTCCTTTGCCTACTCAATGACGACGACGAAGCCGGGTATTTCTACCACGACCTCACCCAGCTCCTCCCTGATTCTCCGGTCTATTTTTTCCCTTCCGCTTACCGGCGTGCTATCAAGTACGGACATAAGGATCCTGTAAATGAGATTCTTCGTACCGAAACACTTGATAAGCTCCGCAACAGGGCTACGGACTCACCTTTCATCATTGTCACTTTCCCCGAGGCGCTCGCCGAATGCGTCGTTTCGCAGGAAGTCTTGGCCAACCATACCCTCAAAGTACATGTCGGTGAACACTTGGACAGCACTTTTGTCGCCGATATGCTCTCCGAATATGGTTTTGAGCGTACTGATTATGTCTATGAGCCTGGACAGTTCGCTGTTCGGGGAAGCATCATTGACGTCTTTTCTTTCTCTCACGAAAATCCTTACCGTATTGATTTCTTCGATAACGAAGTCGAAACCATTCGTACCTTCGATGTCGAATCTCAGCTCTCCAAAACTCGGCCTACCGAAATCTCTATCATCCCCAAGACCGATACCATGGGGCTTGATAGGGAATCCTTGTTTCACGCCTTGCCGGCGCATACCATCATCGCCGTTAAAAACCTGACTTTCTGCCGCGAGCGTGTAGAAGCCCTTTGGAATGACACACCTGCCTCCGGCGACTTACTCCTCCCTGAACCTACCCTCTTCCAACCCTTCTCCAATTTTCGACAGCTTCATTTCGGATCATCCACCCCTAAAACCCCCGACGCTCGTTTCTCTTTCTCCACCTCACCTCAGCCTGCCTTCCACAAAAATTTCGACCTCATCAACGAGGCCTTCGACTCTTTAATTAAGCAAGGGTTCTCTCTCTATCTCCTCAGCGACACCGGAAAGCAAATCGAACGACTCAGGAACCTCCTCCCTAATATCCCCTTTACTCCCATCGAAAAAACCATCCATGAAGGGTTCATTGACCATGATCTTCATGTTGCTTTCTTGACCGATCACCAGCTTTTCGACCGCTTTCACAAGTTCAACCTCAAAAACGATAAAGCTCGCAATGGCAAGGTCGTGCTTTCTCTACAAGACCTTAGCCGCTTTGCTTTTGGTGACTACATTGTCCACACCGATCACGGTATCGGACAGTTTGGGGGGCTGATTCGGCTCGAAACTAACGGAAAGGTGCAGGAGGTCATCAAGCTCATCTACCGTAACAACGACGTGATCTTTGTCAGCATTCATTCCCTACACAAGCTCTCCAAGTATCACGGAAAAGACGATGCCCTGCCCACTCTCAGTCAGCTTGGCACCGGTGCTTGGGAACGGGTCAAGGAGCGAACCAAGAACAAGGTCAAGGACATCGCCCGTGACCTCCTTCTCCTCTATTCCAAACGACGGCAGGAACAAGGCTTCGCCTTCTCACCCGATTCTTACCTCCAGTACGAACTCGAAGCCGGCTTTCTTTATGAAGACACACCCGACCAGTCCCGCGCCACCATCGACGTCAAGGCCGATATGGAAAAGCCTCAACCTATGGACAGGCTCATTTGCGGCGACGTCGGTTTCGGCAAAACCGAAGTCGCCATCCGTGCCGCCTTCAAAGCCTGCGCCGACAATAAGCAGGTCGCCATCCTCGTCCCCACCACCCTCCTCGCCTTTCAGCACTTCCGTACCTTTACTGAACGCCTGCGACACTTCCCCTGCCGCATTGACTACCTCAGCCGCGCACGTTCTTCTGCACAGGCTCGCACCCTCCTCTCCGATCTCAAAGACGGCAAGATTGATATCCTCATCGGCACCCACCGACTTGTCGGTAAAGACGTCATTTTCAAAGACTTAGGACTACTCATCATCGATGAAGAGCAGAAGTTCGGTGTCGCCGTCAAGGAGACTCTCCGCAAGATGCGCACCAATGTTGATACTCTCACCATGACCGCCACTCCCATCCCTCGCACACTTCAATTCTCCCTCATGGGCGCTCGGGATTTAAGCAACATCGCCACCCCGCCACCCAACCGATATCCTGTCCAGACCTCTGTCCACACTTTCGACCCCGAACTCATCCGAGAGGCCATTAATTTCGAGTTGAGCCGCAACGGGCAAGTCTTTTTCATCAACAATCACATCTCCCATATCCCTGACATTGAAATGACTGTCCGCCGGGTCGTCCCTGACGCTCGCGTCGCTGTAGCGCACGGCCAGATTGACCCCAAGCGTTTGGAGGTTTTGATTCTTGACTTCGTCAATCAGGAGTTCGACGTCCTTATTGCCACCGGCATCATTGAAAACGGCATTGACGTCCCCAATGCCAACACCATCCTCATCAACAACGCCCATTTGTTCGGTCTTTCCGACCTTCACCAGCTTCGTGGACGTGTCGGCCGCGCTAACCGCAAAGCTTTCTGTTACCTCCTTGCTCCTCCGCTCACCTCCCTCACCCATGAAGCCCGCCAGCGCCTCCAGGCCATTGAAAACTTCTCCGGGCTGGGCTCTGGCATTCATTTAGCCATGCAAGACCTTGACATTCGCGGTGCCGGCAATCTTCTTGGTGCCGAGCAAAGCGGCTTCATTGCCGATTTGGGCTATGAAACCTACCAAAAGATCCTCCATGAGGCCGTCAACGAGCTTCGCAACGAAGAGTTCTCTGGCTTCGCCACCAACACCGCCGATGAACACGCCTCTTTCGTCCTTGAAACCTTCGTCGAAAGCGACCTTGAGCTCCTTCTTCCGCCCACCTATATCCCCAATGACTCCGAGCGTATCGCCCTTTACCGCGAGCTTGACAACATGGAGAGCGATGCCGACGTCCTTGCTTTCTCCGAAAGGCTCCTTGACCGCTTCGGCAAGATCCCACCCGAAGGGCTTGAGCTTATCCGCATTGTCCGCCTTCGACGCGTCGCCAAGCTACTTGGCATCGAAAAGGTCATCCTCAAAAACAACGCCCTCACCGCCGTCCTTGTCTCCAATCCCGACAGTCCTTTCTATCAAAGCCCTGTCTTCGACAAGCTTCTCGCTTTCGTCCAACAGCACCCCAAACGTTGTGCCCTGCGTGAGCTTGCCGCCAAGCGCTCACTCACTATCCGCGACGTCCCTTCTGTCGAGACCGCCGTCTTTCTCCTACAGCAAATCTGATTCTGCCTTCGGCACCTCAGTCGCTACCTCTTCTGCCTTCGGCATTTCAGCCACTGCCTCTTCTGCCTTCGGCACCTCAGCCGCTGCCTCCGCTACCTTCGCCGATGCGTCTTGCTCCTGACCCAGCAGTTTATCTTTCAATGCCGCCAGCTGTTCGATGTCTCCCAGCGTCGTCTTTTCCATCGGTGCTAAGTTCGCCAGCGTGCCGTTGCCTCCATCTTCACCGCTTTCTTTCTCCTTCTTTCCCCCTCCTTTACCTTTTTTCGACTCTTTCGGCTCTGACGAAGCTACCTGCTCACCACGTTCTTTCTCTTTCTCCTTTCGCTGTTCATCCTCGTGGATTCGGCTATGCGATAGGATGATGCGACGGGCGTCCCGATTGAACTCGATTACCTTGAACGGCAACACTTCGTCCACCAACGCCACGCTTCCATCTACTTTCACCAAATGACGCGGCGTCGCAAATCCTTCCACTCCATACGGTAACGACACCATCACCCCTTTCTCCACCGCATCCACGATCGTCCCCTCGTGGATTGAACCTACCGAGAACAGTGTCTCAAACACATCCCATGGATTCTCTTCTATTTGCTTGTGACCCAAGCTCAGACGACGGCTATCCACATCTATATCCAGCACCTTCACCTCCAGCTCTTCGCCTACTTGAGTAAATTCCGACGGATGTTTCACCTTCTTTGTCCATGACAAGTCCGAGATATGAACCAGCCCTTCTACGCCTTCTTCCACTTCCACGAAGATCCCGAACGACGTGAAGTTCTTCACCTTCGCCTTATGGATTGACCCCATCGGGAACCGCGCCTGAATACTCTTCCACGGATCCTCTTTCAGCTGCTTCATCCCTAACGACAGCTTCCGTTCTTCTGCATCTACATGCAGTATCACCGCATCCACTTCCTCTCCCACCTTCAGGAAGTTCTGTGCACTTCGCAAATGTTGTGTCCATGACATCTCCGACACATGGATCAGGCCCTCTACTCCCGGATACACTTCCACAAACGCACCATAGTCCGCCACCACCGTCACTTTCCCCCGCAGTATCGTCCCCACCGTCAAGTTCTCTACTACTGCCTCCCACGGATGTGGCGTCAACTGCTTCACGCCCAACGCGATTCGACGCTTCTCGTCATCGAAATCAAGGATCGCTACATGGATCTTCTGGTCTAACGTCACCACTTCCTCCGGGCTGCCTACTCGACCCCACGACAAGTCCGTGATATGCACCAATCCATCCACCCCACCCAAGTCCACAAACACCCCATACGACGTGATGTTCTTCACCACCCCTTCCAGCACCTGACCGCGTTCCAAATGAGAGATGATCTCCCGCTTTTGTTCTTCCAGTTCTGCTTCTATCAAGGCCTTATGCGATACAACCACATTCTTGTATTCCTGGTTGATCTTCACCACCTTGAACTCCATCGTCTTCCCTACGAATATATCGTAGTCTCTTATCGGACGCACGTCTATCTGTGAACCTGGCAAGAACGCTTCTATCCCAAACACGTCCACGATCATCCCCCCCTTCGTCCGGCACTTCACAAATCCGCGTACTATCTCTTCTGTCGCTAACGCTTCATTCACCTTATCCCACGCACGCACTGCCCGTGCTTTCCTGTGTGATAGTTGTAGCTGACCTTTCTTATCCTCTTGGCTCTCTATATACACCTCAACCTCATCCCCTACCTTCAGCTCCGTGTTGTACCGGAACTCTGAGATCGACACCACCCCCTCCGACTTGTACCCCACATTCACTACCACCTCCCGCTTGTTCATCGACGTCACCTTCCCCACGATCACGTCGTTATCATTCACCGTATTCAGCGTCTGCTCATACGATACCATCAACGCCCCCTTATCCCCTATTACTTGACCTTCCCCTTGTTCGTACGCCTCCCAGTCAAAGTCCGCCAACGGCTTCACTTCCCCCTTTACCTTCACCGCTGCCGCTTCCTTCACTTCCCCCACCACTTCTTCCAACGGCTTCACTTCTTCCACCACTTCCCCCACCACTTCTACTACCGCTTCCCCCTGCACCGCTTCCGCTATTTGCTCCAATTCTTCCACTTTCTTTCCACTTTAATGGTTTAACTTCCTGTTTACTCTCTCTTAGCGAGCCGCAAAGCTACTCCTTTTTCTCAACCTTTACCCTCCCCCTCCGCTTTTTTTTTACGCCGCCCCTTCGCTTCTTTCGTTTTTTCCTTTATCTTTGCCCCGCTTTCGCGGGTTCACCCGCACCGCACCCTTGTCTCATGGTGTAATGGTAGCACTGCAGATTTTGGTTCTGCCTGTTCAAGTTCGAATCTTGATGAGACAACTCACTCTACCCTAAATCCCAACCTCCTTAATACTTCCCCCTCGCCTGCCCCCGCATGAACTACCCTATACCCCCCTATCTCACGCGGATGAGAGTACGTCCGACGCAGTTCCTCAAACGATCTCACCCCCGACCGCAACCGCTTATCTATCGCCCCCAAACTATTCACCCGCAACACCGCCCGCGCTATCCGCTTATCCTTAAACTCCTCCATATCGATCTCCTCTTCCCGCGACGCGGGCACCTCCACCCGACCTAACGCCGCCCTTCGCTTCTCCTCCCCTACCCCAGCATACTCCCCCACCCACTCCACGCAACTCTTCACCGCATTCACCTTCCCCTCCACCGAAAACCCTGCAATATGCGGCGTCCCTATATCCGCTACCCCCAGCAATTCCTCACTGATTCCAGGCTCCCCTTCCCAACAATCGATCACCAAACCCCCTATCTTCCCTTCCCTACGGCCCCTTATTAACGCCGCCGGCTCACACACTCCACCACGTGACGCATTGATCACATACGGCTTCCGCTCCAGCAGCTCCACCAGCCTCCCATTCAGCAAGTGCTTAGTCCCCCACCTGCCCCCCTCCGTAAGCGGCGTATGAAACGTGATCACATCCGCGCTCCGTGCAATCTCTTCCAGCTCCACGAACCCCGCTCCTCCCTCTGCCGCCGCACGCGGAGGATCATTTAACAACACCTCCATCCCTATCGCCTTGCTCAGCTTCGACACCTCCTTCCCCACATGACCCACCCCCACTATCCCCACCGTCTTACCTGACCACATCCCCGCTCCCCCGCGAACCTCCAGCTCCATCAGGCTCCCCAACACATACTCCCCCACCGACCGAGCATTGCTCCCTGCCGCATTTCGCCACCCTATCCCTGCGCCCGCGCAGTACTCCTTATCTATATGGTCCTCCCCCACCGACGCCGTCACCACCAACTTCACCCCACTACCCTCCAGCTCCTTCCTCCCACACTTATTGATACTTCGTATCACCAACACCTCCACCCCCTTCACCCCGCCGCCTGCCAATTCCGCCGCCCCAAAATACCGCACCTCCACCCCCAACCCCTCCAGCACACCATATATATACGGTATCGTCCGCTCTACCCCTATCCACATAGCCCCCTGATTCGTGACGCCGCTTCTAACAATCGATCCGCCTCGCAGCATAGAGACACCCGCACATAACCACTACCCCCGCTCCCAAATATCATCCCCGGCGTCACAAACACATCCGCCCCATACAAAATCCTGTCCGTCAGACTCTCCACACTCGCCTCCCCCGACGGTATCCGACCCCACAAAAATAGCCCCACCTGATTCTTGGCATACACGCACCCCATCGCTTCCAGCACCTCACCCGCCGCTTCACGACGGCTTGCATACACCTCATTCATCCCCGCATACCATTCCTCCCCTAATTCCAACGCCCGCACCGCCGCATACTGCATCGCCTGAAACTGCCCCGAGTCCACGTTGCTCTTCACCCGCAGCACCCACTCCACGTACTTCGCGTTCGACGCCAGCATCGCCATTCGCCATCCCGGCATGTTATGCGACTTGCTCATCGAGTTCAGCTCTATGCACACCTCCTTCGCTCCCGCCGTCTGCAAGATACTCTCAGGACGTGCATTCAATATAAAACTGTACGGGTTATCGTGGCAGATCACGATCCCGTGACGACGACCGAATGACACCAGCTTCGCAAACAGCTCCGCGTCACCTGGTGTCCCCGTCGGCATATGCGGATAGTTCACCCACATCAGCTTCACCCTACTCAAATCCTTCCGCTCCAATGCCTCAAAGTCCGGCTTCCAGCCTCCGGCTTCACTCAATTCGTACGGCTCCGCCTCACACCCCACCAGCTTCGTCACCGACGTGTACGTCGGGTAGCCTGGATTCGGCACCAACGCCTTATCCCCCACATTCATAAACGCCAGCGAAATATGCAGTATTCCCTCCTTAGAACCTATCAACGGCAGTATCTCCACCTCACTATCCAGCTCCACCCCGTACCACCGCTTATACCATCCCCCATAGCCCGCCCGCAATTCCTTAATCCCCGTATACGGCTGATATCCATGCGCATCAGACCGACGCGCATGACCGCATAACGTCTCTATCACCGCCGGCGACGGCGGCAAATCAGGACTCCCTACTCCCAGATTGATGATATCTCGACCCGCAGCCCGTAAACGAGACACCTCCTTCAGCTTCCGCGAAAAATAATACTCCTCTACTCGACCCACCCGCTCCGCGGGCACCACTTCACGCATACACTTCTCCTTCTTTATATTCCCCCAATATCCGAAAATCACTGATCAACGGCTTTATCGCCTCCAACGATTGACCGTACCGACCATAGTCCTTATACGTCAAGTCTATATAAAACAGGTATTCCCACTCTCTCCCTATGATCGGCAACGACTGGATCTTCGTCAAGCTCATCCCGTAGTACGACAATATCGACAGCACCGCCGACAAGCTTCCCGACGAATGAGGCAACGAAAACACCAACGACGCTTTATTCGATTCCCTTCGCTCCGCTTCACCCAATGACTCCCCTTCCAACACCAAAAACCGCGTAAAGTTATGCGTGTTCGTCTCTATCCCTTCCGCCAAGATCGACAACCCCAACTTCTCCCCCGTCAACCGGCTACACAGCGCACCCACACCTCCCCGACGACCCTCCGCAATCTCCCGTGCACTCAATGCCGTATCTTCCGTCTCCACCAACCGTACACCCTCCAGCTTATCCAGATACTCCATGCACTGCGCCAACGCTATCGGATGTGACCACACCTCCTTCAACTCCCCTATCCCCGTCCCCGCCAATGCCACCAGCGAATGGCTGATCCGCATCTTCATCTCACCACTCACCCACACCTCACTCCCGCGCAACAGCTCATGGTTCTGCAGCAGACTCCCCGCGATCGTATTCTCTATCGCCATCAGACCACTATCCACTCGCCCCGACTTCACCGACCTCACCACCTCCTTAAACGTCAAGCAACCCTCCACTTCCACTCCCTCCCCATAGTACTTCCCCGCCGCCACCGCATGGTACGACCCCTCCACCCCCTGTATCGCCACTCGCCTCATCTCCTTTCTCTCTCTTCCTTTCTACGCCGCAAATGTACGCTTTTTCCCCTCCCTTCGCCACACCTAATTCCATTCCTTTCCTTATCTTTGCACCCACAAACTGACGCCCTTAGCGACCATGCCTACTTCCTCTTTACGCGGCTTCAACATGCCCGCTTCGCCCATCCGCAAGCTCGTCCCCTTAGCCAACAAGGCCAAGGAGAACGGCATTGACGTCCTCCACCTCAACATCGGGCAGCCCGACATCGCCTCGCCGCCACAAGCCCTCGACGCACTCAAGCATATCGACCGCTCCATACTCGAATACTCACCCTCCGAAGGGCTCCTCTCTCTCCGACTCAAGCTCGTCGAGTACTACGCCCGCTTCTTCATCGACGTCCACCCCGACGATATTATTATCACCACCGGCGGCTCCGAAGCCGTCTTCTTCTCCTTCCTCGCCTGCCTCGACCCCGGCGACGAAATCCTTGTCCCTGAACCTGCTTACGCCAACTACATGGCTTTCGCCATCTCTGCCGGTGTCATCATCAAGCCCATCCCCGCCTCCATTGATAACGGCTTCGCCTTACCTCCTATCGACGCCTTCGAGCAGGCCATCACCCCACGCACCCGCGCCATCCTCATCTGCAACCCCAATAACCCCACCGGATACCTCTACACCTCCGACGAGATGGAGCGCATTCGACACCTCGTCCAGCGCTTCGACCTCTTCCTCTTCGCCGACGAGGTCTACCGCGAGTTCTGTTACTCCCCTTACCCTTATTTCTCCGTCCTGCGCCTCAGGGACATCGACAACAACGTCGTCCTCGTCGATTCCTTCTCCAAACGGTACTCTCTTTGCGGCATCCGCATCGGTGCCGTCATCACGCGCAACCCCATCCTCCGCCAGAACCTCCTCAAGTGGTGCCAAGCCAGGCTCTCTCCTCCCCTCATCGGACAGATCGTCGCGCAGGCCGCCATCGACACCTCCCAAACCTACCTCAACCAGGTCTACAACGAGTACCTCAAGCGGCGCAACTGCCTCCTGCGCGCCATCAATGACATCCCCGGCTGCTTCGCCCCTGTACCCATGGGCGCCTTCTACACCCTCGCCCGCATCCCTGTCCGGGACGCCGACCATTTCTGCGCTTGGTGCCTTGATTCCTTCTCTTACGAAGGACAGACCCTCTTCCTTGCTCCCGGTTCCGGCTTCTATTCCTCCCCTGAGCTTGGACACGACCAAGTCCGCCTCGCCTTCGTCCTTGACGCTGAGAGGCTCGCCCGCGCCGCACACCTCCTCTTCCAAGCCCTCAAACGCTACAAAGAGTATGAGCCTTAACCCGCTGCCCTTCAACATCTTCGAGGCCTCCTGGGAGGTCGCCAACAAGGTCGGCGGTATCTACACCGTCCTCGCCTCCAAGGCCCCTTCCCTCCAAAAGCGCACCGGTGGCAAGCTCTTCTTCATCGGCCCTGACCTCAACCAGGACACCGATGCCTTCATCCCCGACGACGACACCATCCTACAGCCCTGGCTCCTCCATGCCCGCGCCGCCTTCCACCTCCCTGTCCGCGTCGGACGCTGGAACATCCCTTCACGACCCCTCACCCTCCTCGTCGATTTCCGACCCCTCTACCACTGCAAGGACGACCTCTACTTCCGCATCTGGAACGACTTCCGCATCGACTCCCTCAACGCCCCGCCCGACTACGACCAAGCTTGCCTCTTCGCTATCGCCACTGCCCAGGTCGTCCAGGATGTCATCCGCTTCGCTCGCTTCGAGGTCGCGCGCACCCTTGTCCACTTCAACGAGTGGACGCTCGCCATGGGCCTCCTTTACCTCCGCTCCGCTAGCCCCAACCTCCCTACCCTCTTCACCACCCATGCCACCGTCGTCGGACGTGCACTCCCTGACAACAACTTCGACCCCGACACCGCCGCTCGCAACGTCTACCACAAGCTCCAGCTCGAGCGCGCTGCCGCCACCCATGCTCACTGCTTCACCGCCGTCTCCGAGATCACCGCCCGCGAGTGCACTCGCTTCCTTGGCGTCACTCCCCACTTCGTCACCCCCAACGGCTTCGATCCTGCCTTCGTCCCGCCTCCTGATGACCTTCGCCTTCGGCGCACCCATGCCCGCGCGCGCATCCTCGCTGTCGCCTCTGCTCTCTACGGACAACCCTTCTCCGAGCACACTCCCCTCATCCTCTCCTCCGGTCGCTACGAGTACATCAACAAAGGACTCGACCTTCTCACCAACGCCCTCACCCGACTCCGTGACTTCCCCAAACCTGCCGTCGCTGTCATTGCCGTCCCTGCTGACGCCACCGCTCCTCGCGCCGACCTCCTCCATGCACTTGACGTCCGTTCTCCTCTACCTCTTGACCAGCCCATCCTCTCCCATTGGCTCCGACACCCTGACAACGATCCCATCCTTAACTACCTCCACCAGCTTCACTTCGACCCCCTCAACTCCGCCCTCAAAATCATCTTCGTCCCCACCTACCTCGACGGACACGACGGCATCTTCAACCTCGCCTACTACGACTTCCTACCCGCCTTCGACCTCTCCCTCTTCCCCTCTTTCTATGAGCCCTGGGGTTACACCCCCCTCGAATCCGCTGCCTTCGGCATCCCCACCCTCACCTCCGACCTCGCCGGCTTTGGACTCTGGGCTCACCTCAACCTCCCCCTCCGCTCCGCTTCCGCCTCCGCCTCTTCCGAATCCTCCGCCTTCGGCTCCGGCTCCTCCCCCTCCGAAGACCTCGCCTCTCTCTCCGCCTCCTTCGCCCACGGTGTCGCCGTCCTTGACCGTACACACCAACCCTACCACGACGCCGCCCGCAACCTCGCTGACCTCGTCCTTGACTTCAACAACCTCACCCCACCACAACGTGCCCTCGCTGCCCAGCATGCACGCGACCTCGCCGCCTCCGCACACTGGAGCTCCTTCATCTCGCACTACCTTGATGCTTTCCGCTTTGCCCTCCTTCAAGCTCAGAACGGAGACCCCACCCCCTGAACCCCTGACCTGTACTCCTGGACACCGCCACCCCCACCTTCCTCTACCTCCAAGTCCGTGAACTTCGTGTACTCACTCTTGAACCGCAGCTGGATATCCCCCGTCGGCCCGTTCCTATGCTTCGCGATCAGGATCTCCGCGATCCCTCGTGTCGAGTTCCCGCGCTCATCCTCGTACATCTTGTAGTACTCCGGCCTATGGATAAAGCACACCATATCCGCGTCCTGCTCTATCGCCCCGCTCTCACGCAAGTCCGACAGCTGAGGACGCTTCCCTTCCAATCCCTGACGCGCCTCTACACCTCTGTTCAGCTGCGACAGCGCGATGATCGGGATGTTCAGCTCCTTCGCCAGCCCCTTCAGTGACCGCGAAATCATACTCACCTCCTGCTCCCGGCTCCCAAAGCTCATCCCACTGGTCATCAGCTGCAGGTAGTCTATCAAGATGCACTGTATCCCATGCTCTCGCACCAGCCTCCGCGCCTTCGTCCGCAGCTCGAAGATCGACAGACCCGGCGTCTCATCCACGTACAGCGGCACGTTATACAGCTCACCAATCTTATGATGCAGCTGAGACAGCTCATACTGCTCCAGACGACCGCTCTTCAGCTTCTCTCCCGGTATCTCACAGATGTCCGAGATCATACGGTTCACTATCTGCACATTGCTCATCTCCAACGTGAAGATCGCCACCCCCGTGGCATAGTTCACCGCCATGTTCTTCGCCATGCTCAGTGCTAGTGCTGTCTTCCCCATCGCCGGACGTGCCGCGAGGATCACCAAGTCCGAGTTCTGCCAACCCCCTGTCAGTTTATCTAGCTCCTTGAAGCCCGACGCCAATCCACTCAGACCCTCCTTCCTGTTGTACGCCTTCTCCAACGCGTCCATTGACAGCTTGATCAACGGGTTGATATGCTGTACATCCTTCTTCACCCCTGCCTGCGACAGCTCGAACAGTTTCCCCTCCGTCTCTTCCAGCAGATCCTCCACGTCCTGCGTCTCGTCGAACCCTTTCCGTTGTACCTCCGCCCCGAAGCTGATCAGTTCACGCGCCAAGTGCTTCTGGGCGATGATCCGTGCATGGTATTCTAAATGTGCGCTACTCGCCACCCGCCCCGTCAGTTCCCCTATATACAACGGCCCACCTATCGCTTCCAGCTCACCCATGCGCCGCAGTTGCTCCGTCACCGTCAGCATGTCTATCGGCTCCTGCTTCACCGCCAGATCCCGCACCGCCGTATAGATCAACCCATGCTTCTTCTCATAGAAGCTCTCCGGCTTCAGGATCTCACTCACCAAGCTATAACCATCCTTCTCCAGCAGCAGTGCACCCAACACCGCTCCTTCCAGCTCCCCCGCCTGGGGTTGCAGACGCCCCACCACCTCCACCCCTGATCCCACCTCGCCCCGCTTACTCCCTTTCACTCTTCCTTACTTCTTCCGCTTCGCGACACCTGCCCCCTCGTAACAAGTCCCCTCCCCGCTTTTATACACCCCCTTCTTCGTACAATACAATCCGATTACCAGTAATCCGCCCGTCATTGATACACCCGTTGTTTCCAGCACCCAGAATGTGCCCCACTCTATGCTCCCCGTCAGCAACAACCCTAACCCCGCCACGCAGTACCCCATAAACACCTGCTGACCCGTCTTTATACACACCCCGCCCAGCTCCTTATATTGCGCCCCTATCATCGTCTTCTCTCCTTTACTCCGCTAACTCCGCTTCCCCTCCTGCTTCCGCTTCTTCTTCTAACCTATCCCGTCTTTTCATCCACAGCAATAGACCCCATAGCACTAACGACATTACTCCCGTCCACGCACTGAATACCAGCACCGCCTCATTCATACTCCCGCTTACCTCATTCATTTTTCTTCCTTTTTCTCCCCACAAAGTTACCCTTTTTTCTCGCTTCCCCTCCCCTTTCCTTCCCTTCCCCTCCCCCCTTAAAATGAAGTAGCCCGCGTTTCACAACGCAGGCTACTTCTCTGTTAATTCAACCAAAACTCTAAATCGTTCCGCAAAGATAGCGCTTTTTCTTTCCCGCTATGACTTCGCGACTTTTTTTTTCTGTGTTTATTTCACTACCGTCTTCACTACTTTGCTCCCTGCTTTCACGATATACAGCCCGCTCGGTACGCTCACGCTCAGCGGCGCTACTCCGCTCACTACCGCGCTTCCGTCTATCCCGTACACCGATACCGCGCCTGTGTAGCCGCTCACCTGCAGTGACCCGTCTGACGTCGTCACCACCAGCTCACTCCCCACTACGCTCTCTGTGCTTTGACCTGGCCAACCCGGAATCAAGCTCGCATCGTACACCGTGTTCACGTTGATTTTCAGCTCAAGTATCTCCTCGTCGTTTTCATCCAGGTACAACACCGTCACGATGTTGTTCCATTCCACCAGCGGCGTCAGCACACCGCCTTGCGTGATCGTGCTCTTCCCTTCCCGGTCAAGCTCCCAGAACAGGTGCTCTGCATAGTCCACACGGCCGCCTTCTGCTTCCACGTACTGCAGCAGGTCTATCGAGCCTACGCTCACCAGCGCCCACAACACTCCTGTATGCGTCGGGTAGTTGAACTTCAGTGATGTCGGGTGACCCACCGGGATCGCTACCGTGAAGCTCTTATCCACCAGCCCCGTGATTGACGCCGCTGTCGCGCTGTCGAAGCTCACCGTGAACACGCCTTCTTCTAATGTCGCCGTGTACGCCCCTTTGAACACGCCCGGCTTGAAGCTCAGCGTATACGTCGATGTCGCTTCGCCACCTTCTTCTGCCGCCGGAACACTCACTTTCTTGATCACCGTCGCTGCCTTCAGTGCATCCACGCTCAGGCTGTCTATCACCACCTGACCGATGTACTTCGCATCTTTCCCGTATTTAGCTTTCAGCTCACCCGCCGCCAGGATGTAGAAGTCGTAGGCGCCTGCTCCGAAGATGCTGTCCGACGCGTCTTTCAGGTCCGCCGACAGCTTGTACGTCTCATCGTCTTGCGCTACCGCCACGATCTCATACTCTCCGCTCTTCAGCTGCAATGGCTTCACCAGCTTCTCGAACCCTTTGAACACCACCCCGTCGAACGTCGTGTTCGTCCCGAGCTTGTAGTTCTCGTAGTTCACGATGTCCACTCCTGCATAGTCCGCCCAGCTCGCTTTGATTTCGTACGTCGACTCTACTTCCCCGAACAGGCTCCCGTGACCCGTCAGGATCACTTCCACCAACCCCGGCTTCGTGTATTCGCTCTCGTACGTCACCTCTATCCATGTCGCTATTTCTGCATAGTCCTCTGCCTGCTCGCTTCCCGTCTTCGCTGTCGCGACACCAAATTCGTACGCCCCGTTCTTCAGTGTGATCACTTCCGCCAGTTCGAACCCTTTCTTGTTAATCACGTAGTCCGACGACGGTAGCGCTCCCACTACCGCTTCGCTCAGCTCCAGCTTTCCGTATTTCACCGGCACCGGTGCCGTCCCGCGCAGGTTCCCCTTACCTTTCACCGACAAGGCGCCCCCCAGCACACCCACTTCCGGTGTCCCCTCCACGTCGTTCACCACCAGCAGCACGTCGTCCGACGTCAAAGTCCCCTTCTTAAACACCGTGTCCGTGCCTTCCAGCAGCTGGATGTCTCCCACGCTGAACTCAGCCTTTAGCGCTTTCACCAGCTCACTCCCTACGTAGCTCAGCTCCACCGTATCTCCCAGCAGCGCCTCGATGTTCGTCGCCAGCACTTCCAAGAACGCCGTCTGCTTGCTCGCACCCGTCGACGACTCATACACGTCTATCGTGTACAGCCCCGCCGGCAGCTTCTGGTCGTGCAGCGCAATCCCTTCTTCAAACAACGTCTCATCCAGCTCCGCTTTGCCGTCCGTCACCAAGTCCGTCGCGCTCAACGGGCCGCTCACGCTGTAGTACTTCAGACCCTTGTCTTCCTTAAACACCAGGAACCGCTTGGTCATGTTCCCGTAACCCGCCGTGTAGTAGTTGATACTTCCCTTTGTTACGTCCTTGTCTATCTCGCCCCCGAACTGCTTCAAGACCCGGATCAAGTCCGTCACAGGAGCAATTCCATCTCCGTCAGATTCGTTATACGCCGGGAATGCGTACGGAATCACGTCTAATGCCCCCGCCAACGCAGATTTCCACACCGCCAAGTTCTGGAACGGTACATACACCGTCACCCCGCTCCCGAATGCCTCCGCGCTCAGCTCCAACCCTTCCGTAGCCAAATCCGCCGCCAACCACGGCTCAACACCGTTCGGCGTCCCATCCAGATACACACCCCCTATACGCACATGCTGCACCGCCACCGCATCACTGCTGCCGACAGCAGCGAACTTCGCTCCTGTGAACACTCCTGCGCCCAGCTTCTTCAGCTTCGTAGAACGCGTCAGCAACAGTGCCGGTGTAGCCTCCGCTTGACCTTCCCATACTTTACTCCTCGCGTCGTCTATCGTCACTCCCGCAAACGCTCCCGTCCCTATAGCTTCTATCCCTTCCAAGAAGCCAAAGCCGTTCAGGTTCTGCGTCACTTTCGCAAACGCACTGTCCCCAATCTCTTTCAAGCCCGTGCCAAATAGATGCGTCTTAGAATTAGCGTCCACCGGTGTCAGGTACAAGCCCTGTAGCCCGTCGCCTAACTTCGCCCCGTAGAACGCCTTCGCGCCTACCTTCTCTACCCCGTGAAAACCGAGATCACCGATCTCAAACGCATCGTCAACAATTTTGCCCGGCAGAAACCCGGCATTAGCACCCTTCAACGGTCCTGTCGCGAACCCAATCACCGCATCCTTGAACGCGCTGTCGCCTATGGCTTTCACCTGACCCAGGTAGTTCCCTTTGTCATACGCAATACTATGCGCCGTCCCTATCGTCAGCGTCGTCCCTGCGAACCACCCCGCGCCCACTTCCTGAAACCCGTAGCTCTTATCCAATTTTCCGTCTATCGCCAGCGTCACCGGGTTCGGTGCAATCAGCTTCAGGCTCTTTATCCCTGCAAACAGGTTAGCCCCCGTCAGCTTCAGCAGACCGAACTCTACCGTCTTCTTATCTTCATCCAAGTACGTCCCATACAGATTCGCCTTGTCCAAGTCCAGTGTCAGCTCCGTCGCGTCCTTCTTATCCGCATCCAACTTACGCAGTTTCGCGATGCCCGCGACGCCCAAATCCCCCTTCACGTTCCCCGCGATGCCCAGCGTCCCAATCACGCTCGCCAGCTTCTCTACACCCAGTGCACCCGCACCAAGCTCCACCGTCACAAATTCTGCCACGCCCAGGTTCGTCGCCAAGCCCTTCGTCGTCAGCGTCCACGGCAAATCATTCCCTATCCGCAGCGTCACCTTCGACGGCGCTACCTTTCCTGCAGCTGGCTCTTCGCTGTTATCAATCACCTTCTCCAGTGCGGCCACCAACGTCTTCACGTCCTCCGCGCTCACCACCAAGTCGCGCTTATCGCCACCAAGCTTGAACTTCAGCACCCTCGTGCCCGCAATGTCTTCAGCGCCTTCCACGTAGCTGTCGTACCCAAAGTACAACGTCCCTTCATTCCGTTTCGCCGGCGTCACGCCTTCGATAGCGATGTCCCTGTGCGTATTCTGGTACGTCCCTTTCACCTTCACTTCCAACCCGTCCTTGCTCACCAACGGCAGACCGCTCAGCTTCACCGCACTCGTCGGCAAGTTGATCTCCTTGAACACCAGCTTCCCCACCGGCAACGCACTCCCGTCCGCCTTATCGCCAATCTTATCAGCTCCTGTGCTCGCCGTCAAGAAGTTCTCAAACAGCTTCTCCCCTACTTCCACTACCTTATAGACTGCCCACCCCTGGTTGCCGTCCTTATCTTCCGTCTTCGCCCACACAAACTCCGGTATCGTTGCAACACCCTTGGTGCTTATACCCTCGGCGATCGTGGTTAACGCTGCTGCATCGGCGGCTACCACCGGTACATATCCGCCCACCAGCTTCACCTCGCCCAGCTCGTTCCCGCTCGCTATCTTCACCACCTCAACCTTGAAGCTGAATGGCGCCTGCTTATACAATCCCGGATCCGTCGAGGCTCCCGTCTGCAACGTCGACGTCCCGTTCACCTCCTTATACCCCACGCTGTCCGGAAAGTAGAACGTCCCCCCTTTTGCCAGCTGTGCCGCGCTCGGCTTCGCCACCGCCCACGACGTCAGCAACGCCGGCTCCGGCGTAAACTCACCTGCTGCACGCAACCCCGGCGCTCCCGCCAAGCCCGGCGCTCCCGCCAGCCCTGCCCACACTACCGCGCCCGCTGCCAACGCTACCGCGCCCACCGCCACGCCTTTTCTTACTTGTCCTTTCATACTTCCGTTTTATTAATGGTAAATCTTGCCGCAAAGATACGCCTCTTTTTTTACCCACCACCATCTTTTTCCCTCTTTTTTACCCCCCCCTCTTTTTTTTCTTCCCTTCCCCCAAGCGTCGTGAATTTTCACCCCCTCCCTCCCCCTATCTTCGCCCCCGTGTCTTTACACACCTCGCGCTGCTGACTTCTTGAACACTCCTCCTCGCTCTTTGACTTCTTGAACACCCCCCCCCTCATCTGTGAACAACCCTTAACGACTTTATTCACACTCCTTTACAAATCTGTGAATTTGTGCAACTCAAAATTTTCTTCTCTCCCCTTCCTCTCTCCTTTTTCACCACTCCTCCCCTTTTTTCCCCTCTTTTTCTCCCCTCCTCCAGATACCCATTCTGTAAACAAATGTGAACCGATTTATTCACACCTCGCAACAAATCTGTTAGTTTTTACTACTCAAAATAACCCTTACCTTTGCCCCCATGGAACACCTCACCTCCCCTTACCACCTCCCCGTACTCCTCCAAGAGTCCGTGCAGGGACTCCACATCCGACCCGACGGCGTCTACGTAGACCTCACCTTCGGCGCCGGTGGACACGCCGCCCTTATCCTCAACCAACTTGGGCGCCACGGTAAGCTCTTCGCCTTCGACCATGACCACGACGCCATGGCCAACGCACTCCACGACCCCCGCTTCACCTTCATCAATGCCAACTTCCGCTTCCTCTCCAACTTCCTCCTCTTCCACAACCAGCCCACCGTCGACGGCATCCTTGCCGACCTCGGCGTCTCCTCTCACCACTTCGACGAACCACACCGCGGCTTCTCCTTCCGCTTCCACGATCAGCCCCTCGACATGCGCATGAACCGCGCCGCCAAGCTCACCGCCGCCGACGTCCTCAACTCCTATACCCTCGAACGGCTCACCTCCATCTTCGCCTCCTACGGCGAACTTCCTCACCCGCACCGCCTCGCTCATGCCATCCTTCAACAACGGGCTGCCACCCCCTTCCACACCATCCAACACCTCCTTGATACTCTCACCGCCACCTACCCCCCACACCGCCTCCATGCCAACGCAAAGAAGCTCCACCAGCAAGCCTTCCAAGCCCTGCGCATCGAGGTCAATGACGAGCTCGCCGCACTTCGTGACATGCTCTCCCAAACCACCTCCCTCCTACCCCCCGGTGGACACCTCGTCATCCTCTCCTACCACTCCCTCGAAGACCGCATCGTCAAGCACTTCCTCAAGACCGGTAACTTTGACGGTGTCATCCACCACGACCTCTTCGGCAACCCCCTCACCCCCTTCCAACCCACCCCCCACAAACCCATCTACCCCTCCACACAGGAGATCGCCGCCAACCCCAGAGCACGCTCCGCCAGACTCCGTATTGCCACCCGCACTAACCTCTCCCTCCCATGAACATCCTCTTCTTCTTCGGAGGTGGCATCCTCAAGCACGACTTCGTCCTCAAGCACGTCAAGCTCATCTTCCTCGTCGTCCTCCTTCTCCTCGTCTTCATCGGTAACCGATACACCTGCATGCGCAAGCTCCGTGACATCGACCGCCTCCAACAGGAGCTCCGGGACATCCGCTTCGAAGCCCTCTCCACCTCCTCCTCCCTCACCGGCTCCTCCCGACAGTCCCAGATCGAAACCAAGGTCAAGGAGCTCGACCTTCCCATTCAGGCGCCCGCCTCACCTCCCTACGAACTCATCCCTTAACACCTCGCACCCACCCCACCCATGGACCCAAACAACAACGCCTCCCGCATCCTCTCCTGCTACTTCATCACCGTCATCCTCCTCGGACTCGTCGCCTTTGCCATTGTCTTCAAGGCCGCACAAACCGCCCTCGTCGAGCATGACAAATGGATCCAGGTAGCGCAGACTCTACAACGACCTGACCGCACCGTCCACCCCACCCGTGGCAATATCTACTCCCATGACGGCAAGCTCATGGCCGTCTCCATTCCCTCCTACTACCTCTACATCGACTTCCGCGCCGACGGCTTCCGCAGAGACTCCTTCCTACACTCTCCCGCTAACGGCATCGACTCCCTCGCGCTTCGGCTCGCCCACACCCTCAATGACCGCTCTCCTAACGCTTATCGCGCTCACCTCCTCAACGGCTTCCACCAAGCCAACCGACAGTTCCTCATCTCCCCTCAACGCGTCTCCTACGCCCAGCTCAAACTCATCCGCTCCTTCCCCTTCCTCAGACTCGGACGCATGCGCTCCGGCTTCTACACCCGTGAGCTTGCCCAACGACAAAAGCCCTTCGGCACCCTCGCTTCGCGCACCATCGGCGACATCTACGCCGAACGTGGAGCCGATGGCTTCACCCGTGGCAAGAACGGCCTCGAGCTTCACTACGACTCCCTCCTTCGCGGTGAACCCGGACTATCCTCCGTCCGACGTGTCGGCAACGCCTGGACTAACGTCACCGAAATCGAACCCCTCAATGGCTTCGACATCCACACCACCATCGACATCCGCATCCAAGACATCGCCGAGAAAGCCCTCCTCGACAAGCTCCAAGCTATTGACGCCGAATCTGGCACCGCCATCGTCATGGATGTGCCCTCCGGTGAGATCAAAGCCATCACCAACCTCGACCGACTTGCCCCCGGACTCTATGCCGAAGCACATAACCACGCCGTTGCCGACGAGAACGAACCCGGATCCACCTTCAAAGTCGCCTCCATGATCGTCGCCCTCGAGGACGGTGTCTGTCAACCTAACGACTTCGTCGACACCGGCAACGGTGTCTTCATCTACGCCGGTGCGCGCATGACCGACCATAACGCCGACCGCGGTGGATATGGCACCATCTCCGCCGCCGAGGTCATCCGATACTCCTCCAACATCGGCATGGCCAAGATCATCCTCAATGGCTACAAAGACCACCCCGAGAAGTTCGTCCAAGGACTCTACAAGCTTGGGCTCACTGCCGACCTCAATGTCGAGATCCCCGGTGCCGGCAAAGCCAAGATACGTATGCCCGACAAGGACAACTGGTCTGGCACCGCGCTCCCTTGGATGTCCTTCGGCTACGAAACCCGCATTCCCCCCCTGAACATCCTCACCTTCTTCAATGCCATTGCCAACAACGGCCGTATGGTACGACCTCGCTTCACCACTCACATCGCCCGCAACGGCAACACCCTCATCACCTCCTCCGTCGAGACGATCAAGTTCTCCATCTGCTCCCGATCTACCCTCAATGCCATTCACCTCATGCTCATCGATGTCGTCCAGAATGGCACCGGCATACAAGCCAAGTCCGAACTCGTACCCATCGCCGGTAAAACCGGCACCGCCCAAATAGCCTCTCCCGCCGGATACCGTTCCACCGGACACCAAGTCTCCTTCTGTGGCTACTTCCCTGCTCACAAACCCCGATACTCCTGCATCGTCGTCATCCGCAAACCTCGCATCGGTACTCCCTCCGGTGGTTTCATGGCCGGCACCGTCCTCAAAGCCATCGCCGAGAAGACCTTCGCCGGACAGGATCCCACACCCATTCGCAAGTTGACACCCGACTCCAACGCCGTCCTTGCACCTCGTCTCTCCGCGCATGCCGACAAACCCACCATCCCCACGCAAGGACTCGTCCCTAATGTCGTCGGCTTGGGTGCACGTGACGCCGTCTTCCTCCTTGAGTCTGCCGGACTTCGCGTCACCCTCGCCGGCATCGGCTACGTCTCCTCACAAAGTATACCCCCTGGACGACGCGTCGCCAAAGGGAACACCATATCCATCGTCTTAAGGTAACGACACCATGAATCTATCGCTCCTTCTCTCCGACCTCGACGGCTTCACACGCTCCGGCAATCCACAGGATGTCCACATCCTCACCGGCGTCCAAGATGACTCGCGCGAAGCTACACCCGGCTCACTCTTTGTCGCCGTCAACGGCACCGCCGTCGATGGACATCGCTTCATCCCCGACGCCATCACCAATGGCGCCGTCGCCATCGTCTGTGAACAGCTTCCACCTAACCCTGACCCCAACGTCGTCTTCATCAAAGTCCCTAACTCCGCACTTGCCTTAGGACTCCTCGCCTCTCGTTGGTTCGGACAGCCTTCGGCTCACCTCACCCTCGTCGGTGTCACCGGCACCAACGGCAAAACCACCATCGCCTCCCTCCTCTACGAACTCTTCCGCGCCCTCGGCCACAAAGTAGGACTCCTCTCCACCATCTGCAACTACGTCGATGGAGTACCTTTCCCTACCTCACACACCACGCCCGGTGCCCTCGAATTACACCAGCTCCTCGCCCGAATGGTCGACGCCCAATGCTCCCACGTCTTCATGGAAGTCAGTTCTCACGCCGTCGCACAATCACGCATCGCCGGACTTGACTTCCATGGCGCCATCTTCACCAACCTCACCCGTGACCACCTCGACTACCACCTCACCGTCGACAACTACCTCCGTGCCAAAAAGGCCTTCTTCGACCACCTCCCCCCCTATGCTTTCGCCCTCTCCAATGCCGACGACAAAAACGGCACCGTCATGCTCCAGAACACCGCCGCTCGACCTCTCTACTACTCCCTCCACACCCTCGCCGACTTCAATGCCAAAATCCTTGAGACCCACCTCGACGGTTCACTACTCCTCATCAATGGACACGAAGTCCATGTCCGCTTCACCGGTGCATTCAACGCCGCCAACCTCCTCGCTGTCTTCGCTGCCGCCGTCGCCCTCGGCAAAAACCCCACCGATGTCCTCCTTGTCCTCAGCAACCTCCGACCTGTCGCCGGACGTTTTGAAACCTTCCCCTTACCCTCCGGTGCCACCGCCATCGTCGATTACGCACACACACCCGACGCCCTCCTCAATGTCCTCCAATCCATCCGCGATGTCCTCCGCAACAAAGGAAGGATCATCACCGTCGTCGGTGCCGGTGGCAACCGTGACAAAGGCAAACGTCCCATCATGGCGCAGGTTGCCGACCGACTAAGTGACATAGTCGTCCTCACCTCCGACAATCCCCGCGACGAAGACCCCCTTGAAATCATTCACCAAATGCTCACCGGACTCACCCCTGCACACCAACGACGTACCCACTGCATCCCCGATCGACTCCAAGCCATCACCACCGCCGTCGCACTCGCCTCGCCCTCCGACGTCGTCCTTGTCGCTGGCAAAGGACACGAACCCTACCAAGAAATCAACGGCACCAAGCTCCACTTCGACGACCGCGAAGTCCTCTCCTCCCTCGCAAATAGTTAATTAGCTCTCTTATGCTTGAACAACAAACCATCGAATACAAGTCCACCTGGAAAGACCATTACTTGAAATGGATCTGTGGTTTTGCAAACGCGCAAGGAGGCACCCTATTCATCGGTAAGGATGACTCCGGCACTGTGGTAGCCCTGAACAACATCTCCAAACTCCTGGAAGACATACCAAACAAGATAACCTCAATCTTAGGCATTGTAGCCGTAGTGAATCTACACGAATCCGCGCAAGGCAATTTCATTGAAATCATTGTAGAGCCACAATCCAACCCCGTAAACTACAAGGGCGAGTACCATTATCGTAGCGGCAGTACCAAACAAGAACTGAAAGGTTCGGCGCTGGATAATTTTCTGTTACGGAAATACGGCAAAAAATGGGACGGTGTGGTTATCCCTAATGTTCCCATTTCGGAACTGAAACAGGAAACGTTTTCCTTGTTTAAAGAAAAAGGTATTGCAAGCAACCGGTTAAGTGAAAGTAGCCGAAACGATTCCCCAGAACAGCTACTTAACAATTTGAAACTTATTGATGATAATGGCCATCTGAAACGAGCCGCATTGCTGTTATTTCATCCCGACCCTGAAAAATTTATCACAGGAGCTTATATCAAAATTGGGTTTTTCCGTTCCGAAAATGATTTACAGTTTCAAGACGATATTCATGGCAATTTATTTGAGCAGGTTGAGCGCACAATGGAATTACTTTTAACAAAATACACTCGGGCGCTAATTAGTTACTTGGGCTTGTCTCGTATTGAATCCTTCGAATATCCCGAAGAATCTTTACGAGAAGCCCTTTTGAACGCCGTTACACACAAAGATTATGCAGGTTGTACACCCATTCAAATTCGCGTGTACTTTGACCATATTAAAATCTGGAATGAAGGACGGTTACCTGACATTTGGACGGTGAAGAATCTCTTACAGGAACATTCTTCCCGACCTTATAACCCCGACATTGCCAACGCTTTTTTTCGAAGTGGCTATGTAGAAGCTTGGGGACGGGGTATTGGGAAAATGACTGAACATTGTCTTGCAGCTGGATTACCCGCTACTCAGTTCTCTTTTGACGGCTCTGATTTTTGGGTGATTTTCCGAAAAGATATCTATAACAAGCAAGATTTGAGCACCTTAGGCTTAAACGAACGACAACTTGATGCTTTACTTTACTTTAGGTCGAAAGGTGAAATAACTTCTTCCGAATATGCTCAAAGATACCATATAACCAATCGAACAGCTCGAACGGATTTAGCTGTTTTGGTTGAAAAAGAAGTTCTTATAAAACAAGGAGACCTCAAATCCACAAAATACCTATTACCCATAAAGAAATAATTGTTATAAGAAATCGTAACTCGCTGATATTATGCATCTTAACCGCTCCGTTTCCGATATATTTCCGATAGGCTTCCGATATTTCCGGTATGCTATGGCGACCTCCCTCGCTACTCAAACCGCATCGCCTCCACAGGCCTAATCCGACTAATCAGGTACGATGGAATCACCAGCATCCCCAACGTCACTAACAACGTCCCCACGTTCAGCAGTGACCACCACCACACCTCCAACGCTATCGGCACCGACGACAGGTAGTAGATCTCCGCATCCAACGGGATCACCCCAACATACTTCTGGATCAGGCACGACCCCACCCCTACAACGTTCCCCCACAACAAACCCCGACCTATCAGCAAGATCGACACGTATAGAAACGTGCGACGGATCTCCCCATTTCCCATCCCCATCCCCTTCAGCAGACCGATCATCTGCGTCCGCTCCAGTATCAGTATCAGCAACCCCGCTATCATCGTGAACCCCGACACCGACACCATCAGCAGCAGGATCACCACCACGTTCAAGTCCAGCACTTCCAGCCACCCGAATATCGACCCATAGAGCTCCTTCACCGTCCGTACATAGTACGTGTTCCCCCGCGCATCTTGACGACCCCCCACTAACGTCTCCACCTCCGCCGACACCTCCTCCAACTCCCTGAAGTCCGACGCCAATACCTCCACCCCACTCACCTCATCCGACTCCCATCCATTCAACCCCTGCACTTCTTCCAGACCCCCCAACACAAACATCCGGTCAAGCTCTGCGAACCCCGTCTCATAAATCCCGCGCACCACGCACTTCCGCACCTTCACCCCCTTCCCCACAAAGTACATCAGGAAGTCGTCCCCCACTCCTAACCCCACCAAGTCCGACAACGCCCGTGACAACAGTATCCCACCTTGTATCCCCACCGAATCCCACCGCCCTTCCTTTACATGACCCCCGAAGAAACTCCAATCATACCCCTCCCCCACCCCTTTCATAACCACTCCCTGAAAGTCCTCCTCCGTCTTCAGTATCCCCGGCTTCGTAGCATACGCCGATGCACTCCGCACTCCCTCTATCCCTCGTAGACGATCCACCATTCCTCCGCCCACCGAGATCGCTTCCGATTCGTACGACACATTGCTGTCGAAGTTCGACACCACCACATGACCACCAAATCCCACCACCTTCTCCCCAACCTCTCGCTTGAACCCAACCAATATCGACACCGACAGTATCATCACCCCCAATCCCAATGCTACACCCGACACTGCCATCCCCACCGCAGCCGGCAATCCTTCTCCACCTTCTCCCCCATAGATCCGCCGCGCAAGAAACCACTCCACCTTCATCGCCCGCTCTCCTGATACGCCTTCGCGTACATCCGTATCCGCTTCACCATCGACCGCACCCCGTTCGACCTCGTAGGCGATAGGTGTTCCCGCAACCCTATCTCCTCAATGAACGGCAATTCGTTCCCAAGTATCTCCGCCGGCGTTCGACCCGATAACACCCGTATCAGCAACGCCACTATCCCCCGTATTATCACCGTATCACTCTCCCCCCTAAAGTACACCTTCCCTCCTACATACTCCGCCTCCAACCACACTCGGCTCTGACATCCCTCTATCAAGTTCGCTTCTGTCTTCGACACCGGCTTCCCCGCTACCTGCAAACTCTGCCCCATCTCAATCAATAGGTTGTACCGGTCTAACCACTCATCGAACAGCTTAAACTCCTCCACAACCTCCCGCTGTACTTCCTCCATCGTCTTCATCGTCTCCATCGTCTTCATCTCATCACCCTTTGAGGATTCTTCGCTATATACTCCTTCCAATTTGTGTACTTCTTCTCCCCTACCGGGGCACCTGATTCCAGCATGTGGCATAACGCCGCTCCTAATCCATCCGTCGCATCCAGCTCCTTCACCATTAACTCATCCGGTATATGCAGGATCCGCTGTAACATCCCCGCCACCTGCTCCTTCGATGCCGAACCGTTCCCCGTAATTGCCAACTTGATCTTCAGCGGTGCATATTCATAGATGGGTATATCCCGCACCAACGCCGCCGTCATCGCAACTCCTTGTGCACGACCCAGCTTCAACATACTCTGTACGTTCTTCCCGAAAAACGGCGCCTCTATCGCCAACTCATCCGGCTTATACTCCTCTATCAACCCACTCACCCGCTCAAATATCTTCCGTAGACGCAGGTAGTGATCCTCGTACTTATTCAGTTGCAACACCCCCATCGTCATCATCTCACCCTTCTTTCCCAAAGCGTGGAGAAGACCGTATCCCATCACTATCGTCCCCGGGTCTATCCCAAGTATTATTCTCTCCTTCATCCCGCTTCGCAAAGGTACGTCTTTCCTTCAAAGCCCACCCTTTTGACGTACGCTATCTTTCATTACCTTTGCACCCACCTAAAAACCTAATCAGACATACTGTATGGCACACCCTGTGATAAAGCGTTCGGCGCACCCTGTGATAAAGAGTACGGCACAGCCCCTTATCAGCTCCACCGTATTATCCCTCCTGGAAACAACCTTCTTCTCCGCCACCGAGAAACTCGCTGCCGGTAATAAAACCTTGTCCACCGTACACATTCAGATCGATCCCGTGCACGGTGATCTACGCTTCTTCGGTGAAGGTGATTACGCTTCCCCAAAAGGAAAGGTCACCATCTACAACTGCATCCTCAAAAAAAACGAAGAGCAAGCCGATTACCGACACCGTATCTCCGTCCTTCTCAAGAACGCTTTCTCCTCCATGCGCGGTAAACACACCTTCAACCGCCCTTGTATCTCCTGTCCTTTCTCCATCCATCTAATTGATGCGGATGGAAATCTACTTGAACAAGTATTCACCTTCACCTCTCCCCGTACAATTCCTTCTCCTGCTTCTCCACCTGCTTCTCCACCTGCTCCCCGTGCAATTCCTTCACCTTCACCTTCTCCTCGCGTAGCCTCCGCAAACGACCAGCCTCAACCTTTCTTACCCAATCTTCAGCGCGACCTCGATATCTTTCTTAAACAACTCCTGCCCGAATCCAAATAAATCCTACCTTCGTGCCTCGAACGAATTCACTTGCCGAAATAGCTCAGTTGGTAGAGCAATTCATTCGTAATGAATAGGTCGCCGGTTCGAGTCCGGCCTTCGGCTCAGTTCACTTATGTTCCTTGTATTATTCTTGTAGCGAGATGAAGTTATCTAACGCCCTCCGTATTTGTGGAGTTTCTGGGGTGGTGTTTTGCTTGTTTGTCACAGCAGGTTGTCGTAGTATGCGTCAAAAGGAAACTGAAAATCAAGACCTATCTTTCCGGACATTATCTGCCCGGGTGGATATTCGGATTCATGCTCCCGAAAAAAAAGGTGCCGCATGGCATACGGAGTTACGCATGGTCAGAGATACTGCCATCATCCTTTCCGTACAACCTCTGGCAGGAATAGAAGTAGCACGGATTCACTTGGATGAAAACGGCTTTGTGATTATAAACCGTTTCGACCGCGTCTACGCCGAAGGTAAATACGATGAATTGGACATCTCTCAGCGAATAGTAGTGCCCTCCTTTACACAGATGCAAAACCTGTTGGCAGACCGGGTTTTTCTGGAGGAAGAGCAACTTGTCTTCAATGGGCTTATCGGTATGCGCTTCTCACAAATACACACAGATATACCCGTTGCAACGGACGTAGACATCCCCCCAAGGTATCGTCAGATTACGATGCAAGAATTAGTCGCGTTGATAAAACAGAAATTATGAAGGGGGCATTTTTCAGACTCTGTAGCTTAGCAATCCTTCTCCTGCTTGCCGGCAACGGAAAAACCCAAACGGTAAGTCAATTGGAGAAAGAAAGAAAAGCCACCCTGGATGAAATAGAAACTACCAACAGCCTCCTGAAAGAAACCTCTCGCTCGGAAAAAAATACCCTCAACCGACTTAGCCTCTTGGCGCGACAGATTGACTCCCGTAAGCAACTCATCCACTTAACCAATAAGCAAATTGAGACCATCAACAACCACATCTCTTCCCTGAATCATGAACTGGCTCAGTTGAAACACGAATTGGCAGAAAAGCGACAATCCTACGCACGATCCTTACAAGCTTACCAGCAACGACGGTCTACTTACGACAAATTCCTCTTCATCCTCTCCGCAGACAACGCCTCCCAAGCATTCCGCAGAATGCGCTACCTCAGAGAATATGCAGAGTGGCAGAAACGCCAAGGGGTAAGCATTTCCGAAAAACAACTTGAAGTAACACTCAAACAAAAAGAATTACAGCAAAGCCGAAAAAACAAACAGGTAGTCCTCAAAACACGTGAAGAAGAAAACGATAAACTGACTGCCGAAGAAACACGCCGCAAAGAAGAAACCAAACAATTGGGGCGACGGAAAGCTCAGTTACAAGCCCAGTTACAGCGTAAGGAGATGCAGGCGCAGGCTCTCAATCGGCGCATTGAACAGCTCATTGCCGAAGAAACCGCAAAAGCCAAAAGGGCTAGTAAAGGTGAAAAAGGTGCCGCACAATCAGCCTCTGCCGGAAAACTCACTGCGGACTTTGCCGCCAACAAAGGCAAACTGCCTGCTCCACTCGACAAAAAATACACCGTCTTGAAAACTTTCGGAGAGCAGCAACATCAGGAGTTCAAGCACGTCCGCACTGTAAATAGCGGTGTGGATTTGCAGACGCTACCCGGAACGAATGCGAGGGCTGTTTTCGCCGGAGAGGTCTCCCGTATCTTTGCAGTACCCGGATTTAACACTTCCGTCATCATACGGCACGGCAGTTATCTTACCGTATATAGTAACCTGTCGCAAGTATTCGTCAAAACAGGTGATAAGGTAACCGCACGACAGACCATCGGACACGTCTACTCCGACCCCGAAAGCGGCGACGAAACAATCCTCCACTTCCAGATTCGCAAGGAGAAAGACAAAATGGACCCTCTTCTCTGGATCGCACCATAAACACCACATCGCAATATGGAAACTACTGACTTACACCCCACCGTCGCCATCCTCATGGGTAGTGCCTCCGACCTACCCGTGATTGATCGGGCTGCCTGCTTTTTCGACCGTATGAACGTTCCCTTCGAAATGCACATCCTCTCCGCGCACCGCACCCCCGCAGAGGTGGAAGACTTTGCTCGCAATGCAAAGGAAAGAGGTATCAAGGTGATCATCGCCGCAGCCGGTATGGCCGCCCATCTGGGAGGGGTGATTGCCGCTACAACCACCTTGCCCGTGATTGGGGTGCCCATCAACGCCTCCCTCGACGGACTTGATTCCCTGCTCTCCATCGTCCAGATGCCTCCCGGTGTGCCCGTAGCCTCCGTAGGCATTAATGCGACGCTCAACGCCGCCATCCTTACCGTGCAGATACTTGCCCTCAGTGATACCGAATTAGCAGGGAAGATCCTTGATTACAAAGAGGAACTGAAGGAAAAAGTGCTGGCTGACGACAGGAAGCTGGCCGAAACCGCTTACCGATGTAAAACCAATTAAGCCCTCTCATGCCTACCATGAACTTGCGTCATTTCGAGGAGGTGGATTCAACCAATGTCCGACTGAAAGCCCTGTTGCTTGAGGAGAGGATTCCCGACGAAACGATTATTATGGCCGACCTCCAGACCGCAGGTAGGGGACAGGCCGGAACTGTCTGGGAATCGACCAAAGGACTTAACCTCACCTTCAGCCTCCTGACTTACCACATCCCACCGCTTCCCGTCTCCGACCATTTCTTCCTTTCACAGGTCATTGCCCTGAGTCTCAAAGAAACTTGCGACCTATACCTCCCCGACAACAATCATTCCCCCTTCACCATCAAATGGCCTAACGACATCTTCTGGAACGACCGGAAAATTGCCGGCATTCTCATCGAAAACGACATCACCGACACCGAACTCTACCACTCCATCATCGGTATCGGGGTGAATATCAATCAGCTGGATTTTAAGGAACTTGCACCACAAGCTGTCTCTTTACGGGAAATCACCGGTGAAGAGCAGGATCGATTCCTATTCCTCGAACGCTTCCTCGAACGCTTCCGGCATTACCGTCCATCCATAAAAACACTCACCACCCGCAGCATCCGTGCCACCTATCGAGAAGCCCTTTACCGGAAAGGAGTCCAGGCTTCCTATCAGGATGCAGACGGTGTTTTCACGGCAACACTTGAAGAAGTATGCGCAGACGGACGCTTGATGCTCAGGCCTGACTGCGAGAAAATACGCTATTACTCCTTCAAAGAAGTTCAATTTTTGCCCTAAGAACCATGAAGCATATCACCATCACAGGGGACTTAGGTAGCGGGAAAAGTGCCGTCTCCCGATTGCTTGCACAACAGCTGGGTTGTACGGTCATCTCCACCGGTGCCATCCAGCGCACCATCGCCGCCGAACACGGCATGACCACCCTGGAGTTGAATAAGTATACCGAAACGCATCCCGAAATAGATGATCTGATTGATTCACGGATCAAAGCCCTTGCAGACAGTCCGGAGTTGTATGTGATTGATTCACGCTTGGCATGGTTCTTCCTGCCGGATTCATTCAAGGTATACCTAACGGTACATGCGGAGGTCGCCGTCGAGCGTGTGCTGGGTGATGCGGCACGGAAGCAAACGGAAGCATATACCTCCCGAACAGCCGCCATTGCCGATCTCTCCGAACGTAAACGGCGGGAAAATATTCGTTTCTTGAATTACTACGGTGCAGATTGCACCAACCTTTCTCTATTTGACATCGTGGTCGATACCTCCCTACTCACACCCCACGAAGTGGCTACTCGTGTGGTAGAAGGGTATCTTTGAGTATATTTGCGGGCATCAAACAAATGAAAAAAAATATGGTCGGAAAAAGTTTTAACGTGGGAAGAGGTTTGGCGGTAGTCGCTCTGGTGGCTTTGTGTACTGGTGGGAAAGTAAACGCCATACCTGATTCGGTAGCCATGATAGTGGGCGGAAAGCCTGTCTTGCTGGCGGATTTCCTTTTCATTGCACAAAAAAACGGTGAAGCCGACTTGTCAAGCCTCGAAGCCTTACATGAGTACGTAGCCTTGTACAAAAACTTCCGCCTCAAAGTGGCCGAAGCCGAAGACCAGGGCATTGATACAACGGAAGCTTTTCGCAAGGAGCTTGGGGAATATCGCGGACAGCTTGAAGTAAGCTATCTGTCCGACAAGCCGGCGGAAGATAAAGTCCTCCGCTCCGCGTATGCCTTGGGGAACGAACTATTGGAGTTTAGTTACCTGCTTTTCCGCTTCCAGGGAGAACGGATACTCCGAAAAGATACGGCCGAAGCCTTTGACGCCGCTACGGAAGTTCATAAGCGGTTGCTCGCAGGGGAAACGATTGATGACATCGGGACGGAGCTGACTAAAGAAGGTTCCCAGAAAGTGATTTACGAATATGTTACCTCTCTTCCCCCTTTCCGGGCCTTGAAAGACCTGGATGACGTCATCTTCACCTTGCCTACCGGCGCACTTTCACACCCCATCCGGACAAGTTACGGGTACTACATCGTCCACATGCACCGGCGTCACCTGCATCCCGGAAGAGTACAGGTAGCCCACATCCTTGCAGGGCTGACTGTCGATACAGTGACCCGCACCCCGAAAGAAGCACGCACTGAGGCGGAAGCCATTTACGCCCGCCTGCTTGCTGGGGAAGACTTTGGAGAGTTAGCGAAACAATTTTCCACCGATGCCGTCTCCGCCCGTAACGGCGGGGTTTTGCCGCCCTTCGGCCCCAATGAAATGATTCCGGCCTTCGAACAAGCCGCTTTTTCCTTGAATGAAGCCGAAGAATTGTCAGGTATCGTGGAATCACGCTTCGGGTTTCATATCATCCGGCTCATTGAGAAGCTGCCCCGTGCTTCGTTTGAAAACGAACGGGCTTCACTGGAATACCGGCTCTCGAGGACAGAACACAACTTTGAGCTGCACAAGGCCTTCGACTCTCGCATGAAGCAGGAGTACGGCTATATTTTCTACCCCGACGCATACGCAACACTGGAAGACCTTTGTGACGAAGTTTTTCCTTCTGAAAAAGCCTTCGGGGAGATGGCCGACAGCCTGAATTTAGACCAACCTCTGTTCTCCGTAGCAGGTCTTGCCGTCTCGCAAAAGGAGTTTGCCCGCTTCATGGCTTCACAACCCCTCTCCTCCAAAACCTATGCTCCGGAATACATGCAAGAGGCTTACGACATCTTCGTCCACGAATTGCTGACCAATATGGAGCGCCAGAACCTGAAACTCAAACACCCCGAATACGGATTCCTCCTCCAAGAATACAGGGACGGCATTCTTCTCTTTGAAGTTTCTAACAAAGAGATTTGGACAAAGCCCGTGAAACAGCAGGAAAAACTGGAGAAAAAGTGGCTGAAAAAACTCAACAAAAAGTTTTCCGTAGAAATCAATTGGGATGTGATTAATCGGCAAGTCCGAAATTAATTGGGTTAACGAAAGTTAAATTGAGGGTATGAGGAGAGCAGGAGCTATTTGGATACCCGTAGCTGTGGCGGCAGCCCTTGTTACCTGGAGTTGTTCGGATGCAGGGAAGAAGTTTACGGTAAGCGGTGAGGTGGTTCAGGCGGCAGACGAGACGTTATTTCTCGAGGCCGTCACGATGGACGGAATCCAAGTGCTGGATTCTGTCCTTCTGGATGAATCGGGTAAATACCGGTTCAGTAGTCCGCGTCCCGAGTATCCGGAGTTCTACCGGCTTCGCCTCAATGACCGGCACATTCACTTTGCGATTGACTCTACCGAGTCAATAACCATCTCCACCTCCGCCACCGCCTTCGCCACCTCATACACCGTCGCCGGCTCACCAAACAACGACGCCATACGGGAAATCTCACTGGCAACCCTCGAAGCCAATCAAGCGCTCACCCGCCTCCATAGGAGCATCCGGATGGGGCTGACGGACAACGACCAATATACAGCCGCACGCTGGCAAATCGTAGAGGCTTACAAGAACATAGCTTTGCGCTACATCTACACCATACCTCACTCTACAGCTGCCTACTTCGCCCTCTTCCAGCAAGCCGACGGTATGCTCTTGTTCGATATCTACGACCGGAAAGACTCTAAAGCCTTTGGGGCTGTGGCAACAAGCTACGACCTCTTCTTCCGTGACGGAGCACGGGCGAAGCACCTCCGTGACGTAGCCTTACAATCATTGGCGGTTATCCGTCGGTCTACACAAAAGAATGGTCTTGAGGGCATTGATGCGAAAGAAGTCGGGTTCCTGGACATCACCCTCCCTAATGTACACGGGAAGGTGATTTCGTTGTCCGACGTCATGCAGGGGAACGTAACCCTGATCAATTTTACCGCCTATTCCACAGACTGGTCGCCCGCGATCAATATGAAACTGAACGACCTTCACGAGGCTTATGGGGAACGGGGGCTACTGATCTACCAGGTGTCCCTTGACAATGACGTGCACCTCTGGAGCAATGCCGCCATTAATGCCCCTTGGGTAACCGTCATTGATCCGCAATCCTACTACTCGGAGATAGCCGCTTTATACGCCGTGCGTCAACTTCCGGCCTTCTTCCTCCTTGATCGTCTGGGGAATGTGGTCAAGCGCATTGAGCACATGGACGATATTGAGAAGGAAATCAACCTGTACTTGTAACCTGTCCCTGTGTTTGCCGTAGTCCTGCTCTGCCTGCCCTTCCTTTCCGCTCCGGACTCTACGGCACGGAAGGACAATGCGTTGGAGGCGGAAGTGGCCTACGAAGCAGAGGATTCCATCGTGATGACGACCGGCAATAAGGCCTTCCTCTACGGGCAGGGCAAAGTCCATTATCAGGAAATTGAGTTGCAGTCCGAATACATCAGTATCAATATGGATAGCAGTCTGGTCTATGCCACCTTCGGACGCGATACGGCAGACCAGGAGTTCGGACACCCTCTCTTTAAGCAAGGAACGGAAGAGTACGAGTCCAAGTCCATGCGTTACAACTTCAAAACCCGCAAAGGCTACAGTCAAGGCTCCATCACCCGGCAGGGAGAAGGATACGTCACCGCCCATCACACCAAGAAGATGGCGGACGACGTACTGAACATGATGGACGGCAAGTACACCACCTGCGACGAACATGAACACCCCCATTTCTACATCAAGCTGACCAAAGCCAAAGTCCGTCCACATAAAGACATCGTCTCTGGGCCGGTCTATTTGGTCATCGAAGATGTGCCCTTGCCCGTATGGTTGCCCTTTGCTTTCTTCCCCTTTTCATCGGAGTACTCGTCGGGAATCATCATGCCGTCTTACGGGGATGAGTCCCAACGGGGGTTCAATCTACATGACGGAGGCTACTATTTTGCAATCAACGACCACATTGATCTTGCCTTGACGGGGGAAATCTATTCCAAAGGTTCATGGGGGCTTGCCGCTCGTTCCTCTTACCGCAAGCGGTACAAGTTCTCAGGGAACTTCAACGCCTCTTACCTGGTCACAAAGACTGGGGACAAAGGATTGCCCGATTACAGCAAAAGCAAGGATTTCAAGGTTCAATGGACACACTCCCAAGATGCCAAAGCCAACCCCTTCCGAACTTTCTCGGCCAGCGTAAACTACGCCACCTCCAGCTACGACCGTAATAACACAGGTAGCTACTACCCTTCGGGAAGCGGGTATGCAGACGCCACACAAAGCAATAAAGGCTCTTCGATAAGTCTCACCCAACGGTTTCCCAACCTACCGCTTTCACTGTCCGGGACTATGAATATCAACCAGCGTTCCCGCGACTCGGCCATTGCCGTGACCCTGCCGGACATCACGGTGACCCTAAACCGCATCTATCCTCTCAAACGGAAGAACAAGGTAGGCAAAGACCGCTGGTACGAGAAAATCTCCATGAGTTACACGGGGTACCTGAGGAACAGTATTGATACGAAGGAAGACCTCCTATTCCATTCCCACCTTATACACGACTGGCGCAACGCCATGCAGCACAACATTCCTGTCAGTGCCACCTTCAATGTGTTCCAATACATCAACTTGACAGCTTCGGCGAACTATAAGGAACGCTGGTATACCTCCCGCATTGAGGAGGGTTTTGATATGGAACGGCAGCAAGTGGCCGCTGTGGATACTTCCTACGGCTTCTATAGGGTGTATGACTTCAACGGGGCTCTTTCAGCATCAACCACTATCTACGGGGACTTTCTTTTCCTACCGGCAGTCCAGCGTCTGCTACGCATCAAACAGATACGCCACCGCCTGGAACCATCAATCAGTTTCAGTGCAACACCGGACTTCGGGTCGGCAGCGTTCGGTTACTACCAAACACTTCACTACACCCGTGCAGACGGTGAAACAGTAACATACACCTATTCACCCTTCCGCCACAATCAGTTCGGGGTACCGGGGCGAGGGCGTTCGGGAAGCCTGAACTTTTCGGTAAACAATAACGTGGAGGCTAAGGTTCTATCCGAGACAGACTCCACAGGGGAGCGTAAGATAAGCCTCATTGACAAGCTGTCGGCAGGAATGAGCTACAACATGGCGGCGGATTCTTTCCGGTGGAGCGATATGAGTGTAGGGCTACGCCTGAAGTTTTCCAAGTCTTATTCCCTGAACCTGAACGGTACATTCGACACTTATACCTATCGACTGGTGGGCGAAGGGAGCAACCGCCGCCTGGAACGCCAAAACGTACCACGCTGGCAAGCGGGCAAAGGCTTGGGAAGGCTTATCTCAACGGGTACGAGTTTCTCCTATACCTTCAACAACGAGACGTTCAAGAAATGGTTTTCCGGCAACGATACACCTGAAAATGAAGGTAAAAAGAAGGTCCCCGAGAACTTGGGAGAGGAGGGGGATGACCACACTTTGCCGGAGGAGGAAGGAGCTGGTGAAGAAAAGCGTTCCCGTCTGCTTGGCGCAAAGAAAGAGGTCGGGGAGACGGATGCAGACGGTTATGCGGTGGCAAAAGTTCCCTGGAGCCTATCGTTCAGCTACAGCATGCGGCTGGGGTACGACCGCCAAAATATAGACTTCCGGCGCCTGGAATACAAGTATGCCGTCACCCACTCACTTAGTTTCAATGGGAATATCCAGCCGACCAAGCACTGGAACTTTAACTTCAATGCCACCTACGACTTCGATACCAAACGGATTTCTTACATGACCTGTAACGTGACGCGAGACCTGCATTGCTTCCGGATGTCGGGGAGCTTTGTGCCCGTCGGGCCTTACAAGTCCTACTCCTTTTCAATAGCGGTGAACTCATCCCTGCTGAAGGACCTCAAATACGACCAAAGCAGCAACTATAGAGACGCTCAGCAGTGGTATTAGGGCACAATGAATTTCACGGTCAGTGGCCTGTTCCCATCCTTTTCGGCATAAAGGATATAAACGCCGGAGGGAAGCGTGACGGGATAGAGCCAATAGTCAGCTTCGGGTACAAGGGAGGGAGCCACCTGTTCTGTAGTGGAGAACCGTGCAATGGTTACGCCGGTCAGGGAAAAGAGGGAGAAACGGTATCCATTCAGTCGTCCGCCGAGCTGCAGACAGCCTTCCTTATATACGACGATAGGAGCACTTCCGACCTCAAAGGAAGGCTGATTGGAGGTGATTGATTGAAGCGTGATATCAATGTGGAATGTATCGTGCGCCGCCGCAGAACCGATAGAGAAGGTGTATCCGCCGTTTTCAAGTATGTCATTGTGAGTCAGAATGATACCATTACTCTTGACCACAAGTTTTGAAGAGGTAAGATTCTGAGGAGGGGTCACAGTGAAGTTAAAAAGGAGGTCGGTATGCCTATTATACGTACCGGAGGGTGGTGCTACGAGTATATCAGCGGGAGGCGGGTTGATGATGACGGTAAAGAAATTCATCGCTACGGACTGTATTACCACGTTCTGGTTCTTACCACAGTTAAAGAGGTATTGTTGGTCGGGAAAGGCGACAGGGGTGATACTGTTTCCGTCGGAGGTGGTGGCAATGGGGAGAATGTCTTCGAGGCCGGACTCGGTTTGCAGGGTGAAAGAGATGTCGTCTTCTTGGGAAAAAATGTGGACACCGTCACCGGGTGAATCGGTGGCATAGTGAACTCCGGATGGTAAAGTAGAAGGCAGGGTAAGGGTGAAGATAGGCGGGAGATTAATCACAGGGCTATACGTGAGGTCTTGCCCTGCGCCTGCGGGGATGGTAAAGGAAAAACTGAACACGTCGGGTGATATCTCCGTACGGGTGACAGTTATTCCGGTAAGCTCGGCGACAGGGATAGAAGATACACCGGCGTCCCGTTGTATGGTGAAAGTAAACGCTACATCGGGTGCATGCCGGTAAATGACGTTACCGATAGGAGAGCCTGTGGCGTAATGGAGCTGGGAGGTGGACGAAAGGTCGGGTAGGATAATGACGTGGTAGGAGGCGGTGAGCGACACGGTGATGTTCGCCGAACCAGTACCGTAGACAATATACTGGTTCGTGCCGGGCTTGGGGGTGAGCGTTTCGGAGGAGGTGGGAGAGGAGGCGGTGACAACATACCGGACATTGGCAAAGGCGGGGTCTATCGCAAGTTCGAAGGTGTCCCGGAAGGGGGTTCCGGAGAGGTGAACCCACGTACCGGCTATTTTGTTGGGGCCTCCTGAGACGTACGTAAATCCTTCGGGTAGAGAGGGGAGAGTACAGGTGACGAGGGGGGGCGTCTTGATGTCGGGAGTAACGGAACCGGTAACGGCAAAAGAATATTCATACCGGTTTCCGGAGTAGACGGCGGGATTGAGGGTGACCCCATTGACAGTGACCGCAGGCACGAACGAAGCGTAATTCTCCGTCGGGCGGAGGGTGAAGAAGAAACGCTGAGAGGGGAATCGGCTATAACTACCGGCTTGCTTGGGGTAATCGGAAGATACATTGGCAGGGGGCTGGTCATAGACGATGCCTACGGGGAGTTCGGGGAGCGTGATGGTGAACTTATCTACAGAGACGGATATTTCGGTATTACCGGTGGAAATCACCTCGTATGTATAGGGTTTATCGGCCACATTCTGCACGACAGCACCGTTTGAGGCGGTGACCTTAAGGTTAAAAGGCATACTCCCCATAGCCCCTTCGTCGCGAATGATGGCAAAGGTATCCATCTGTGTGGCGACATTGGGTGAGAAACGGTAGACACCGCTATCCCGAAGGGAGACGTCGTACTTGATGAAAGGACGGAGTATAGGGTCAATAGGAAGGTATGTGAATTTGCGGTAATTCAAGCCGATGGAGAGGGTGAAGTCGGACTCGGCGAGGCAGGAATAACGATAGACATTATCCTTAGGGTTTGTGTCTTCGTCGATAAGGATAAGCTGGCCGACTTTGACAAGGGGTACGGCTTGGGCAAAAACTTCGCTTGTTTGGAGGGAAAAAGAGAAACTGCCATTTGTGGAAAAGCGTATACTACCGGCAGAGTAAGGTGCTACGTAGGTCAACCCTTCGGGGAGTGGGGGGAAGGTGACGGTCTTATAAGGTAGGGAGACCGTGACATCCATATCGCCGGTACCGGTGAAAACGTATTTGTAGGTGTCACCTACGACGGAAGTCGGTTGCAAGGTGATGTTGGTTGAGGTTTTGACGAGAGGAAGGATGAAGGCATATTCGGGAAGCACCTTGATGGAGAAACTGTCTTTCCAATCGGTATATTGATGGTAAGCAGGTGCTTGGTTACTTCTCTCGCCGATATAAAAGACGCCTTCGGGAGGAGCAGAGAGGGTGACGCAGCTGTATTGCAGGCTGATCACGGGGGTGACGTTGTCATTTACAATGAAGGAGAAACGGTATACGTGGTTAGCTTGCGGGTCGGGAGGGATGGTCTTCCCGTCGACTACGACGAGGATATCCACTTCGGTGTAGGGTGGTTTGAGTCGGAGAAAGAATTCGTAAGGTTCTCCGGCGAGCAATTCCCCTTCTTCAGGTTCGCTACCTCCGGCAAAGGCCAGTATATTGACAAGTTGAGGATCAATGGGATTGAGTGTGACGCGGTAGAACGGGATGGAGATGCTAACCTGAGCGGAGCCTGTTCCTTGAGTGAAGAAGGAGAAGATGTAGGTCGCTTGATCTTCGTCGGAATCTTCCGACAGCACGGGAATGATGGGCACATTGTTAATCTTTACCAGTGGCGGGTCTCCTCCGACGACTTGTGCGCGATTGACCTTAATGGCAAAAACCACCTCCGTCTGTTCGGGGGAGAGGATATACTCTCCGGCGGTGAAAAGAGGCTTTCCGGCAGAGGTAGTCCCTGAACAATAGGTCAGCCCTACCGGCAGTTTGTCGGGAAGAACCAGGCGGTAATACTCCATTTTAAAGGAGAGGTTGTCAATATCTTCCCCTCCGGATAAGGTGTAGCGGATCGTTTCGTCGACGGGTTGCCCTACGACAGGCGTTTCTCCCCGCAGGAGGGAGAGGCGAGCATTCTTATGCACTTCGTTCAAGCGCACCGAAAAGGAGAAGACAGCATCCCGATTGGCGGCGCAATACCATGTTCCGGGTTCGAAGTCACCGACATACAAGACCCCTTCGGGCAGTACAGGCAAGACAATGGAGGAGAGTATCGGGAAGCCTACAGCGATGGAAACCTTATACCCTTCGATTTCACTGAAGGGAGGAGTATCAATGTGGTAAACGCGGGTACTATCTGTAGCCTTGACTGTGGTGACGAGGCCGAAAGAGGAAGTGACTACGGGTTCAACTTGGCGGTATCTTTTTGAGCGCAGCAGGGCGAAAGAATCTTTGACGGGCTGTGACATGGGATAGGTGTACACTCCACCATTGAGGTAAGCGTCGCCTTCCTTGCCGCTGAAGTAAGAAAGTCCTTCGGGGAGTTCGGCGGGTAAGGGGAGGTTGATTTGTCCGCTGATAAGGCCGGTAATGGTGATGACGGCTGGGCCGGCGAGGTCATTGATGACATACCTATATCGTTTTTCGCCGACCATTCCTTCGAAGCGCGGTGTTTGCGTTCCGGAGGAAGCCACGGCGGGGATAAAGTCTCCCGCCGTTGGAGAGACAAGTAGGTCGAAGGTAAAGGTAGAGCCAGGTATACAGTAATAGTCTTTTCCGTTAGGAGCACCCACAAAATCCACCTCATCGGGCTTTCCGGCGGTGAGGAGGGAGACCTTGAAATTCGGCAGGTCAATCTTCACTTCCGCATTGCTTCCCTGCGCCGTGATTTTGTAACGGAACATCATGTCGTCAATCACTTCGTAAGGCTCAACCTTTATCCCCTTGACGGTCACGAGGGGGAGCAGCCCTATGCGAGAGGAAGAGAGGTCAAGGGTGAGGGTGTCGAGAAAGGTCGCGCCCGTAGGGTAAGTATATTTTCCGGCTCGCAAGTTGGAGGAAAGGTTGTAGTTAAGCCCTTCAGGCAAGAGTGAAGGGAGTATGACGGTGTCGAAAGAGAAGTAGATGTCGAAAGCACCGCTGTGAATTTCATTCAAGGTGAAGGAGACAATGTTTGCATTCACTAACACATGAGGGATGGTATCCCTTATACCGGAGACATCCCTGACAAAGACAACTCGTACGCCTTTGTCGGGGGGCACCTCCGAGAGATTGAGGGAGAAAGAGAATGGATGGCCGGGCGAATGGAAATACTCGCCGCCCTGTTCATTGAGGTCGGCATAGTGAACAGGTTCAGGCAGTTGATTGGGTGTTGGGAGCTTAATCGTCTCATAGTTAAAGGCGATGGAAATATCCGCAGCACGTTTAGCGGTAAACTCGTACCAGTAGGTATAGGTATTCAGGCCGTCATCCCTCTTTATGGAGTCAATAGCTGCAGGGGAAGGAGTGATGGAGACTGCGGGAGTGACGTAACGGTATCGTCCGGAGGTGGTGATACCGAAGGTATCGACGCAATCTTCCTCTATGTTGGGATAGATAAACTTACCTTCATGGAAGCCTTCAGTATAAGCAGCTCCTTCGGGAAGCGAAGGGAAAGTGAAGACATGATAGGCATCTTCCCGAAAATGGAGCAGTATATCGGAGTCTACTTGGACGTTGCAACTCAGGAGGGAAGTAGGTCGTGTTATATCTTGGGTGACCTTTTGAGTCAGCTCGTTCCAACGGGCGGCAATGATCTGCGTGGTCAAGCTTCCCTTAACTTGTAGATTGCCCCATGAGAGGGCAAAGTCACGTGAATATTGCCCCATGACGCCGGTATAATACCCTTCCTTAGAAGTAGAGTTGTCATGGTAATGAAGAGAGGTGGCGTCAAATTCGGGAAGAGCGGGAAAGCGGACGGTACGCTGGTTTTCGTGATTGACAAAGAGGATTGTGTTGCTTTGCAAGGTGATACTATACCAAAAAGAATAGTTTTCGTTAACGTGTCCTTGATCATTATTAACATATGTAAGAGGCACGAGATTGGCGGAAACATGAGGGGGTGGAGAAGAGGTAGGTAGGCAGACCGCCAAGTCTAGCGTTACAGCCTCCGGCGGATAGGGGGCGAAATAAAAAGTGGTATCGGGAGAAAAAGAAGGAGGCCGGATGTCGCCAAGAGAAAATTCGTCTACTGGGGTAAAGCCCTGAGGGAAGCGTGTCAGGGAGAGGGTGAAGAAGGAGGCATTTGTCACCTGCTTTTGGAACAAGGCGGGAGCGAGACAGTCTTGCGCCGAACTTTCTATGAACTTGAGTTTGAGCTTAGCGCCAGCGAAGAATTTCGTGTCATGCCAATCGGGTGCGGTAAAGGAGAAACGGTAGAAGCCTTCACCAAGCTGTTCGACCTGAGAGACCGTATGGAAATCTTCGAGCAAGAGTCGGAAGAAGGTGGGAGGCGTGGGGTTGGTGTTTCGAACCACAACCGAGAAAGTTTCACCCGGGGCCAGGAGGTAAATCTGATCGGGGGAAGGCTGGCCAGAAAATTCGGAACTGCTGGGGTATTCTATATACTGTGTACCGTAGGCGGGATTGCCGATAGGGGGCAGTTGTAGGGTAAGACAGTCAAAATAATGCCGCAGGGAGACGTCTTCGGCGTTTTGAAAGTTGACATAGTAGCGATAGTTATAAACCCTGCCGGAGGAGGTATTGGTCTGCTGATCGTAAAAGAGTTCCTTTTGGAAAACGCCTCCTTTGAAAATCCCTATATGGGAACCGAATTTAGTGTGTGACGAAGGAACGAAGACGGAGAAATCTAAGGTTGCGTCGAGGAGTGCGGGTACACCGTTGGGGTTGGAGGTGGGATAGTTGGGGGTAAAAGTGACCACATCACTTTTCTCAAAGTGTATTGTGGGGGTAAAGACAGGCCAAAGGAAGAGGTCTTGAGTGATGTTGTCATTATATTCGTACAAAGCACTTTTCTGTCCGATCGTAGTAGCGATAAGCGAGGCGATAGGCGTTACCTGGTCGTCAAATCTTTGAGAAAAGGGGTACACCTTGGTAGCAGGGCTGGTGATTACGTTGTCGGACAAGGCGGTCAGGGTGAAAGCGGGGATGTATACCCCTTGCAAGAAGTCTACGGAATAACATTCTCTATCACTTGCACCTGAGCCGAAGGAGAGGCTGTAGTGCTGCCTTGATTGTTCGTCAAGGTGTATCGTATGGGTGATGTCGGGGTAGACATTGTATTCCCCACAGTAGTTATGGCCAAGTGTACAAGGGAGATTATCGTATATTCTGGGGACAGCGTCGTTGGGTAGGGAGAGGCCAACGTTGTTGGTGGCGTAAACGCCTCCGCCGTTGTAGAGGGTATTCTGCGCAAGGGTGTTATCGGAAGCGATATTGCCGAATATGGTAGCATCTTCCAAGACGACTTTAGAGGCGTTGCCTCTATAAGCGTTTGCATTATCGACATAGATAGCGCCCCCTTTGACATCCGCCCCAATGCCTTTGGAAGCGACATTACCGGAGAGGGTTGAGCCTTGCGCCAAGGTGAGCTTAGAGGTGGTGTACACGTAAGGGGGATAGGATATATAGGCGTTGCCGGTGAGGTAGATGGCACCTCCCCAAGCCCTGCTTGTGGCAAAAGGGCTGTACACGGCGATATTGTTTTCAAAGCGAACATTATTCAGGGAGTAAATCGTTTCCTGTGTTTGCAATTTACTGGCAAGCAAATAGAGTGCGCCGCCGATACCCTCACCGGAGGTGGAGGCGATGTTGCCGGTAAAGACAGCGTTGGCGTCAGCAGGGATGGAGAAAGTCACTCCGTCAGACCAAATAGCACCTCCGTATCCGAGCATATTGCCGACACTAGCCGTATTCGCCTCAAAGCGAAGGGCGGTCACATTGTCAAAAGAGAGCTTGGTTCTCCACTCGGCAACAATCGCGCCTCCCCGTCCACCGCCCTTTTCATCACCTATGAAAGCGACATTGTTCTTGAAAAGGACATTGCCTTCAAAGGAAACCGAAGAACCGGCCATGATACCAATTCCTCCGCCGGTAGATATACCGACTTCTTTCTGTATATTGATACCGGCGGTATTGGCTTCGAAGACGGTATTACCGGAGAAGGTGACGTTGACAGAGTACGAGACGGGTAAGGAGGTAGAGTTTCTATTTTCCCAGTCGGTGGCAGCTACACCGCCACCAATTCCCCAGCCGGTGGAAGACGCGACATTTTGAATAAACTTCGTGTTATGCAGCTTGGCGGTAGTTCCAGCGGCGAGACACAATGCACCGCCCACCGCTGCGGGTATACTTGCCCCATTGAGGCTATAAGTTGCTTCTTTGGAGGCAGTTCCACCGGAGAAGATGAGGTTGTGGAACTCTACGGTACATTTGGCAACCGCCATGACCCGCCCCCCTAAGGGAGGATAAATACGGGAGAAGGGGGAGTCAAGGTCGAGCGTCTCCGTATCCGTCCCCCTATATCCACCCTTGATGGTGAGGTTTTTTGATATTCGATAGGAAGTGTGATTTGCAGTGGGGCTAACGGATTCTCTGTAGTCACCCACCTTCATGAAGATGTCATCTCCGGCAGCCGCATATTGGATAGCTTCCCAAAGCCGGACGGGGTTTTCCCAGTGTGTACCAAGTAAGGCCACATTCCCACCGGAGGTGACAGGTGCGTCAGGTGTGACAAACCATATACGTGCACAAACCGGAGCCATTCCTCCCCAAGACAATAACAGCCCTAAGACAAACGTCCAAACGACTCTCCTGGATGCAAAACCGAATTGTCTCTTCTTCATTCAATAGCAACCTAATGAATTTGATGCAATATTACGAATTGTTTCTTACATTATCTACCTTTGCGACAGGCTTATATGTAGTTGGACGATATGTTTGAAATTTGTCCCATGAAAAAACTGAAGTTTGCGGGAATCATTCCCTCGCGATACGCATCCAGCCGCTTTCCCGGAAAACCCTTAGCCGACCTGTGGGGGAAACCGATGATCCAATGGGTGTACGAACGGGCTTTGGAGGTGTTTCCTGAGTCGCTATGGGTGGCTACGGACGATGAACGTATCGTCGAGGCGGTACGGGGTTTCGGAGGACAAGTGGTGCTGACCTCATCGGAACACCGGAGTGGGACAGACCGTTGTGGGGAAGCATTGGAAAAGATAGGGGGTGAGTTTGACGTGGTAGTCAATGTGCAGGGGGATGAGCCGTTTGTGCATCCTGCACAATTGAGGGTGTTGAAGGCATGCTTTAGCGACGAAACTACGCAAATCGCTACGCTGGTCAAAGCCCTGGGTAGGGGAGAAGAGGCCACGAAGACCTTATTCAATCCTAACGTCCCCAAAGTAGTAGTGAACCGGAAGGGGGATGCGATCTATTTTTCGCGTGCGGCGATCCCCTATATACGGGGAAAAGAGCCTGACGAATGGACGTCTATGCAGGTCTATTACACACATATCGGAATCTACGCTTACCGATACGAGGTGTTGCGTGAGCTGATACAATTACCGGCAGGGGATTTGGAAACGGCTGAAAGCCTTGAACAGCTCCGGTGGATAGAGCATGGGTATACTATCCGCGCCGGTATCACAGAGATAGAAAGTTTCGGCATTGATACCCCTGAGGACTATGCCCGAGCATTGAACCAATCCATTATCCACCAAACTCTTCTACAGCAATGATGAATGTATACGGTTGGGCGAAGGTATGTATCCGCCCCTATTTACTGTTACTGTTGCTTGCCGGTTGCGGTGAGACAAGCTCCCGCATACGCGCCCAGGAAATCCACATACAGCGTTTCGACAAAGACATGTTCCGTTTTCTTGAGACGGGAGATTCGTTGGCAGTCCTGTCACTGACGGAGACTTATCCGGTGATGATGGACATCACAGGAAAAGCACTCTTTAACCTGCCGTCGGCGGGAGCACCGGATTTCCTTCAGAAACTGATGGCCTATTACGGAGATTCTACGTTGCGGGAACTCTACCGCGTGTCGCTGCAGCGTTTCGACGACGTCACGGAGATAGAACAGCAGCTATCACCGGCTCTGGCCTTCTTGTCCGACACGCTGGGAGGGCTTCCCGTGCCGCAACTGTATATGCACGTGTCAGGATTCAGTCAGAACATACTCGCCGGTGAAGGGACACTGTCCCTTTCCATTGACAAATACCTGGGTGAACATCCTCTGTACAACGAGTTTTTTTACGGGTACCAGCGAAAGCTGATGCAACCCGAGTTCATCGTTCGGGATTACCTGATGGGTTGGTTGATGTCGGAATTTCCGTTCACAGGGCGAGACAATGTACTTCTGGACCGTATGATCTACGAAGGTAAGATACATTACCTTGTCCGCAAAGCCCTCCCTGACAGTTCCATAGCCCATATACTCGGCTACACGGCCGATGAATACCGCCAAATCCTTCACCAAGAGACTCTCATCTGGCACGCCCTCCTTGACCGTAAACATCTCTACAGGCCTGACTACCCCACCACGCAAAGCTATTTTGATCCCCGTCCGGCTACGTTCCTTTCCGACAGCCTCCCCGGTAACCTGGGCGCATGTCTGGGCTTGCATATCGTCGCCCGCTATGTGTCCCGTACCCACACCACTCCTTCTGCGCTCCTTCGCCACACCGATGCCCAGGAAATCCTCCGGCTCTCCCGTTACAATCCATGAACCTGAACACCAAATAATCAATTATGTATAGAACAAATACTTGCGGGGAATTGCGAGCCGCACACACCGGAACACAAGTGACGCTGGCAGGATGGGTGCAGCGGGTACGGAGAATGGGGGGGATGGTGTTCGTAGATATAAGGGATCGGTACGGGGTGACGCAACTGGTCTTCAACCAAGAGACGGATGCAGCACTTTGCGAACAGGCAAACAAGCTGGGACGGGAGTTTGTGATTCAGGTCATAGGCCGCGTCTGTGAACGTTCGGCGAAAAACCCGCATCTGCCGACAGGCGAAATAGAGATCGCCGTATCGAAACTGACCGTGCTCAATGTAGCGGCGACACCTCCCTTCACCATCGAAGATGATACGGACGGGGGCGACGAGCTACGGATGAAATACCGTTACCTTGACCTTCGCCGACGTACGGTACGCGCTAATCTTGAACTTCGCCACAAGATGGCCTTTGAGGTGCGCCGTTACCTCGACGAGCAAGGGTTTTTGGAAGTGGAAACGCCAGTGCTTATCAAATCTACCCCCGAAGGGGCACGCGACTTCGTCGTACCTTCCCGCATGAATCAGGGACAGTTTTACGCCCTTCCGCAATCACCACAGACCTTTAAGCAATTGCTGATGGTGTCGGGATTCGATAAATATTTCCAGATAGTCAAATGCTTCCGTGACGAAGACTTGCGCGCCGACCGCCAGCCGGAATTCACTCAGATTGATTGCGAGATGAGTTTTGTCACTCAGGAGGATGTAATGAATACTTTTGAAGGTCTCTCACACCACCTGTTCCGCAGCCTGCTGGGGAAGGAGTTCAATGCACCTTTTGCCCGCATGACGTGGCAGGAGGCTATGCGCCTCTACGGGAGCGACAAGCCTGATACCCGCTTCGGTATGACCTTCGTCGAACTGACGGATAAAGTAAAGGGGCAAGGTTTTCCGGTATTCGACAGCGCCGCTTACATCGGCGGTATTTGTGCACCGGGAGCAGCCTCCTATACCCGCAAGCAGTTGGATGAGCTGACAGAGTTTGTCCGCCGTCCGCAAACAGGTGCCAAGGGGCTGGTCTATGCCCGCATTGAGGCAGACGGGAACGTCAAGTCAAGCGTCGACAAGTTTTACCCGCAAGAGACACTGCAACAAATTAAAGCTGCTTTTGACGCCCATGCAGGGGATTTGCTCCTCATCCTTTCCGGTGATGATGTGTTGCGCACCCGCAAACAACTGAATGACCTCCGCCTTGAAATGGGTACACGACTGGGACTGCGTCCCAAAGAAGCGTTCTCCTGTCTCTGGGTGACGGACTTTCCTCTTTTTGAATGGAGTGAAGAAGACGGACGCTTCTATGCGATGCATCACCCGTTCACAGCCCCGCTTGCGGAAGATATTCCGCTGTTGGACAGCGATCCAGGTGCCGTCCGTGCCAATGCTTACGATATGGTGATCAACGGCGTCGAGGTGGGGGGTGGCTCCATACGTATCCATGATAGCACCCTCCAGCACAAGGTCTTCCAACTCCTCGGTTTCACCCCCGACAAGGCACAAGAACAATTCGGCTTCCTCATGGATGCCTTTAAATACGGTGCACCGCCTCACGGGGGTATTGCCTATGGCTTAGATAGACTTGTCTCCCTCTTTGCCGGACTGGACAGCATACGCGATTGTATCGCCTTTCCCAAAAACAACTCCGGACGTGATGTCATGATTGATGCTCCTTCTATGCTTGATGAAGCCCAACTCACAGAACTTGGCATTCGCCTCCACGCATAAAAAAGGGCACCCTTTGACGGGCACCCCCTTCTTCATTTCTTTCAACACATGTCCCCGTGGAAGGCGTTTGTAAAAAGCCCGTATAGCCGGTAGCTCAGCTTTTCGTCGTTGCCCGAAAGGCATCCTCACTCTTGAACGGCAACTTCCCCTGCGGGGGCTGCTTCTTCAGAGTGGGCTTCGCCGCAACAGGTAGAGTCGTGTTCAGTGCCTTCGGTACATACTTGACCTTCGACGCTTTCTACAACCGCTTCCTCTGCGGGTGCTTCGGTGCTTTCGGCGCTCTTTGGCTTGCATGCTCCCATCGCGATGAACGCAACGGCGACGAGCAACAAACCACACGCTTTGGCTTTAGAAAGTCCCATTTCTGCAGTGTTACTTTTGTTGATAAATACAAGAAACTCTCCCTTGTTAAACCGGAGGGAACCGGTACTTACGCTTTGCGAGCGCAAGGATACTAATGTTTACGATACTTTCCAACGATTTACGGCTATTTAATATTAATTAAGGAGAGGTGTCTCTATGCGGGAAAGGAGAAGAAAATTGTACATTTGCGCCCATGCAAACAACAGACGCCACCATGAAACAGCAAATCACTTACCGCCCGTCCGGTGTATGCGCTTCGGCAATGACAATTACTCTTGAGGGGCAAACCATCAGCGATGTCTCCGTAGAAAACGGATGCGATGGCAACTCACATGGGTTGGCAGCCCTCCTCCGAGGAATGGACATTGAAGAAGCCGTCCGGCGGATGGAAGGCATACGTTGCGGACGCAAAGCTACCTCCTGCCCCGATCAATTGGCGCAGGCTATGAAGGAATGGTTGAACCCTCACTCAAAAGAAAAGTAAATGTTTTCGGGAATTGTAGAAGAAGCAGCCCTTGTGACGGGTATCCGGCAAGACAAGGAAAATGTGCATTTCACGTTGACCTGTTCGTTTGTCGACGAATTGAAGGTTGACCAGAGCATCGCCCATAATGGGGTATGCCTCACTGTAGTGGGTAAAGCCGGTAAAGATTACACCGTGACAGCCGTCAAAGAGACCCTCGAACGCTCCAACCTCGGCCTACTCAAAATAGGCGACAGGGTGAACCTCGAACGAAGTATGCTCATGAACGGACGCCTTGATGGACATATCGTCCAAGGGCACGTTGATCAGACCGCTGTCTGTACTTCTGTGGCGGAAAACGGAGGAAGTTGGTGCTACTGCTTTGAATATACCTTCGACAAAGAAATGGCCGCCAAAGGCTATACCACTGTCGAAAAAGGCTCCGTCGCCGTCAACGGTGTCAGCCTGACTGTCTGTAACTCCGGTATCCACACCTTTGAAGTCGCGATCATCCCTTATACCCACGACTATACCAACTTCGGACAAATTGAGAAAGGTACCGTCGTCAATCTTGAGTTTGATATCATCGGAAAGTATCTCAGCAAGATGCTCCTTTTTCAATAAATCCCCGATCATAAAAAAGTTATGGTAACAAAAGTTTTACACACTCCCTACGAGAAAAAGGACGTACATAACGCCCTCTCAATGCCTGTCTATGACAACGTCGCCTTTGAATTTGATACCGCCGAGGCGATGGAAAAAGCCTTCTGCGGGAAAAGTGCCGACCATACCTACTCGCGTATCACGAACCCCACCGTCCAGTACTTTGAAAAGCGTGTTCGCACGATGACCGGCGCGGCAAGCGTCACTGCCTTAAGCTCCGGCATGGCGGCTATCAGTAATACGCTCCTTAACATCGCTTACCAGGGGTCGAATATCGTCACTTCCGCACACCTTTTCGGGAATACATACTCTTTCCTCACCAACACGCTCGGTAAGCTCGGTGTCGAAACCCGTTTCTGTAACCTTTCCGATCCCGATGAAGTACGCCGCGCCGTAGATGGGAAAACTTGTTGCATCTTCCTTGAGATCATCACCAATCCGCAACAGGAAGTGGCCGACCTCAAAACGCTCTCCGCCATTGGCGAAGCTCAAGGGGTGCCCCTTATTGCAGATACGACTATCGTCCCCTTCACCGCCTTCTGCGCTGCAGACTTTGGTGTCCATCTTGACCTCATCTCCTCCACCAAATATATCTCCGGTGGAGCTACCAGCCTCGGCGGGCTTATCATTGATTACGGTAACTTCTCCTGGAAACAATCCCCCGTGCTGGCTTCACAAATCAAAACCGCCGGTGAAAAAAATGCTTTTACCGCACGCCTGCGTACAGAGGTGCACCGCAATATCGGTGCCTATATGACCCCACACGCTGCCTACATGCAGTCGCTCGGACTGGAAACCCTTGACCTCCGTTTCCGGCAGCAAGCTACCACTTGTCTGCACCTGGCGCAACGCCTCCGGACGCTTCACGGTATCACCGCCGTCAATTACACCGGTCTCGAAGATAACCCTTACCATGCGCTCAGCCTCGCACAATTCGGCGCACTCCCCGGTGCCATGCTGACCCTCGACCTCCCCTCACGGGAACACTGTTTCGCCTTCATGAACCGCCTACGGCTTATCCGAAGAGCCACCAACCTTTTTGACCACAAAACCCTCGCCATACACCCCGCCAGTACCATCTTCGGTACCTTCTCCGACGAACAACGGCAAAGTATGGATGTCAGCCAACAGACCATCCGGCTCTCTGTCGGCCTCGAAACCGTCGACGCCCTCTTTGAAGACATCTCCCAAGCCCTCTAAACCAACCTTCACCCTCCGCACCGTGGCAAAGAAAAGCCCTGCTCCTCCCCTTAAAGAAGTTTTCGCCGACGAACGCACCCATTATATTATAGGGCTTGTCTTCTGTATATTTGCTTTCTACCTACTGCTGGCCTTCGCGTCTTTTCTCTTTTCACAAGGAGCCGACCAAAGCGCCGTCAGCAGCCTTCCCCTCGGCAACGTCATCGCCGACCATTACGCTCTGCGCAACTGGGGTGGAGCCTGCGGTGCTTACCTATCCGACCTCTTCATCAATAGGGGCTTCGGGATACCCTCCTTCATCATCCTTGCTTTCTTGTTCATACTCGGTGGACGGTTGATGGGACTTAACAAACAGCCCATCCTCAAACGCTTCCTCTTTTGTACCTCCTCCCTTATCTGGTGTTCCATCTTCCTCGCCTTCGTTTTCGCCCGCACTTCCGAAAATACTTTCCTCTACCCTGGCGGGAAACATGGACACGCCGTCACACTCCTCCTGACATCCACACTCGGCAGTCTCGGCCTTGCCCTCTTCCTTTTAGCCACTTTCCTGGTCATCGCCATCTTCTCCTCCTCACGCACGATCCCTATCCTCCGTACACTCCTCTCCTCCCCCTTCCGACTCAAACGGCACCTCTCGAAGACAAAAGCCGGTGCACACACCGTCAAAAAGCTCCCAATCGCGCCCCCTCTTACCCAATCCGAACCTCCCGACGACGATCTTCCCATCTCTGACGACGATCTTCCCATCTCTGACGATGATTCCTTCCAGGTGATTGTCCCTCCTGACGAGGAAACTTTTCACGTGATCGTTCCTTCCGACCCTGAAACTTACTCCCCCCTCAACGAACTCGGTGAGTATGACCCCACCCTTGACCTCTCCCTCTTCCGTAACCCTAACCTCGACCTCCTCAAGCATTATGACAACGATGACCGGCAGGTGGATATGGACGAACAAAATGCCAACAAGGATAACATCAAACAAACGCTCCTTAACTTCAGCATCGGCATCACTTCTATCCAAGCTACCGTCGGCCCCACTATCACCCTCTACGAAGTAGTCCCCGAAGCCGGTGTCCGTATCTCCAAAATACGTAACCTCGAAGATGACATCGCCCTCTCCCTCAAAGCACTCGGCATACGTATCATCGCACCCATGCCCGGTAAGGGCACCATCGGCATTGAAGTGCCTAACAAGAATCCCCAGATCGTCTCCATGCAATCCATCCTCTCCTCACGACGCTTCCAGGAATGCCGTTTCGACCTACCCATCGCTCTGGGCAAAACTATCTCCAACGAAATTTTCCTCTTTGACCTCTGTAAAATGCCCCACCTCCTCGTCGCAGGGGCTACCGGACAAGGCAAATCCGTCGGGCTAAACGCCATCATCACCTCCCTCCTTTACAAAAAGCACCCCGCTGAACTTAAATTCGTCCTCGTCGACCCCAAAATGGTCGAGTTCAGCATCTATGCCGAAATTGAACGGCATTACCTGGCCAAACTCCCCGACGCCGAAAAAGCCATTATCACCGACGTCACCAAAGTCGTCTACACCCTCAACTCCCTCTGCTCCGAAATGGACGAACGGTACGACCTCCTCATGAAAGCCCATACCCGCAACGTCAAAGAGTATAATGACAAGTTCCGGCAACGACGACTCAATCCCGAAAAGGGACACCGCTTCATGCCCTACATCGTCGTTATCATTGATGAGTTTGGTGACCTCATCATGACCGCCGGCAAAGAAATCGAACTCCCCATCGCACGTATCGCCCAAAAGGCTCGCGCCGTGGGCATTCACATGATCATTGCCACACAACGACCCTCCGTCAACATCATCACCGGCACCATCAAAGCCAACTTCCCTGCACGTATAGCCTTCCGCGTCTCTTCCATGATTGACTCCCGCACCATCCTCGACGCACCCGGCGCTAACCAACTTATCGGCCGCGGCGACCTCCTCTTTTCGCAAGGTAGTGAGATGGTTCGGGTACAATGTGCTTTCATTGACACCCCCGAAGTCGAGCAAATCTCCAATTACATCGGTGATCAGGTTGGCTTCCCCACCGCACACCTCCTTCCCGAATATCATCCCGACGGTGAAGATGACAATAAACTCGCCGACGTTGACCTCACCGACCGTGACCCTCTCTTTGATGACTCCGCTCGGCTCCTCGTCACCTCTCAGCAAGGTTCCACTTCCCTCATCCAACGCAAGTTCTCCATCGGCTACAACCGCGCCGGACGTATCATGGATCAGCTTGAGAAAGCCGGCGTCGTCGGCCCTTTTGAAGGCAGCAAGCCTCGACAAATCCTCATCCAAGACCCCCTCTCCCTCGAAAATCTCCTCGCTTCGCTCGGTTAATTCACTACCCTCATTGTTTTTTCGGAGGGAAGTTTTACCTTCGCGCCGTCTTTATTGATTGGGTAGCGGGGTGTAGCTCAGCCCGGTTAGAGTACGCGTCTGGGGGGCGTGTGGTCGGACGTTCGAATCGTCTCACCCCGACAGTCAAGCGGGTGGTTGCACAGCCACCCGTTTTTCTTTTAATCTTATTCGCTTGACATGGAGAAAATTTCCCTGAGCGGGATGACCCTGGATGAACTGCAAACCGTTGCCGACAAAGCGGGGTTGGCGCGGTATGCCGCAGCACAGATCGCCCACCGGCTCTACCGGTGCCACGCGCTGACGATTGCCGAAATGGCTGAACTTCCCGCAAAAAAACGCGCCTGGCTCGAAGAGCGCTATCACGTTGGACGGCAGTCCCCTATTGACGCTCTACCCTCCACCGACGGCGCAGTAAAATATCTCTTTGCTCCCGCAAAACCCGCCGCCGGCAGACGCATCGAAACCGTCTTCATCCCCGCCGCCGACAGAGGTACCCTCTGTTTGTCCTCACAGTTAGGATGCCGGATGGGATGCCGCTTCTGCATGACCGGACGTTCAGGCTTCCACGGAAACCTCTCACCTAACGAAATCTTAAACCAACTCACCGCCTTGGATGAGTTTGGCAAAGGACTCGTCACCAACGCCGTCTTTATGGGCATGGGCGAACCTATGGACAACATCGAACCCGTCCTGAAAGTTCTGAATATCCTCACTGCCCAATGGGGCTACGGATGGAGTAGCCGGAGGATCACCGTCTCCACCGTAGGAACGCCTGAAGCTGGATTCAGGCGCTTCTTAGCTGAAAGCAAAGCTCGATTGGCCGTAAGCCTTCACTCCCCTTTTGCCGCCGAACGCGCCGAATGGGTCCCCGCCGAACGTGTTTTCCCTGTCAAAGAACTCATTGCCCTCCTGAAAAAATATGACTTCGGATACCAACGCCGCATCTCCTTTGAGTACATCCTTTTCAAGGGAATGAATGACAGCCAAGCTCATGTCAAGGAACTTGGGAGGCTACTTCGTGCCATCGGTGGCAGGGTGAACGTCATTGGATATCACCCTATACCCGGCAAGGATGGTGGGTTTGAGAGCCCTTCGGTAGAGCAAATGGAAGAGTTTTGCAACCAACTGAATGCCGCCGGACTCAACGCCACACTCCGCGCCTCTCGTGGTGTAGACATCCATGCCGCCTGCGGACTCCTCTCCCCAGCCCCACATAAAAAAGGCTGCTCCGTGGCATTCCGGAGCAGCCCTGACACAGAAAAAGTAACGGCCGCAGTGCCGGGTAGTAGCACCACAGCCTCGGGTTAAGGTTTAACTACAAGCCTTTCGGCATATTGCTGGGATCCCGTCCGGACGGTAATGAGATAGATACCCACAGGGATACCCGTGAGGTTAAGCATATTGCCTCGCTGAGAAAGTATTCGGGTGCCGGAGAATGTATACAGACGGACGTCTTCTACAACTTCACTTGTTTCGATGCGTAGTAGGCGATGGCCTGCCGGATGAAGTTTCAGTCCCGAATTACGGACTTCTTCTATCCCCTGCTTACTGCCGCTACGGACAATATGGATGGAGTCAAACAGGCTGGCCTGACCTTCGGAGTCCACGGTATACGTGCTCAGCGTAATCGCTTCGAGGCTAACGTGGACGTGGCTGAACGTCGGTAACCCCGTCTGACCGAATCGGCTGAACATGTCGAAGTAATTCGTGATTCCGTGCTTGTTGATGGCGTTATCCATCTCTTCCCGCGAGCGGGGGGTGTATTTCTTCAACCCCGCCGAGTTGTTCAGAAAGTAGACCATCCCACGCGTAACGTCAAACCTTCCCCCTGACCACCCCGTCATGTTCGGTGTGTATTTCTTCTCGCTGTCGCGAGGCACCGGCTCCGACCATGTCCTCTCGCTCACCGCATTACCCACCAAGCTATATTCCGTCTCATGAGTCGTCACCACCCCTATTGCCTCATAGATATGGTCATGTCCCTGTAGGGCCAGGTCTATCCCCAACCGCTCAAACACCTTCGCGAAACGATGACGAACCGTTTTCCCGTCGCTGTCATCTTGATGAGATGAGCTACCCGTGAAAACAGTCTTGTGGTACGTGACGATACGCCATTTGACCTCAGGATGGTTCACTACCTGCTCTTCCATCCAACTCTCAAGTGCCTGAAAATAAACTTCCCCCTTGCGATAGTCCTCAAAATTGATGACCATGAATAGTGCCTCTCCACACACAAAGGAGTAGACCGTACCCTCCATCGCCGTACCCTTTCCACCCGCACCGAAGGTAGCGTTGAATGAACGGTCGGTATTAAAGTGGTGGAATAGGTTACTGTATGGGGAGGTGTCGTGATTGCCCTGTACGGGAACAACCGGTAGCTGTAGCCACGTAGACTGCATCCGTTCGAACCACTGCTCCCATTCCCACTCGGAGTTATCGTCATAATAGGTGCTCTCTCCTTCGTAGACCCCTTTGTTCGATTCAATCAGGTCTCCCGAACAGAGTAGAAACGATGCTCCCGGTACAAGGCTATGGGCCGCCGAAACCGTGCGCGCTGAAACGTCGAAATAGCTCTCTTTCATCGCTTGCGTGTCCGCGATGTAGATAAAATCAAAGTCACCTCCGTCCGACTTGGCCGTGCGGAAACTCCCCGTGCGGAAACTCCCCGCTTTACCCACCCTATATGAGTAGAGCGTGTCCGCATGAAGACCCGTCAGAAGCACCTTATGACTGACGTAGCTCCGTTTCTCATGGAGCTCGAAAACATCCGTAAGTTCTTCGTTAACCCGATTATTATAATTCATATCGGTGACATCCGTCTCAGCAGCATCAATGCGTCCCGCATTCGCGAACCCGACCACTGTAGAATCCCCTTCCACCCATTCCATGTAGTGTCCTTTTTCTCCCGCATTGGTGTACCATGTTACGCCCATCTGGGTACATGGATCCCCATTGACACTGGACACAATATTGAATGGCTGTTCCTTGGGTTGAAGCAGTGACAGGGCTTCTTCTACTCCCTGACCCGCCGCAAGAGCACGTTTGTAGAGTGTCCATGATGGGGTTGTGTAGTCCGCCGGAATAAGTTCACCTCCAGGGCTGGCAAGGGACGGAGCGACGCTCCCTACCGCTGACAGGATACTGCCATGCCCCAACAAACCTATTCCCCCAGCATACAGCCCTGACTTAATAAATTCTCTCTTCTTCATACTTCAGACTTTTACTTCAACATTTATTTGTTGTCCTTTTTCTCGACGCAAACGTAGGCGCAACCGGTGACGGAAGAATGACGAAAAAGTTACGTTTCTGTAAAGCCCTCCATCCATCTCAATTTGAGGCGCTCTTGTTTTTATAGCTTATCTTTACCCTGTGATTCAAAAAAGCAAACTGGCTATTCTTTTAGCGTTCCGGCTATTCTTGGCGACGGCTTCTCGCAACGCCGATGCCAACAATCTCTTCCCGCTAACGGAGGTCTGCCAAATGAAGTTCGCCGGTGCCACTGTCTTACGTTCTTCCTTGACCAACCCTTCTCTCGTCGCCGAACAGAACGCTCCCTCTGCCGCCTTCTCCCTCGTTGACCATTACCAATTAAAAGAATTGCTCTACCTGACCGCCGGTATTGTCTATCCCAATATTTTCCTCCCCTTTGCTGTGCATGCTCAGACCTTCGGCTTCGATGACTTTCGCGAATCTCTTTTTCGACTTGCCGTAGGACGTAAGCTCGGTGAACACTGGACCCTGGGTGCCGCCGCTCAATATGCCCTCTTGCAGACGCTGCTGTTTGATGAACAAGGCCATTGCCTTTCGGCTGACCTTGGCCTCAGGTTTGCTCCCTCCGAACGCTTTGCTGCAGGGCTTGCGCTCTCCAATATTGAGGCCGTTTCCTTCGGACAAGGATCCCTCGCGATGGCCGCTGGTTCCTGGCAGGCTCAGGCCGGTATTGATTGGGGTATTGTCGATAAACTACACCTCCTAACCGCTATCTCTTCTGCGCAGTATACCCCCTTCAGCGGTAATATAGCCCTGGAATTTGCTTTTGACCATACCTTCACTCTCAGTGGTGGGATTAGAACTAACCCCTGGCTGACCACCTTTGGTGCCACTTACACAAACAACCGCTTTGTAATTGATGTTGCCACCTCCGTCCACCCTATTCTGGGTCTGAGTGGCGGCGTCGGACTCTCAATTTATTTTTGAGCTATTCTCATGAAAACCCTCCCTATTCTCTTCCTTTGCTACCAGGCAACGGCTTTTGCACAATCCTCCACCCTCAACGAATCCTTTCTTCCCAACCCCAACAAGTGGAAGGAGTATATCCAAGAGCTTGCCGAACAAACCGACAGTCCCGAACTTGCCGAAGCCCTTTACCATGAACTTTCCTTCATCGCCGAGCACCCCTTAGACATCAACCGCGTCTCCGCTCACGAACTTAGTCAACTCCCTTTCCTCTCCGACACGCAGATAGACGCTATCCTCGCCTTCAGAAAACACTTTGGCGAAATTCTTACCCTTCATGTCTTAAAAGTCATTGATAACTTGGATTTTACGACCATCGAACTCCTTCTCCCTTTCATTTACATCAGACAACGCGATGACCGCGAACTCACCTCCTTCGGACACCACTCCTTGCGTTCCCGTTACGCCCGTAAACTCCACTCCAATCGCTCCGAATCCTTCCTCGGTGAACCTTTCTACCATTCCCTCCAGTATACCTACAACCTCGACAAACGCCTCACTACCGGCTTCTCTACCGAAAAAGACAACGGTGAGCCTTTTCGCAATGGCTATGATTTCTACTCGGGATATGTCTTCCTCTCCGATATTCGGACATTCCTACCCGCACTCATCATTGGTGATTTCAAAGCCACCTTCGGACATGGACTAATCATTCATAACGGCTTTAACCCTGCACGTGCCTCCCTCAACCCTCAATCCGGCAGGCGAGCCAATGGCTTCCGACCTCACGCCTCTACCAATGAATCCGACTTCTTTCGAGGTGTCGCCACCTCCTTCCGATCCGGTAACTTCTGGGAGTTCAATCTCTTCTATTCTCTCCGCTACCTTGATGCCACCCTCTCCTCCGATTCCACCTTCTCCGCCTTCAAATCCGACGGGCTACATCGAACACCACAAGACTTCGATAAAAAACATACCCTCCCCATGCATGCACTCGGTGCCAACCTCGCTTTCGCACACAATCGCTTCGGCCTCGCCTTCTCTGCACTCGCACATGCCTCCGGTAACCTCAGCCTCCTGCCTGAGCCCCTCCCTTACAACCTCTTCGCTTTTCGCGGTAACCACAACGCCAATGCCTCCTTCGATTACTACCTCCAACTCCCTAACGCTCGCTTTTACGGCGAAACGGCCATCGCTGCCAATAACGCCTTTGCCTCACTTAACGCCCTCCGCTTTACACCCATCTCCCAATTCAACCTCCTTATCCTTCTCCGTAACTACTCCCCAAGATACCATGCCCTCTTCGCCTCCGCCTTTTCTCAAAACTCCGATGTCTCCAACGAATCCGGCCTCTTCACCGCCCTTAACTTCTTGCCTCACCCCCACTGGAAGATCGATGCCTCTATAGACCTCTTCCGACACCCTTGGCTTAAATACCTTGTCTCTGCACCTTCCTCCGGCATTCATGCCAGATTTCACCTTGATTTTTTGCCCCGCAACAACCTCTCCGCTTCACTTCGCTACAATTACCGCCTAAGAGAAAAAGACCAATCCATTCCCTTCGAGCCCGATCCCTTAGTCCGACCTTACGATACGCACCGACTCCGACTCCTCTGCCAATACGGCAATAACCGCCCCTTTACTCTCCGATCCTCTTTCGATGCCATCCGGTATGCCGATGCCCTCGCAACCTCCAGCGGTGTTGCTTTCTCTCAAAACCTCTCCTGCAATCCGCACAACCTCCCACTTGAACTCGACCTCTACGCCGTCCTCTTCTTTACCGATAATTATAACGCCCGTATCTTCTCTTACGAAAAACAACTCCCTTATGCCTTCAACTCCACCTTCCTCTATGGACACGGCTTGAGATTCGTCGCACTCCTGCACTGGGGCATCCTCCCTTCCCTCAACCTCTACACCCGACTCGCGCTCCAGCCAAACAACTCCGACCTCAATCTCCTCCTTTCCTTTCGTCTCTGAGAAATCCCCGCGGATACTGCATCGTCGCGCAATGCAACGATCCGCCCTGACGCAACAACACCCTGCAATCTAGCCCCACTACCGCCCGATTCGGATATAGCCTCCGGAACACCCCTAACGCCTCTGCATCTTCTTCTACTCCGTACACCGGCACCAATACTCCCCCGTTGATAAACAAAAAATTGGCGTAACTCGCCGGCAAACGCTTCCCCTTATGCACCACCGGTGAGGGCAACGGCAACGCCTCTAACTTGTACGGTCGCCCATCTCGCCCTCTAAAGCTGCACAGCTCCTCCTCCAACCGCTTTAACTCCACATAATGACTATCGCTACGCTTGCACCTCGTATACAGTAGCGTCCTGGCATCCCCAAATCGTACCAGCGTATCTATATGTCCATCCGTGTCATCCCCCTCCAATTCCCCACTCTCCACCCACAGCACCCGCTCTATCCCCAGCCGCTCTTTATACTCCCTCGCCCATTCCTCTCGCTTCTCATACGGCACCCGCTTTCCCGCACACACCCATGAGGACAGTAACGTCCCTTCTCCATCCGTTTCCAAGTTACCTCCTTCCGTCACCACTTCTTCTCGACGCACATACCCCACCCCACTCGCAAACACCTTCCTCTCTTTGTACACCTTCCCCCCTACTCCATCATCCCCACCCGACTCATACTTCCCGCCCCATCCGTCGAACCGATAATCTACCAACACCCTATCCTCACCCCCTCGCGTCGACAATAGTCCATAGTCTCGCACCCATGTATCATTCAGGCTCCATTCTTCCTGACGTAGCAGAATTACCTTCTCCCTTCGGGACACCTCCTCCATGATTGACCGATAGCATGCCCGTACTTCTTCCGTATCCTCACCCCAATCCATCTCTACTTCCGGCCATGACAGCATCACCCCATCCTGTTCCTCCCATTCCGCCACCAGCCTTCTCTTCTCCTCCACTAACTTCTCCCCCTACCTCACCACTACCTTCCCTACTCTCCCCTTCTCCCCCTTGACGATATACAGCCCCGCCTTCAGCGGCGCACTCACCGCTCTCCCTGACAACGTGTATACGGTATAGCTCGCTTCACCGCCCCCTACTACCTCCAGCGTCCCCACCGGCGGTGCCGACACCGCCTCCACCACAGGCGCCTCCTCCACTGGCTCCGGTTCAGGCTCAGGTGTTGCCTCCTCCTCCGGTTCCACAGCCTCCGGCTCACCCTCCTCTACTACCTCCGTCTCTCCCTCTCCCTCCGGCTCACCCTCCACCTCCGCCTCTACTACCGTCTCCTCTTCCCCCTCCGCCTCTACCGCCGGTTCTTCCACTACCGCCCCCTTCAGTATAATAAAGCTCACCTCCGCCGCCTCCACCGGCACCGCCGCCTCCTCCTCCCCACTTGACCGCAGCCCCACCGGCGCCGGCAGGTTCGGTAGCGTCGGGTCTGCATTCACCGTGATCACCAGCTTCCCTCCCGCACCTCCGCCCCCTGACCCGGGCTTCGGCGTGATCGCGTACGTCCCGTCCAGCGTCTTCGCTACCGTCACCAGGTCACTGATGCACTCCCACTTCAGGTTCAGCGACAGCAGCGTCTGGTGCTGGTTATATTCACCCGG